>NZ_DJTA01000008.1:0-279516 GCF_002440335.1 Sphingobacterium sp. UBA6320 | reverse complement strand
GCGAAGACCGCTCTTTTTTATTAAACTCAAATTTTATTTTCCAGCTTGAGCAATTCCTTTGCAAATATTAGATATCAATGAAGGTCCTTCGTAAATGAAGCCGGTATAAATCTGCACAAGGCTTGCTCCTGCATCCATTTTCTCAATTGCATCGGCAGCAGAATGTATACCTCCTACTCCAATTATTGGAAATGACCGGTTTGACTTATTAGACAAATAACGAATCACTTCTGTAGAGCGCTTGGTTAATGGTGCTCCACTGACTCCTCCCATCTCTTTTACTAAATTTTCATCACTACGCAATCCTGCTCTAGAGATCGTCGTATTAGTCGCAATTACACCTGCAATACCCGTCTCTTGAACGATTTCTACAATATCATCCAATTGACTATCGGTCAAATCCGGAGCAATCTTTAAAAGAATTGGTTTCTTATTTTCCCTCTTTTCATTGAGATTTTGAAGTGTATTTAAAATATGTTTTAACGGCTCTTTTTCTTGCAAATCCCGTAATCCTGGCGTATTGGGAGAACTTACGTTGACAACGAAGTAATCAACATAATCAAACAGCGCATTGAAACAATAGATATAATCATCTACCGCTTGTTCATTAGGTGTTAGCTTATTTTTACCAATATTTCCACCGATCAGTAATCCTTTTCGATCTTCTACAGATAGATGTTTCAACCGGTTGGCCGCAACATCAGCACCTTGATTATTAAAGCCCATTCGATTGATCAATGCTTTATCTGGGATTAAACGGAACATACGAGGTTGATCATTTCCAGGTTGTGGTCTAGGGGTAACCGTGCCGATCTCGATAAAACCAAAACCGAAGTTAGCCATGTCCGTGATATACTCCGCATTCTTGTCAAATCCAGCAGCCAATCCAACAGGATTTTTAAACTTTAGACCAAATACTTCACGTGCTAAATTTGGATTTTCATAAGTGTAGAGATTACTTAATAATTTTTTTGCACCCCAAATTTTTGAGAACATTTTTAATCCCCCTGTCACCGTATGATGAGCAGATTCGGGATCCATAGAAAAGAAAATAGGTTTTACCAGCTTGTACATATACACAAAGGTAGACAAAGAAGAAGAAATTTCATTACTTTTGCAATCGAAATGATATCAATAAATAACTTAACATTCGAAATAGGCTCTCGCGCATTGTATGATGAGGCCAACTGGCATATTAAACCTGGAGATAAAGTAGGTCTAATTGGTGCAAATGGTACTGGTAAATCAACATTATTGCGATTGATAGTAGGACAATACACACCTACCTCAGGTAGTATATCGATGGCTAAGGACTTAAAGATTGGATACTTAAACCAAGATTTATTATCTTATCATTCTGATAAAAGTATTTTACATGTTGCGATGGAGGCTTTTGAACGTCAAAATCAGTTACATTCAGAAATAGAAAATCTACTCCAAAAATTAGAAACAGATTATTCTGACGATATTCTAAATAAACTAAGTGATAAGCAAATGGAATTTGAAGCTTTAGACGGCTACAGTATCGAATTTCGTGCGCATGAGATCTTAGCGGGACTAGGTTTTTCAGAAGATGAGCAAAAACGTCCTTTAGCAACATTCTCTGGTGGATGGCGCATGCGTGTCATGCTGGCCAGAATCTTATTGCAAACTCCAGACATCTTATTACTGGATGAGCCAACTAACCACATGGATTTACCTTCCATCAAATGGTTAGAAAACTACCTACAGGGATTTGAAGGTGCTATCGTGATTGTTTCTCACGATAGGTACTTCTTAGACCGTATTATTAAAAAAACCGTAGAATCACGTAAAGGGAAGTTAACACTTTATGCTGGTAATTACAGTTTCTATTTAGAAGAAAAAGCATTAAGAAGTGAGATTCAGGCTGGTCAATTCAAGAACCAACAGGCCAAAATCAAACAAGAAGAACGTCTTATCGAACGTTTCCGCGCGAAAGCTTCGAAAGCGAAGATGGCACAATCTCGTATTAAAGCTTTGGATAGAATGGAGAAAGTAGAAGATGTGGATGATGATAATCCAACAGTAAACTTCAGCTTCAAATTTTCAAAACCATCCGGAAGACATGTCGTTACTCTAGAAAATGTGTCTAAAGCATATCCTAATCTAGAAATTTTAAGAAATACGGCGGGAATCATTGAAAAGGGTGATAAGATTGCTCTGATTGGTGCTAATGGTAAAGGTAAATCTACTTTATTACGTATTGTGGCAGGTGCAGATCCAGATTATGAAGGAAAATCTGAACATGGTCATAATGTATCTCAAACGTTTTTTGCGCAGCATCAGTTAGAGGCTCTACACTTAGAAAATAGCATTATCGCGGAGATGCAAGCATTTGCTCCAAAACATACGGACACCGAACTGCGCTCCATTTTAGGTTGTTTCTTATTTTCTGGTGATGATGCATTCAAAAAGATTAAGGTCCTTTCCGGGGGTGAAAAATCTCGCGTCGCCCTAGCAAAAGCATTAACTGCTGATGCCAACTTCTTAGCCCTCGATGAGCCTACCAATCACTTGGATATGCAATCGGTCAATATTCTGATCCAAGCACTGCAGCAATTTGAAGGTACTTTGATCGTTGTATCGCACGATAGGTATTTTCTAGATCACGTTGCCAACAAAATATGGTATATCGAAGATAAACAGATCAAAGAATATCCAGGAACTTACCAAGAATTTGAGGATTGGAATTCGAAACGGATAATCAAACCTGAAGAAAAAAAAGTAGAGAAGAAAGTAGTTGTAGAGGAACCTAAAAAAGTCAAAGTTGCTCCTACTGATGATAAATTCAAATTGATCAGTAAAAAGAACAAAGAGCTCGCTGCATTAGAGTTAAAGGTGGTTGAAAAAGAACTTATTGTCAAAAATTTAGAAATAGATTTAGCAAAAGAAGAAATTTATTCAAATACGATTAAACTACAAGAATACACGCGTAACTATAACTCTTCTAAAGCAGAATTAACGCAATTGCAAAAGAATTGGGAAGAACTCGCGGAAGAAATCATGGAATTAGAAGACTAATAATCGAAAATTAAGATATCAGGTATACAATAGACAAGCTTTATTGTATACCTTTTTTTTATCTTAGTATTGTGAATATCAACTGGATTGAAAGTATCATCTTCCCGAAGGTTTTTTTGAATGAAGGGAAAGCTAGCGCATTCCTCCGAGGAAAAACAATTTTAATAACCGGAGCAAGCGATGGTATTGGAAAAGCATGTGCATTACTCTTTTCAAAATTTAATGTCCATTTAATCCTTGTCGGTCGCTCTAAAAAGCGATTAGATGAGGTTGCAGAAATTATTATAAACCACAATTCAACTGCTTCGATCTTTGTTGCCGACCTGTATCAAGAAGAACAGGTAGATCAACTTATTGAGCATATCCGCACGCAACAAACACCGATCGACATCTTTATTTCCAATGCTGGTAAATCGATCCAACGCTCACTGCAACATTCATTATTCCGTTATCACGATTTTACCCGAACAAATGCGCTTAATTATTTAGCACCTGTAAAAATAACATTGGCCATTACTCCTATTTTATCAAAACAATGTGGGCAGATTGTAAATGTTTCAGCTTTAAATGTATTGCTATTGCCAATAGAAAAATGGGCAGCTTATCAGGCATCAAAAACAGCTTTCGATCAATATTGTCGATCGAATCAATCGGAATGGAGAAAAATGAATATTCGGTTGAAGACCATATATTTACCACTGGTAAAAACAAAAATGATTACCCCTAATGTGACGTATCAAAATATGCCTGCAATGGAGAGAAATGAAGCAGCGTTACGTATTTTGAAACTTTTGATGGGTGCATCTAGTTATTCTAGACCGTGGTGGGCTATTTTTCCCATTACAATTGGCTTTTTTATTCGGAAATTTTGGGATAGATTCTAATCAGGTTATCATGGTATTAAAAAAGCAATTCAGTTTTTCAAAACAGCTAATAAAATCAATATGGCACACTTTCAAATCTGGCATTAATCTTTTTACACTATTAAAATCTGTAAGAAATTCAGAACACAGTTATTTGAATGATGGTAATCGCAAGATTAACTATGCGCAATTGTATCATGACTCATTTTCTGTTATTGAAAAATTAAGAACATTTCATTCGAATCAAATTGATGATCAAGTTGTGCTTTTAGCTGATAATAGCTTTGATTTTATAAAATACTTATTTGCACTCTCGGCCCTGACAAAAGAAATTGTTATCATCAGCCCTCACCTATCTGAAAATCAATTAGAAACTATTTTACAAAATTATAGATCGACATTGATTATTACAGATCATATACAGCGGTTAAAAAATATCAATAGGCAATCGAACTGTTATTCTTTTGATGAAATAAATTCATATAATCCGCATGTAGCAACAAAAAGATTTAAACGTAATAATGGAAAAATAACTATTTTAAGTACAGGAACTTCCAATATGCCAAGTCCTGTAGAACGCAAGCTTAATATTACTAAAATATGGAATCCATTTATTGAACTGATTTCCAGATTAGAATTACTTCGTTATTCATCCTGTCAGATCACTGTTCCCTTTTATCATGGCTATGGTCTCGCAAGTTTAGTATTAGGGCTATTTCTCAAACAAGATATCCACTTCACAGGAAAGTTTAGTTCAAAAGTCATCGCTCAATCCATCATCAACAATCGTATCGACTGTTTAGTTATCTTGCCTGCTATGATGACTAAAATTATCGCCGCAGATTATCAAGCTTTGGGTATTTGTAAATGCCTGATTTCAGGTGGGGATAAGCTTGAACCGACGTGGGTATCTTTTATTCTAAATCAATACCCGACCACCAAAATCTTCAACCTTTATGGCACGACAGAGTTAGGTATATGCAGTATCGCCACCCAACAAGATTTAATAATGAACAACAGCACTATCGGCCGATTCCTAAAAGGTATCAAATACCGTTTACAGGAAAATCAGGAACTTCAAATAAGGTGCCCTTGGATACAGGATAGATCTAAACGGCAATATCTCAGCACGGGTGACTTTATTCGAATGGATAAAAATGGTTTATTATATTATCTAGGCCGCATGAACGATTCGAGTAATATCGGAGGACATGTTGTACATGGTGATGAACTTGCTAAAAAGATTACTGCATATCCATCTATAATTGAGGCCAGAGTGATCATTTACAAGAATGAGATTTTAACCCCTGAATTAAGATTAAAGCTTACATTAAAAAATGATGCTGTATTTGATCAAGATGATTTTAAAAATTGGCTAGAAAAAACTTTTCCAAAATATTTACAACCGAAATCTGTTGATTATAGCTTTAAATAAGCTTAAATATAGAACAACCTTCAAATGATTGTTGAATAAAAAGCTCTTCATCTGCAACCTAAAAATCAGCGTATTGTTTAATTATAATAAAATTCCTTCACCGGATTAAAATGGATCAACCTTTCATTGAATTTATTGATATCTTCCATTTTTCCAGATAAATCGTAAATAATAGCCAACTCGCCATCCAGCTTTTCAATTGTTTTCCGATTATATTTGACCTTAAATGTATGGGCTTCATTTTCAAAGTTTGCAACATGCTCAAAGTCACAGTCTACAAATCGAACATGGACGGTACGTATTAAGTAATATCGTGATAACATCAGTTCAATTTCTTGAAATAAGGATAAAATAATCACCATAAAAAAGGTGAAGAACAAAGCGAGTTTTGTTTCTCCGATTCCAGCGATCATACCAAGGCCGGCGGTCGACCATATAACCGCAGATGTCGTCAAACCTTTGACCGATAGCTTTCCTTTAAATATAACACCAGCACCAATAAAACCAATACCTGTAACAATATTAGCGGCAATACGATCGTCACTTCCACTGCCCCCCATCATTTTAGAAACTACAGTAAAAACGGCTGATCCAAAACAGATCAATACGATGGTTCTAAATCCAGCCGCCTTATTTCTATATTCCCTTTCAAAACCAATAATGGCACCACAAAATATGGATACCAGTACATTCCAGATATATTGATTATCAAAAAAACTTAGCAAAGAGTCCATAGCAATCGAAGAATATTATAAATAGGCATATGTTATACCATCACCTCCACGATCCTGATGTTCATCTTCAAATCTGGAAATATGACTATACTTTCTCAAATAGTCACGAATAAATTTACGTAAAATACCATCACCCTTGCCATGAATAATTTTCAAAGAAGGATAACCAATCATTACTGCTCTATCTAATACTTTCTCAAGCTCATATAGGGCATCCTCAGTTCGCATACCACGAACGTCAATCTCCGGATTAAAATCAGCTACAGCATGTGCCGATAATGTCTTAGAACCAGCCCTTGCTGCTTTTTTCAAGTCTTTACCCGCTAATTTAATGACATTCTTACGTTTTTGGACTGTTCGCAATTCTCCCATCGCCAAAATCAGATTGTTTTTAGCAATTTCTAATACTACAGCTTCGTTTTCAGAATCAATAATCTTGACCCAATCGCCAACAGCAATTTCCTCTGTAAGATCTGCAACAGTAACAGGCTTTTTATCCACCTTTTTATCTTTAGGAAGAATCGTAGCAAAAGAACTGTCTAGCTTTGCTCTGATTTCTTTTGTTTTCTCCTTATCAGCTTGTGCAGATTTTATTTCGGATACCGTGTTTTCAATTAATTTATTTGAATTTTTTAACAGTAGCTGTGCTTCTTCCTTAGCTTTTTTTAGAATCGTCCTTTTATTCTCCTCCAAATAATTTTGAAGTTCTTCATATTCTGATTTTATTCGAATCAATTCCTTTTCTCTTTTTGTGATTGCGGATTTAGTATCAAATATTTCTTTCTTCTCCCGCTCTAGATCAACCAACAGCGTATCCACCTTTTTTTGATGAGTACCGACCTTTTGTTTTGCTAAATGAATAATCTCTTTATTCAGTCCAATTTTTTGAGCGATTTCAAAAGCATATGAACTTCCTGGCTTTCCGATTTGTAAAATATACAAAGGTTTCATGGCTACATTATCAAATAGCATGGATGCATTTTCTAAACCAGTTGTTTGATTTGCAAATACTTTCAAATTGGAATAGTGAGTCGTTACCACACCACGAATATTCTTTTTATTCAATACCTCCAGCACAGCCTCTGCGATAGGACCTCCAAAGAGCGGGTCAGTTCCTGTACCAAATTCATCAATCAAAACCAAGGTGCGCGCAGTGGCGAACTCGGTAAAATACTTCATTTTTGATAAATGGGCACTGTAGGTACTTAAATCACTTTCGATAGACTGGTCATCTCCAATATCAGCAAATATTTGTTTGAATATACCCACCTTAGAATTGGCATCTGCTGGTATCAATAGTCCTGATTGAAGCATCAGCTGCATCAATCCTACCGTTTTCATACAAACTGACTTACCTCCTGCGTTGGGGCCAGATACGACTATAACACGTTGTACTTCGTCAATCTTTATATTCAGCGGAACAATTGTACCACGGTCATGCTGAGCATTCAATGTTAACAACGGATGACGAGCATTGACCAGATTGATTTCTGCTTCTTTTGATAACTCAGGCATTTCAGCTTCAATATCTAATGCAAACAAAGCCTTAGATCGGACAAAATCGACCTTAGTGAGCAATCCGTCGTATGCCAACATCAGAGGTATATGTGGTCGTAGTTTAGTTGTTAATTCAACAAGAATACGGATTACTTCACGTCTGCGTTCGAACTCCAAATCTCTCACCTTATTATTAAGGTGAAATACTTCTTCTGGCTCAATATAAGCAGTTTGTCCAGTAGCTGATTCATCATGAATCAAGCCCTTAACTTTGCGCTTGTTCTCCGCTAGAATAGGAATGCATAAGCGACCATCACGTATCGTCAGATTGCCATCAGCTGTCCAGCCACTATTTTGTGCACTCTTAAAAATGATATCAATTCGCTTGCGCGCCTCTTGCTCAGCCTTTAATATGCTTTGAGAAAGATCTAACAACAGACGTGAAGCATTATGCTTCATTTTCCCCCGATCATCAATAATCATTTCAATATCACGGATAATCTGCTTTTCAATGGGCAAGTGCTCAAATAATAATTCTAAATTAGGGTATTGCCCTTGGCGATCATTAAAATAACGGATAATGGCATACACAGTTTTTAGTGAAAGCAGCACACGATGGAACTCCTCTTCCATTAAAAAAGCACCTTCTACTTTGGCTTTTTCGACCAAAGCGCGAATGGGATATAAGTGATCTACCGGCAATGCATCATCGCTGGTCAGTAGATGTTTAAATTCGTTAGTTTGACGTAAAAATTTATCAATTTGGTCAAATCGAGTTTGTGGTTGTATTTTATCAACCAAATCACGCCCCGACTCACTGATACATTTTTGTTTTATCAATTCCTTTATCTCGGCAAAACCGAGTTTATCACTTGCGTTATTAGGATAAATCATGTTTTAATTAAAATTTATTTAACCGGTTTATGAGGCAAAATTTCCAGCTTTTGACTGGATTTTGCATCCAATAGTACAGGAGGTTTCTCCGGTTTTTTCACCTCCTTAATATCAGTACGCACAGGTACATTTTCCGAAACCTTTACAGATTCCATTTCAGGTCTTTGATCATTACGAATAGACTTAGCTTCTACTTTCGGTACAGCTGTCGAATCAATCGACGATTTTACTGGAGGTGGAATATGTTTAAGTAGAAATGTACCCAAATTCAGGTTCCCCTTTAATCCTGTCTGATCATAAAAATCTTGAGATGCCTTTTTGTAATCCCACTTTGTACTATCCGGTTTGTAGTTCAAAATCAATTTCTTTTGCCGTTCATATAAAGCAATAAAGTCATTTACACGCGTTAAGCTATCCTGAAAGAGTGCCGTCCGAATAGAATCCTTTCTGCGTACAGAATCCATCCTAGACTGATCTGCCTTGATATATCCTTCATTCATCTTTTTTAAGTTGTTCCCAACCTCTTCATATATCTTATTCATCGACTCGGCATCACTCGCATAAAAAGATAAATTTTTCTTAAAAGTAGTCGAGTCTAAATCGAACTTCTTAAAAGTATTGTCATAAAGTGGAAAAATAACTTTCCTTGCACTATCAGCATCTAATGTTGATAAATAAGAGTCTGTTATATAAATCTCAGTCAAGACCTTCACAAAATCCTTTTTCGGGATAATATCTTTCTCATTCGTACTTTTACAAGAAACAAATAAAAAAATCAGAGCAAGTACATTCAGTATTAATCGTTGCATTTCGTAATTTTGTACAAATTTATAAAAAGGGCTGACATTTGGCACCCTTTGAATTCTTAAATATACAATTATCATGAGTATTGCAAGCAACCTAGAAGCGATTAATTTAGAAGTTAAAGCGCTCGGCGTTCAACTAGTCGCTGTATCAAAAACAAAACCGAATGAAGATATCATGCAAGCGTATGAAGCTGGGCAGCGAGTTTTTGGTGAAAATCTAGTACAAGAACTGGTTGAAAAATACGAATCCTTGCCAAAAGATATCGAATGGCACCTGATTGGTCATCTTCAGACCAATAAAGTTAAATACATCGCTCCTTTCGTGACGCTTATCCATGCTGTGGATTCGCTCAAACTTTTAAAAGAAATCGACAAGCAAGCTGCTAAAAACAAACGTGTTATTGATTGTTTACTTCAAGTACATATTGCTGAGGAAGATACAAAGTTTGGTTTTGATCATGCCGAATTGATTGAAATGTTGCGTGATGAAGAATTTTTAGCTTTAAAACATGTTAACATCCGAGGTTTAATGGGTATAGCGACAAATACGGAAAATGAAAAGGAAATAAAAGAAGAGTTTTATGAATTAAAGTCACTTTATGATGGGATTAAAGCAAGCTTCTACCGTAAAAATGAAAGTTTTGATACATTGTCCATGGGGATGTCATCGGATTATAAATTAGCGATAGAGAAAGGATCAACCATGATCAGATTAGGTAGCACCATTTTTGGCAAACGTGTAATCAAACATTTCAAAAATAATGACTAAAGCTATTATTAGGCCTGCTGTTGTAGCAGATGGTGTGAGGATGCTCGAATTAATTCGTGAACTTGCAGTAGTTGAAAAAGCACCCGATGAGGTAACTGTCTCTATGGAAGAGTTTCTAGATGCGGGATTTGGAAAAAATCCTGTCTGGGGAGCTTTTGTTGCAGAAGTTGACGAGAAAATTGTAGGAATTTCCTTATATTACATTCGTTATTCCACTTGGAAAGGAAGAAGGCTCTATCTTGAGGATTTGATTGTGACAGAAAGTATGCGTGGCTATGGAATTGGCAAACAACTTTTCGAAGAAACTCTTAATTTAGGTAAATCCCAAGGATATCACGGCATGGTATGGCAGGTCCTAGACTGGAACGAACCTGCAATTCAATTCTACAAGAAATATAAAGCGGACTTCGATGCAGCATGGATTAATGTATCAATCACATATTAAAAGATAAAAGAACGGTTAAGTTACATGAAACCAGCACACTATTTATACCTCTATATTATATTTACTTTATTGGGCAGTACTTCCTGTACAAGTGAGCAAGGAGAAACAGCACAAAGAGTTAGTGGTGATACGCTCCATTATGATATGAAGGAAGTGCATAGGTATAGTAGCTTTTTTGTAAAAGAAGGTAAAAAGATCGATACCACATTTTTTAAAGCAAGATATCCAGCTTTTAAAGATACAATGATCAATAGCTTATTGAGCCATTCCATTAATCTAGAAGGTGACTCTGAAATACATATTGCAGCGAAGAGATTTGTGGATGCTTACGATGAGTATGTAGAAGAAAATAACGGACAGTCTTCTGCTACTTGGTTTAGAGATCTTCACGCCAAAGTTTATCAAAATACGCCTAGGTTTATCAGTATAGAAACTAATCAAACCGAATATACGGGTGGAGCCCATGGCGATCATTTCACCTTGTTCAATCATTTTGATATCAAAACAGATCAAAAAATAACGCTTGTTGATATTGTCGATGAGAAAAATCAGAAAGAATTGACTAAAATTGCAGAAAAATATTTTCGCAAATTGGAAAAATTATCGATGACAGAATCTTTAAATGACAAATACTTTTTTGAATCAGGCAATTTCACACTTGCGAATAATTTTGCTTTAACAAAAGAAAGCCTGCTGTTCTATTACAATGTATATGAAATAAAACCTTACTCTGGGGGAAATACAACCCTAGAAGTTCCATATAAAGATATTAAGCACTTGATTTCAAACAAGGGCTTGACATATATCAATAGTATTAATTAGCAATCAACCTCAACGTAAATCATATCGATGCAAGTTTTTAAATTTGGTGGCGCATCAGTCAAAGATGCTGAAAGTGTAAAAAATTCAGCATATATCATTTCTAAATATAAAGTAGGGGCTTTATTAGTCGTTGTTTCGGCAATGGGTAAAACAACCAATCTATTAGAAGATGTAACTAAAGCATATTACCACAACACCGGTGAAGCTTTTGAAATGTTAGAAAAGGCTAAAGTATTTCACTTTAACATTTTGTCAGATCTATTCGAAGACCACAATCATCCTATCTTTGATGAAATCGCGAATTGTTTTGTTGAAATTGAATGGATATTGGAAGAAGAACCGCAAGATTCTTTTGATTATCTATTTGACCAAATCGTATCTACAGGGGAAATCGTTTCTTCTAAAATATTAGCTGCTTATTTAAATCATATCGGCGTAAATTCAAAATGGCTGGATGCTCGGAATTATATCATGACCGACAATACCTACACCGAAGCACAAGTCAACTGGGAGAAAACAGAGGCTATCATTCAAGCAGAGATTCCACATATCCTACAAGAATATGTAGGTATCACACAGGGTTTCATTGGTTCTACTTCAGAAAATTTCACAACGACATTAGGACGTGAAGGATCAGATTATTCTGCAGCTATATTTGCAGCTTGTCTCGATGCGCAGCATGTTACCATTTGGAAAGATGTACCTGGTGTTTTAAATGCAGATCCCAAATGGTTTGAGAAAACGGAGCTTATACCCGAATTATCGTACACCGATGCCATTGAGTTGACTTATTATGGAGCGACTGTCATTCATCCAAAAACAATTAAACCGCTACAGAACAAAAATATTCAATTGAATGTCCGCTCTTTTTTAAATCCAGAAGTACCCGGCACGAAGATCAAAAGTACAAATGTATCCTTACCGGTACCTTCTTTTATCTTTAAAGTGAATCAAATATTGATCTCTATATCACCACGTGACTTTTCTTTTATAGTAGAAGATAATTTACGTGATATTTTTAATTTATTTCATCAATTTCGAATCAAACTTAATATGATGCATAATAGTGCTATTAATTTTTCAGTAGCTGTTGATGATACTGGACAAAACATTATTGATGTCTTGGAGGAATTGAAAAAGAAATTTAAGGTAAATATTGAAACAGGTTTAGAATTAATCACAATACGCTATTACAATCAAGAAACGATCAATCGTGTCTTGGTCAATAAAGAAGTGATAAGCGAATTGAAAGATACCTATACATGTCAGCTCCTTGTTAAAAAAATATAAATGAATATACATATCCTTCAAAGGGAGGTTCAAGATTTTATACATCAACATGAACATGAATCTTCAGCTTCACTGGCATTAAAAAAATCTCCTTTTGAAGGTATAACATCCTCTGAACTTGCTTCACAGATAGATGGAAAACAGCGCTGTCGAAAAAAAATACCTCTTTGGGCACAAACTGAAAGTATCTATTATCCCGATAAGCTAAACTTAGAACAGTGCTCTTCTGAGAAGACTGCGCGCTTTAAAGCATCGCTAATAGAACCTAATAAGACATTAATCGATATCACAAGTGGCTTTGGGGTCGATGACTACTATTTTGCTCAAGGAGCTCAAAAAGTCATCTCCTGTGAAATTAATACCGAACTTGCAGCCATATCGAAGTATAATGCGAAGCAATTACAGGCCGATAATATAGATATAATTGCTTCAGATGGAGTGAAATTTATATTTGAAAATAAGGACCTTAAGATAGACTACATCTATATCGACCCGTCAAGAAGAGTAGCGCAACAAAAGGTTTTTATGCTAAGTGACTGCGAACCCAATATCGTAGTATTGCAACAAGAGTTGTTGCAGCGGGCAGATCATATCATCACTAAGGTAGCTCCTCTTTTGGATATTACTGCAGCACGATCAGAGTTGCATCATGTCAAAGATATCTACGTGGTGAGCCTTCAAAATGACTGTAAAGAATTGCTATTTGTACAAAAAAAAGATTTCGTAGGTGAGCCCAATATCACTGCTGTCCGAATTTTTGGGGAGAAAATCCAACAATTTTCTTTTACTCAACAAGAAGAAGCTGATACAGCAGTTTGCTTTTCGCAGCCACTGCGTTACCTTTACGAACCTGATGTGTGTCTCACTAAAGCTGGCGCTTTTAAGAGTATTACAAAAGCCTTTAATCTCAAAAAAATACACCAACATACACATCTCTACACGTCTGATATTTATGATGAGGATTTTTTAGGAAAAATCTATGAAATTTCCGAAGTCATTCCGTTTTCCATCTTCAAAAAATCTAAAGAGAAATTAAAAACAAATGCTGTTGCTAAAAATTTTCCTTTGAAAACCGAAGTGCTGAAGAAAAAATTTAAGATCACTGACGGCGGCGAGTTACATAGTTTTTTTATAACTGACGCTGCAGATGAGCTAATTGTCATCCACGCGACACGAAAATAGTAAAGCGACATTATCATTACATAGTTCTGTAAAATAAACTATAATTTTATTTTATGAGAAATATTGCTTTATCAGCTTTAGATCTTGCGCCAATCAAAAAAGGTTGCACAACATCAGAAGCATACAACAGAACCATAAAAATAGCGCAACATATTGAGCAGTTAGGATATAAAAGAATCTGGGTAGCAGAACACCATAATATGGAGTATATAGCTAGCTCTGCTACATCCTTAGTGATTCAACATATTGCTGCCAATACAAAAAGTATTCGGGTCGGTTCAGGAGGTATTATGCTCCCAAACCATTCTCCTTTAGTCATTGCAGAACAATTTGGAACATTGGAAACTTTATATCCGAATCGTATTGACCTGGGATTAGGTCGTGCACCTGGTACAGATCAGGAAACGGCTATGGCACTCCGCCGCAATAATTTCAATACGGCATATCAATTTCCACAAGACGTAGCTGCACTACAACAGTATTTCAGTGACGATAATGCAGATTCAAAAGTCCGTGCTTTTCCGGCTGAGGGCTTAAATGTGCCTTTATATATCTTAGGATCAAGTACTGATAGTGCTTATCTAGCCGCTAGTCTAGGTTTACCTTATGCTTTTGCTGCCCATTTTGCACCTGCTCAACTAGCAAAAGCAAGTGAGATTTATCATCAAAATTTCAAACCGTCGGCAAGTCTTTCAGCACCATATTTTATAGTCTGTGTCAATGTTATAGCGGCTAAAACAACAGAAGAAGCAGAATTACAATCAACAAGTGTAAAAAATTTATTTGCAGGTATCCTGACTAATACTAGAGCCCCCCTATCTCCTCCCACATTTGAAGTGATCTATAAAGGGATTCCTAGTATCGAGCAGGCGGCTGACAATATGTTGTCCTGTAGCTTCATAGGAGACAAAGAGACCATCAGACGTGAATTGGAACCGTTTATCGAAAAGCTGCAAATAGATGAACTTATGGCCATATCTTATATTTATGATGATCAAAAATGCCTTGATTCATTCCGTATTCTGAAGGAAGCGTTAACAGATTAAGAAAGTTTATTTACATCGTGCATTATAATTTCTATATTTAATTATTCAAATTATAATGCACGATGAAATATTTAAGCCTGACAGCACTATTTATAACACTTATTTTTCAATCCTGTCAAAACCAGAACCAGATTAATAAGACAACAACTCCTGATGACACTGCTGCTATCGAAACAAGCAGCGACACCAATGCGGTGAACAGTCCAAGCATCAAAACCTCTCCCAGTAATGAAGCATCCATATTCATGATAGATACCTATCGGATGGACGAGTATTCAGAAGATCCTGAAAAAATATTAAATGAAGGATGGCTAGATCTTTATGAGGAAAAAGGGGAATATTACCTTGCAAAGGTCGATTATAAAATAGAAGATGGATTCAGTGAATGTGCGGGAGTACCTACGAAAGGAATAATTTCAAAAAGAAATTCCATCCTATTTCTCAACTTCCCTTTTTTAAAAGCAGGAAAAATTGAAAACCTAAAGATCACCAAAGCTGAAATATGGCCTAAAGAAACTGTTCTGTATGATTTTAACAACCAGAAATACTTATTAAAAGGATATGGTGACATTGTAGGAACCAATATTCAAACCAATGATCAAAACCACGAGGAAATCTTTCACGACGTTAAAAATTATAAATTAACATGTTCAGTCAACGGAAATTCTGAAATGAACATGTTCAAAGCTGAACAGTTTAATGACACTTTTATCAAGACATTATTTGTAGGAGATATCGATCGTGATGGAAAACTTGATTTTATTATTTCAACCCCTACCGATTACGAAGAAAACAGCATTATGCTTATTCTTTCATCTCAAGTAAAAGATAACGATCTGGATAAAAGTAGCTATAAGCAAGATGTCCAATTTGATTGCTAACGATGAAAATAAAAAAAGTTATTCAAGATTCCAATCCGATACTAAAAAGCTTAATCTCGCTTTTTACAGGTATGATCACGACAACAATTAGCTATCAGTATGACATCGGTTTGCTCATGCTCACTCTGCTCTTTTGGATTACATTTTGTCTTACTTACATTGCTTTATCGTGGTATATTTTCTACCGAATGCCTGTCGCTCTTATCGTTAAAAAAGCAGCTTCTGAGGACGGCAGCAGATTATTTGTTTCTATTTTTATTCTACTAGCCAGCTTCACTTGTCTGTTCGCAGTACTGCTCATCATCATAGCAGACCCAGGAACTAATATGTCCAAAGGTTTAAGTATTAGTATCTGTGTCTTGAGCATTATCAGCTCTTGGTTCTTAGTACATACGACTTATGTCTTTCATTATGCCCATCTGTATTATGCTGAGGGATCTGAAGGGAAAGGTCTAGATTTTCCAGGAAACGAAAAACCAGATTATGTAGATTTTGCGTATTTTTCTTTTGTTTTAGGTTGTACCTTTCAGGTATCTGATATTGAAGTCTCTTCACGAAAGATCAGAAGAGTGGTTTTATTTCATGGTCTGCTTTCTTTTGCATTAAATACTTTTGTAGTCGCTTTGACCATTAATATTATTTCTGGATTAATCCACTAATAATGGTATAAAGAGCAATAGTCGCTCATACAATAATAATATTGTCTAATTTTAGACATACAAAGTGCGTGAAAAAGACAAAGAATACCTATAATAACCATTATTTAGGTCCATTTTATTGCAAAAAAAGTTGACATACAAAAAAACGACGATCTCGTTCAATTAGTAGAATACGGTCAATTAATTTGAAAAAATAACAATAGTGATGTCAGTTTTTTGAGATTAAATAAAAGTCGGACAGAAAATTTGACCATTACGATCACTCATAATATCAGGACATCGATTTACTTAAGCTGGAAGTCGTCAAATAAAAAAGAACGCACACATCGAGCGATGTTGTGCGTTCATAATTGAAAGGGAATTGAAAGGATTCTTTATAGTTTTTCTGCATGTTGTGAAATATCCATACCTATCAATTCCTCTTCTTCCGATGTGCGAAGAGGTGAAATCAGATCTGTTATTTTCAACAATAAGAAAGCAACAATCAAAATAAAAGCGGAAGAGGCAAACAGACCAATCATATGTGCCTGAAATAAACCAACCTCACCGTAAAATAAACCATTATGCTCAACAGCACTATTGATCTGTTTGTGAGCAAATACACCCGTTAAAATCATTCCAACGATTCCGCCTACTCCATGACAAGGAAAAACATCTAATGTATCGTCCACTTTAGAACGTGTACGCCAATCTACCACAAGGCGACTGACGATAGCTGCGACAGCACCTATAACTAAAGAATGTGGAACTGTTACAAATCCTGCGGCTGGGGTAATAGCAACCAGCCCAACAACAAGCCCAATGCAAGTTCCCATGGCTGAAGGTTTTGTCCCCCGTACAGCATCAAAGAAAATCCAAGTGAGTGCCGCAGCAGACGAAGCTGTCATTGTTGTCGATAATGCCGTTGAGGCAAGACTAGAAGCTGAAAATGCTGAACCTGCATTGAAACCAAACCAACCAAACCAGAGCATACCTGTACCCAAGAGCACATAAGTAATACGGGCTGGCGTATGATGTCCTGGTTCACGACCTTGTTTTAAATAAATAGCCGATGCAAGTGCTGTTAGTCCGGCTGACATATGCACGACAGTACCACCTGCAAAATCCAAAACACCCAATTTAAACAGCAATCCGTCTGGATGCCAAGTGGCATGAGCAAGAGGTGCATAAATAAAAACAAAAAATAAGCAGATAAATAATATATAGGAAGTAAAGCGAATTCGCTCTGCAAAAGCACCCGTAATCAACGCTGGAGTAATAATAGCAAACTTCAATTGAAACATAGCAAATAAAGCAAACGGAATCGTTGGCGCCCCAACCCAAGGCTTCCCATCTAGAACATCATGAAACATAAAATACGTCATAGGATTACCAATAACACCTCCAACACTATCTCCAAATACCAAACTAAATCCAAATACCACCCAAATCACGCTAACAACAGCCATACAGATAAAACTTTGCAACATGGTTGAGATTACATTCTTTTTTCTGACCATTCCACCATAAAAATAGGCTAAACCAGGCGTCATAATAAGAACGAGGGCTGTTGAAGTCAGCATCCACGCGACATCAGCACCATTATATTCATAATTACCACTATTTTTAGGCAAAGAAGGGAGAAATAGCGACAACAGCACTATAGCTAACATAAAATAAAAAGGAATAGCTGTTTTTTTAATCATTTTTTCTATTTTTATTAATCAACATCCAAATTAAATCAAAAAATATAGTAAAACCTATATTTTTTTTAAAAAAAATCAAAAAAAATAGATGTCAAATGAAATTATAAAAATGAAATGACTAAAAAATACATAAATATGGAAATATATAGCACAAAAAAAAGGATGAATTTAAAAAATTCACCCTTTTAACAAGATTTATACAATAAAACTAAAATTGCTTCTCTAATTTCTCACTTAATACTGATTTTGGAACAGCTCCGATTTGTTTATCAACAATTTCACCGTTCTTAAAGAACAATAAAGCTGGAATATTACGAATTCCAAAACGAACTGAGATTTCTGGATTCTCATCTACATTCACTTTTCCGATTACTGCCTTATCACCGTAATCATTAGCCAATTCTTCCACAATTGGACCTACCATACGACATGGACCACACCATTCTGCCCAAAAGTCAACTAAAACTGGTTTGTCCGATTTCAAAACAACTTCTTCAAAGTTGCTATCTGTAATTTCTAAAGCCATATTTCTTATTTTTTTAACCGAAGTTATTTGTTAATTATTATTTACTCTTTTATAAGAACAAATATAATAAAGATGTACGTAATATAAGTGTAATATTAAATTGACTTCTTTTAATTCAATCGGTAATTGACACCTTCAAATCCCTCTATTGCTTCTAGAAACTCATTTGTCAAATTAATTCGCTTCAATTTAGCAGGCATTTCGATTGAAATTTCATCTTGCGGATCCCAAATTTTGAAACGCAGTTGACAATTCGGAACTACACCCTCGATCTCATTCGAGTCCAATACTTGCTTCATCTCTTCTAAGAACATATCGTTCAATGCAGGTAGCGCAATATTAATTGTAAATATTTTAGCCATTTTTTCCCTTAAATCCGATAATAATTGAATGCCTTTAATTTCAAAACCCCAATTACCTACCTGCTTAAATCTTTCCTGCACTAACCCACGAAGCTGAACAAAATATCCTTCCTCCAGATAACCCTTAAACTTGACATAATCCTCACCAAAAACCATGATTTCATAAGAATCGGAATAATCCTCGATAATAAATGAACCAAAAGGTTTACCGGACTTTGCAATCCTATGATTAGCCATCGCAATGATTCCACCGATCACGACTTCTTTATTTTTGATTCGATTAAAATCCAGCAATACTTCCTCTTCTACCTCAGAAGCCTTCACCTTATTGATCAGTTGGAGATCACTGACTTTATTTTGGCAGAAATGCTTGATCTCAAACTTATAATTATCTAAAGGATGACTGGTCAAATAAATTCCAATCACTTCTTTTTCATATTTCAATTTCTCGATCAGTCCCCAAGGTGGACAAGATGCTAAAACAGGCTCAGGTAGTTCGGCTGCACCATCGCCTCCAAAAAGACTTACTTGTGCCGAGTTTTCATTCTCTTTAAATCGTTGAGCAAACTTAATAGCTTTTTCCAATCCAGTTGAATTATCTTCTGCATGAAAATATTGGGCACGATGCATATTTTGAAAACTATCAAACCCACCTGCATAAGCCAAACTTTCAAATGCTTTCTTATTTGCTGCGCGCAGATCGATTCGTTTGGCCAAGTCAAATACCGATTTATAAGGACCAGATGCTCGCGTTTGTACAATGGTATCCACCGCACCTGCACCAACACCTTTTACAGCGCCCATTCCAAATCGAATAGCACCCCGATCATTCACAGTAAACTTATAATGAGATTCATTTACATCAGGAGCCAACACTTCCAGCCCCATACGTTTACACTCCTCCATAAAAAATGTGACCTGCTTGATGTCATTCATATTATTGGAGAGTACTGCAGCCATGTATTCCGCCGGAAAATGCGCTTTTAAGTAAGCTGTTTGATAAGCAATCCAAGCATAGCAGGTTGAGTGAGATTTATTAAACGCATAACTTGCGAAGGCTTCCCAATCCGTCCATATTTTTTCCAACACTTTGGCATTGTGTCCTTTTTCTGCAGCTTGAGCAACAAACTTAGGTTTCATCTTATCCAATACCGCCTTCTGCTTCTTACCCATTGCTTTACGCAAAACATCGGCATCACCTTTGGAAAATCCAGCCAATTTCTGCGATAGAAGCATAACCTGCTCTTGATATACCGTAATTCCGTAAGTCTCTTTTAGATACTCTTCACAAGCATCTAAATCATATAAGATAGGTTCTGTTCCGTGCTTACGCTTAATAAAACTAGGAATATACTCCATCGGCCCTGGCCTGTAGAGTGCATTCATAGCAATTAAATCGGCAAACACAGTAGGTTTCAGATCCTTCATATGCTTCTGCATACCAGGAGATTCATATTGGAACACCCCTACGGTCTCTCCCCTTTGGAACAACTCGTAAGTCAACTGATCATCAATCGGAAATTCGTCAGGATTCAGTTCTAAGCCATTGCTCAACTTGACGTTTGCCACCGTATCTTTAATCAGGGTAAGTGTCTTTAACCCTAAGAAATCCATTTTCAATAGGCCAGCGGACTCAACAACCGAGTTATCAAATTGTGTTACATATAAATCGGAGTCTTTTGCTAAGGAGACCGGAACAAAATTGGTAATATCATCGGGAGTAATGATCACCCCACAGGCATGGATACCTGTGTTTCGCATAGAACCTTCCAGTACACGAGCCTGTTTAATGGTTTCTGCCTCTAAGCCAGCTCCTTCAGACATGGCGATTAGACGGTTTACGGCTTCCAATTCATCTGCTCGCAAAGTCTCTTTCAAGGCTTTCTCATCCATATTGAAAATTTTCGACAACTTCAAATTTGGAATCAATTTTGCAATTTCATTGGCTTCCTGTAAAGGCAAGTCTAATACTCTGGCTGTATCTTTAATAGACGATTTGGCTGCCATCGTTCCATAGGTAATAATCTGCGCAACCTGAGAAGAACCGTATTTATCAATCACATACTGCATCACACGACCTCGGCCCTCATCATCAAAGTCAATATCGATATCGGGCATGGATACACGATCGGGATTTAAGAAACGCTCAAATAGTAAATCGTATTGAATGGGATCTAGATTAGTAATTCCCAAACAATAAGCTACTGCAGACCCAGCAGCCGAACCACGACCAGGTCCTACAGAAACTCCCATCTTACGTGCCTCAGCTATGAAATCTTGCACGATCAAAAAATAACCAGGATAACCTGTTTTTTCGATTGTAGTCAACTCAAAGTCTAGACGTTCTATGATATCGTCGGTTAATCCATCCTTATAACGTCGTTTAGCACCCTCAAAAGTCAGATATCTGAGGTATTTATTTTCACCCCGCTTACCATGATCCTCCTGATCTTCGGCGACCTGAAACTCTTCAGGAATATCAAATGCAGGTAAAAGAACATCTCGATACAAAGTAAAGATCTCAATCTTATCGACGATTTCTTGAATATTAATGATGGCATCTGGCACGTCCTTAAATATTTTCTTCATTTCTTCGGCAGATTTGAAGTAATACTGTTGATTAGGAAGCCCGAAGCGAAAACCACGACCACGACCTTTCGGTGTGCTTAACTTCTCACCATCTTTGACACATAGTAGAATATCATGGGCATGTGCATCAGGTTGATTGATATAATATGTATTATTAGTGGCTACTAGTTTTACATCATGTTTACGGGCCAGACTCACCAACGTTGTATTCACACGGTCTTCGTCTTCCTGACCATGGCGCATCACTTCGATATAAAAATCTGAACCAAACTGTTCTTTCCACCACAGCAGCGCTTCTTCAGCTTGATTTTCACCAATATTCAAGACTTTATTTGGCACTTCACCCTGCAAATTGCCTGATAGTACAATCAAATCTTCTTTATATTGCTCCACAACCTTTCGATCAATACGGGGAACATAATAGAATCCTTCTGTATAAGCTACAGAGGCCATTTTTGCAAGATTATGATAACCCTTTTTATTTTTTGCCAAGAAGACAATTTGATAACCATTATCTTTTCTTTTTTTATCCAGACGATCATCACATACAAAAAATTCACAACCAACTATAGGCTTGATGATTTTCTCTGTAGGACTTTCTCCTGCGGCCTCCAACTCCTCATTCTTGGCCTTAGCTGCCTTATTATGATCTCCAACTTTCGCAACAAAATGAAATGCACCCATCATATTACCATGATCCGTTAGAGCAACAGCAGGCATACGATATTTAGCAGCAGTTTCCACCAAACTGCTGATGGAGATCGTTGATTGTAGAACCGAAAACTGAGAATGGTTATGTAAATGTGCAAAATCAGCATTTTCAAAATCATTCAGTACGTCATGATCAATAACCACATCTTGACCGCCACTTGGTTTGTTACGTTGACGTATCGCATCGGAAGCAGCTTTTAGATTCACATGCTTCAGACCCACAGTTGGGATTGGATGAGGATTTTGTTGTTTATAATCTACAAAATAACCTGTATCCGTTTGCAGCTGCTCAGGAGTAAAAACTTCTCTCCTAATCAACTCCAAGAAACATCGTGTCGTTGCCTCCACATCGGCAGTTGCGTTATGTGCCTCTGCAAAAGGTTCACCGAAGAGATAAGAGTGAAGTTCGGTTAGATTAGGTAATTTGAAACGTCCACCACGTCCACCAGGAAGCTGCAACAAACTTGCGGTAACTTCGGTACAGGTATCTAGGATTGGCATTTCACCCATAGGTGACTGCACATCATAACGGTAAAATTCACAACCCATGATATTTAAATCAAAACCAATGTTTTGACCGACGACAAATTTGGCTTTTGCCAAAGCAGCATTAAATTTTACCAGCACCTCTTGAATCGGAACGCCTTGCTCAGTAGCTAATTCGGTAGAAATACCATGAATCTTCTCCGAATCATAAGGAATATTATAACCATCAGGTCTAATCAAATAATCGTCATGCTCCAGCAAGTTACCCATATCATCATGTAACTGCCATGCTATTTGAATACAGCGCGGCCAATTGTCAGTATCTGTAATTGGTGCATCCCAACGTTTGGGTAATCCTGTTGTTTCCGTATCAAATATAATGTACATACCTTCTTCCTTTATCCTTTTTCTAAACAGCTAACTATCAATAAATAAACCTCTTAAAAACACTAAAATTAATACCTTTAAAAAGTCCACTAATTTACAAAATTATTCCTCACTAAAACTGAAAAAACGTCATTTTAATAAAAATTCTTAACCCTTTAAGTACACGATAAAGCATATTAAAAGGGCAAAAATACTCTTCCGATAAAGTTATAATCAGCTTTTAGTCAATTCTATCATTTTAAATGCTTTTTCTAACTCCTCAACTGCCTGATTCAGCTCAATTTGTGTTAATGATGCAAAACCAAATCGAAAAGCATTTTGCTCCACATCAACTCTAACAATTTGCAGAGAACAATTTAACAATAAATCTTCAATCATATATTCAGGATTTAACCGTAACCAAATCGCCATACCACCAGCCGGTAAGCGATATGTAACATATGAACTCAATCGCTCACGGAGCAATTGATCCAAATAATCACGTCTTAATCGATAACATTTTCTTGCTTTCTTCAAGTGCCGCTTCAATTCACCATCACTGATCAACTCTGCCAAAGCATGTTGCATATATCCATCTCCCCCAACATCAATCATTCTTCTATAGGCTACACACTGTTCGATAAATCGCTGTGGTGCCACCATAAAACCAATTCGGATAGAAGGATCTAATATTTTAGAGAAAGATCCAATATAAATCACATTTCCTCGATGATGACCACTTGCCAACGGTAGATAAGGAGAAGAGGTATAATGATAATCGTAGTCGTAATCATCTTCAATAATAATAAAAGCGTATTTTTCAGCAAGGGCCAATAATTTCAAACGCCTTTCTACAGACAAAGTTACCGTAGTTGGATAGTGATGATGTGGGATCACATAAATAGCCTCAATATTTTTCACTTTACACCATGCTTCAATCGCATCCGTATCAATCCCCTCGGCATCAACATGAACCGGTATAACTTCAGCACCTGTCGCTTTAAACACTTGGCTAGCTAAAGGATAATTGGGGTGACCTACTATAATACTTGACTTCTCATTTAATAGCAATTGAGCAACCAGATAAATACTCATCTGCGCACCATGAGTAATGAGAAGATGCTCCGCAGACATAGCAAGTCCTCTAGACTCAATTAAATAATTTGCCAGCTGCTCTCGCAGTTTTAATACACCTTGTGCCGTGCCGATATTAGCAATTTTAGAAATAGTTTTGCGATTGGTAAAAGTACGATAGGTTTTCAATAAATCATCAATCGGAGATAAACGGATATCGGGATAGCCATCATCAATCATTAAAGTCTTCAAATGATCTGTTGATCTAGATAACAAATCCGTTGCTATTGTTTTATATCCAACAGATAAATCCTCCCCATAGGTAACACGTCTTACAGGTTGACTCCACTTCTGTGCCTTGAGTACTGGGATACAGGCTGAAACAGCAACATATTTTCTGGGCACAACAGTAATCCAATCCTGAGACTGCAATTCATCATAAGCCGCAATCACTGTTTTGCGATGAACAGATAAGGTTTTTGACAATTCACGGCTACTGGGCAAATGCGATCCAGGCTTTAGCACACTATCACATATAGCATTGATAATGGCAAGAGCAACCTGCCGATAAATGGGTGTAGTACTTGACCTGTCAATGATAATGATGTTTTCAAACGGAAGCATACTGGACTACTGATTAACTTAAAACTGGAGCATAAAGATAGTCCTATTTAAAGATAATTTTGTCACATCAATCAAAAAAATAAAACAAATGGCATTTTTAATCAAACAAGCAACATTAGCAGATCTAGATGAATCAGCTACATTATTTAACCTTTATCGCATTTTTTACCGTCAGGAATCTGATCTGGAAAAAGGAAAGGATTTTCTCCGAGAAAGATTTATCAACAATGAATCCACTATATTTTTAGTCGTGGTAGATAATCAAGCAGTCGGTTTTGTTCAACTTTACAAATTATTCCATTACACAAAACTAGCGAAACAATGGCTACTAAGTGATCTGTATGTTCACCCCGATTTTCGTGGTCAAGGTCTTTCTATTGCATTGATAGATCGAAGCAAACTTTGGTGCGAGGAAACGAATGCATGCGGATTGATGTTAGAGACTGAAAAAACAAATGATGTAGGCAATAACTTATATCCTCGATGTGGATTTGAATATGATGGGCTACATAACTACTATCACTGGTGGAGATCGTAAACTAGAGATGGCGAACGTAAAACGTTCGTCATTCTTAAAAAACCATCATTAATTCTATACAAAATTTAATAAATTGCTGCCATGAATATTTCGGATCTGATCATCACCAAAGGAGAAAAAACTGAATTGGCGGATATTTTTCTCAACCAAGAAAATAGAGATGCCATACAGCAATTGATAAAAGAGCACAACTACAGTTTAGAACTACTTCAGTATGGACTTCCTGTAAATAATAAGATATTATTACAAGGTAGCTCAGGCTGTGGAAAGACTACTACTGCTAAAGCAATAGCACAGGCACTGAATAAGCCAATTTTGATACTTAATCTCAGCACCATCGTATGTGCTCGAATTGGTGAGACATCACAAAATATCAAACAAATATTTGATAAAGCGACTCGAGAAAGAGCGGTGCTGTTTTTAGATGAATTTGATCAAATTGGGAAAGCACGAGGAAATGATGACAAAGATGTTGGTGAAATGAGACGTCTGGTCAATACCTTGATCCAGCTGATCGACTATCTTCCACAGAACGTATTATTGATTGCCGCAACTAATCATGCCGAAATTATTGATAAGGCATTGTTACGTAGATTCCAGGTACAGATAAGCTATCATTTACCGACGCAATTCGAATTAAATCAGTACTACGATAAGCTGAGCGAAAACTTACCCCAAGAAATTAAACAATTTAAGCGAAAATACGAGATTTCGTATGCAGAAGCCAAAGATTATGCATTTACACAAGCTAAAGCACTCCTCATAGCAAAATTAGAAAGGCAATAAAAACAATAAAATATGCGCGACATCATCCTAGACAATCTTGAATTTATCCAAAAAAGATCACGGCCTGCTGTCTTCAAAATCACCGAGATCCTAAAGAAGTGAAATTGCTGCTAGCAACTAAAACAGTACCCCCGGCCCGCATACAGATAGCATTATCTGCCGGCTATACATGTATTGCAGAAAACAAGGTTCAAGAATTAGGGAAAAAATACGATCACTTAAAAAACAGTCCTCATAATAGCCATTTTATCGGGCATTTGCAGAGCAATAAAATCAAATACCTACTACAATATGATGTCGGCTGCATTCAATCGATCGATCGCCTAGATTTAGCACAAAAATTAAATCAAAAACTAAAGGCTGACAATCGGTTTATTGACATCTTAATTCAAGTAAATACTTCGAGAGAGGAAAGTAAATTTGGAGTATCTCCAGAAAAAACGCTTGATTTAGTTAGGCAAATAGCACTACTTGACAACATTCGCATTAAAGGCCTTATGACTATTGGTTTATTTAGTACAAACAAAGAAAAAGTCCGAGAATGTTTTAGACTGCTTAAAAATTTACAATTGGCGATTATCAAAGCTGATATACCGCATGTCAGCATGGAAGAGTTGTCGATGGGGATGAGTGGAGATTACGAGATTGCAATCGCAGAAGGCGCAACAATCGTACGTATTGGGACAGCCATATTTGGAGCTCGAATATATCCAGATTCTTATTATTGGAATGAAACTCGTGCATAGATAAGTGCATTGGTTACTCCAGCATCAAACTTATGATGAGATATTTAATTTTTTAAAAAAATAATAAAGGCTTCCATTTTTATTTGAAAGCCTTTATTATTTTTACTATACAATTAAGATTGTAGTTTACTTATTTTGCATCCAAAATAATCACCTCTACACGTCTATTTTTTTGTCGTCCTTCTGGAGTCTTATTATCCGCAACTGGTTTAGTTTGCCCAATTCCCTTTGCTGCAATTCTCGATTCTGCAATACCAGCATCGGTCAAGAATTTTTTAACAGAGTTAGCTCGTTTTTCGGACAGCCATTGATTATACTCCACCGTACCTGTTGCGTCAGTATGACCATCAACACGGATTTTACTTTTATTTTCTTTTAAAAGTGTTGCCACTTTACTCAATTCGGATTTTGCCTTATCCGTCAAATAAGAAGAGTTTGTCGGGAAAAGCAAATCAGATGAAATAGTAAATTTGATACCTTCATCTGTACGAGTTGCATCTTCAAAATCACGCTTTACATTTTTCAAACCATCGTCAGTACCATCGATACTGACAACAGCACCGGGGTTAACAATAACAGCTTGTGGTTTACATGAGAATATAGAAACCGAACAAATTAGAGCAACAGCAATACTATTTATTTTTTTTATCATCGATTGTTTGGATTTTTTTATGAACGCAAAAATTAAAAGTAAAGATATAAAAAAAAGTGAACTCCCGAAAAACAGAAGGCTAAGAAATGAAATCTTAGCCCTCAATAATGCGTGCTGCCACATGGGAGCAATCCTTACTTCTTTATGTATATTTTCTTCAGCGTGGCGTTTATCTCTGGTATTTGATTATACAACTTCCATATTAAACCAGACTTTGCATTTTCCATTGAAATAGCAACTGTAGCTTGATTTTTCGCTTTAAAATCATCAGAAACATCATTATTTTTTAAATCAATCCACGATCTAAAACCATATTGCGTAAACAAAACCTGAGCATACTGATCATAAAATTTACGCAATGATTTTTGCCCAATTTCCTGTTCAAAGGCAACCGCTGAAATTCCAATCGCTGGATTAATCAGATAATGTCCATGTGGGTCTGCTGGATTTTGGACACCCCAGATATCTGTATAGGTAGATCCTAGATTCAGTTCATTATCCCTCCTTTTATAAGCTAAAATATAATTACTCGCCAACTGACCATAATCCACATGACCATCGTATTTGCCACGAGGATCAAGCGTTAGAAATGGTCTATAAAAATCGATCATACTGCTATTTAGATCTCCTAACGCTATCTTCTTTCCGTATAAAGTATGATCTTGAAAAATTAAAGAATCTTCAACCGAAACAGTTCCATTCATCATCAATTGCGGAGTAGTAAAATCGGTACGCAATTCAATCTTAGCATCCTGATCAATCTTTGAAACAGGATAAACTATAGAATTGCTATCAACAGGAGCTACTTTCCTTGCATAACCTGCTATATAACTAGCATCAGATAAAGGAAAAGTTGGTGAAGACATGGCTAATAAATAAGTACTCAGACCATCATTCAGCCCATTTAAATTTTTAGATTGAGCGGTACTATCGATTGCCGACCATTGATCTACTAAAGCATGAGGATTGGATGTTGAGGTAAGCTTAGTCCAGTTCACACGCTTCCATAATCCATTCACAGCATCACGCAAATTCTTTTCCTCTGGACTATCTTTAGAGAAATATTCTCGGGCCACGAGCAGTGCTTCTATCAGCGTAGATGTTGCCTTGACATCGTACATTTGTACGTTATTTAAGTATACAGGAACTCCCTCCCTGCCATCATAAAAAGATGAAAATACACCTTCATGATTTTGTGCCTTATTTAAGAATTTCATCATTCTAGTCAATCGCATCAGAACAGCTTGTCGAGAAATAACGTTATTTTCAACCCCTACCAGCAATGATAATATAGCGTAACCTGATTCTTCAATAGAAACTATCGCCTTTTTATTTGCCTTATTGGGTAGAAAAAGACCACTATTGATATCATAGTTTTCGATAAAATGGTTAACATTTGCTAATTTAACCAAATTGGACAGTTCCAGATCTGTAGCAGGTTTTGTTAAAATTTCTTTAACAGTAGAAAAGGGAGATTCTACGTAATCATAGTCTACCCATGCAATTTTGTAATAATACTTCTTATTAAATTCTTCGACAAGATCATAGCACTTCTGCATAAATACAGGACGAATAGCAATTGGCTTAAAATCAACATTATCCGTTGAGCGATAAATCTTGATGTAACGGATACTTGGTGTCAGCGGCAATTGCCACTGCAACTCCACTTGTTTATCGATACTGGTGACTTGCGATAGAATAGCTCCAGAAGACAACTTGACTCGTGGTGGGTTTTTAGGTAAAAACTCCACTTGATCGATAAACAGCTGATGAGTCATTTCGTCACTTGTGTTTTGCGAAAACACTACTTCAGAAATGGATTCACCGGCTTTCAAATTTGAAAACTTCGATAAAGGAATCTCTACATTTAACCATGTATCGTGATCAAAGTCATCAATAAAAGGTGCTAAATCCAACACGTTAGTTGCACTAGCTCCTTGCAGCAATTGAATTTTCGGAAGTGTTTTCTCTTTTGTATGTGCGCTCTGCACATATAATTTTATGGTTAACACATCATTTGCCACCACTTGATAATTTACTTTGTGCCGATCATTGAGTAAAGCAACTCTCCATGTTCCTGCTCGAGATGACAAGTAACGTAACGAAAGTGAATTACCAGGAGTAAAAAATAAAGAATCTGTTGTGGGTAAATTTTTCTTTACATTCTGTACCCAGCTATCTCCCGAATATTCCACCAGACTTTTGGCGTAATTACCCGAAAGGAGACTATTTTCAAACACAACTTCAGGATAAGTTTGTGCAGACAAGCTCATTGCGGAAGAAAGAGATAAACCTATAATGAATAGTATTTTTTTTGACATGCGCATAAATTGATAAATATAATCATACAAAAAGTAAGCCATCTCTACTTTATTGAAACACAAAAGTAATAAAGGATTTCCAATGTAAATGTCATACGTAATTTTAATTTCGGAAAAAATGCACTAATTTAGCCATCTGATTTTTTCATAACAACTTTATATGAAAACTACATTTGATTTTGAGAAGCCAATTGCGGACTTGCAATTGCAAATAGAAAAAGTGGAACAAGTAGCCGTAAAGACGAAAGTCGATATGAGCGCTACTGTGTTGGAGCTACAAGAAAAATTAGCGAACGCTGAGAAAGAAATATACGGTAATTTATCTGGATGGGAGAATGTGCAAATGTCACGTCACCCTGAAAGACCGCAAACATTTGATTACATTAATATGATCTGCGATGATTTCATCGAATTGCACGGAGATCGTACTGTAAGAGATGATAAAGCAATCGTAGGTGGATTCGCTTCAATCGGAGGACAATCGGTTATGGTAATCGGTCATCAAAAAGGTAAAAATACAAAAGAGCGTCAATACCGCAACTTTGGTATGGCAAACCCTGAAGGATACCGTAAAGCCCTTCGCTTAATGAAAATGGCAGAAAAATTTAACAAACCTGTCGTTACATTAATCGATACTATGGGTGCTTATCCTGGACTCGAAGCTGAAGAAAGAGGTCAAGGTGAAGCTATTGCACGTAATCTACTGGAAATGTCGGTATTAAAAGTACCTATTATCTGTGTGGTAATCGGTGAAGGTGCGTCTGGCGGAGCATTGGGTATCGGTATCGGTGACCGGGTTTACATGCTAGAGCATACTTGGTATTCGGTGATCTCTCCTGAATCTTGCTCTTCTATCTTATGGAGAAGTTGGGATCATAAAGAAAAAGCAGCAGAAGCTCTTAAATTGACTTCTAAAGACATGCTTGGCAATGGTCTTATTGATGGTATCATTAAAGAGCCTTTAGGCGGGGCGCATCAAAATCCAGAATTGGCAGCAGAGTTTTTAAAAACAAAATTAGTAGAGGATCTAGCGATCTTAACTGCAAAGGACAAGGATATCTTAGTTGATGAGCGCATTGCAAAATTCAGCAATATGGGTGTAGTTGTCGAGTAATATGTACTTAGCATTAACATGAAAAGGGTCGGTTTGGATAAAACCGACCCTTTTTTTCTTAGCATATCCGCTCCTACTCCTGTATTATAAAAAAATAAGTTTTTAAAATAGAATACGTTACAACATATTTCAAAAAAAACCGACCATATATTTGTCCTGTTTATTAGATTTTTCTACCTTTGCATCACTCCAAACAACGAAGGTAACTTCAAAAAAGAGTAAGATTCCGTAGCTCAGCTGGTAGAGCAATACACTTTTAATGTATGGGTCCTGGGTTCGAATCCCAGCGGGATCACTAAAATGCTTCACATTTCTGTGAAGCATTTTTTATTTCTGTTGGATTCGAATACAAGTGTCGAGATGGGTTAGATTCAATATAGGCTCGCGTCATGTGCTCGGGAATGGTGAGGCTGAGCCAACTTTCCCACTTAAGGTAGAACTTGGGCAGCAGAGCTGAGTAAAATCCCAGCTGGATCGCAAGAAGCGCACTAAAATGTACTTTTTCCGTTTAAATCATATTTTTTAGCCTTTCACACTAATTTTAGTTACATCCGAATTCGAACCAAATGGCGGTATTGTTTTAACCATTTGGATAGCTTAATTGTGATCACAATTAGTAATGATTAATCAACGTTAAATGTGTTGAAATAGAAAAAGTAAACATTAGCTTGACCTGCTACCATATTGCCAAACCGATGTTATAGGCAGTTTTTTTACTCTTCGATTTTCCTCTTATAAAAAATATAATCAGTAGTTAGAGGTTCTATTCCGTTAGTTTTAATATCTGTTGCAATTTGACCACGATGATAAGTTGAGTGATTTATAACATGGAATAATACATCTTCAATCTTATTTATAAATTTTTGACCTTTTGAATTTTTGTATTCAATAATATTCCTAGGATTTTCATTATGAATAATTTCCAAAGTTTTCGAATAATTATCTGCATTTATTTTTGAAATATTATTCCAATCATTAATCTGCCATACTTCAAATTCACTTTCATTATTTATTCTTGCATTCCAAATTTGCTGAGCATTTATTAAATGATTTAGAAGTTTCACCGATTTTTCTGGCTTTAATTGAAAATTTTCAGAAATAAATTCAATCAATTTATTATTAAAATAATAATTATATTCAAAAAGTTCTATAAGTTTTTCTTTCATTTGGAAAGGATTTTTTTAAAATTTATGTAAAGTTTTGGGCGGTTGCGATAGTCGGACAATATAGCACAAATATTCAATAGGGAGTGTTCCAACTATGTCATTGGATAATTAACCTAATCCTAAAATCGTCTATCGAATTTGAGCCTATCTCCAAATTTAATGTAAAGTTGGGATATGGTCAAACCTCAATTATACATTGGCATGGTCCATTTTTTAGAGATATCCTTTCTTATTGGAATTGCAACCTAAAAGTGGAGTCTTTTATGCTAGCAATTTCTATTTGTTCGGCAAAACATTTCCATCTCATGTGGTGTTTTTTATCCAATTCATAAATGTATTCTTTTAAAACGGTAAAAACCTATGGAACTCTAGAGAATAATCAGACCCATACTAATCATTTAAATTATTTATGATAGTTTTAAACGAATTAAAATTATCGTTTTGATCTCTAAAACTATCATAACTTATCATACGTAAAGCAACGATATTTTCTTTGGGATTCACAATTAAATAATTACCCAAAAACCCATCAGCTCTATAACTGACATTGCCTTTGAATTCACGTTTTCTTATTTTGTGTTTACCTAAAAGTGTTGTATAAATAATTTCATTATACTGGTCCCCAAAAACTTTTCGAAGTTGCGATAAAAATGCCTCGTTTGTTGGATATACACCTTTCATCAACTTTAATTTCTGCACAAAAGAAGAATCAATTCCTGCAGTTTGAATATTATTAATAATTTCATCATCCACAATAGATATATTTTGATCGTAATCGATCCACCAAAGCATACCATAGCCTGCAAATTTTGGGCAAGGTTTGACAACTTCATCAATATATTCAGGTTTAATTATGATCTTATCGTTATACTGACCTCTGTTAAGAACTAGAATCCCCAATTTGACGAGATCTTTAGGTTTGATTTGACATCCCGACATCACATGTGGATTGCCGGCATGATCCAGAGTCCATGTAAAATCAGTAATATCCAATGGTGAAAACAACTTTTCACCAATATATACATCCATTCTTTTCCCTGTTATCTTTTGAATCACTCCCGCCATCAGATTTAACGACTTATTATTGTACGACCACACTTCACCTGGCGTATCTGAGAGTTCTGCAGCTAAGGCGAGCTGAACAAAATCTGGACTAGGATAAATTTCTTCACCAGCATTTGGATGGTTTTGAAGACCAGAAGTCATCTGAACCAAATGCCTAATGGTAATATCTTTCTTCCTCCCTTGTTTCCACTCGGGGTAAAAGTACCAAACAGGAGTATCGAGACTGTCTATCAACCCTTCAGTTAAGATACATGCTACAGCAAGCCCAATAATACTCTTGGTAGCAGACATCGCCTCAATCTTTTTATCGGCATACCCTGCTGCAAAATAGTTTTCAGTAACAAAATTTCCATTTTGATATATAATCACAGCCTCGCTATTGTGTTCTTTAGCTTGTCTTAAAAGTTCGCTCAATTTTTCAGGATTGATGGATTGAGCATGTATCGTATAAGTAAAAAAAAGACTGATGGTCAAAAAAATGATTTTCATTGTATTCTAGTATTAAAAAAAGTTACGTCAAGAAAAAAAACAGTCAGATTATGATTGCTGATAACCGAAATGTAATTTCAAGACAAAGTAAGGCAACTCTATTTTCTAAAAATTGTAAAAATGTAACCGTTCAAATAAAAAACCACATATTTTCCTTTTCTGTATTCACCTGTTTGAAGAACACACTTGGATGAAGATGAGTTAATGCTTTAAAATCTTTAATAAAATGCGATTGGTCATAAAAAAAATTTCCATAAGAAAGTGTAGTCAAATTTTTGCTGTTTTTATAATTTAGCAGTGTATTTCTAAATCGATGTATTTTTCGATATTCAGATGGTGTTTTACCCACATGCCTTAAGAACATCGTGGTGATATGTTTTCTTGAAACCTGGTGTTTAGCTGCAACCTGCGCAATTTTCAAATCCGATTCCACATCGATCAAGATCTGCTGCATCTGATATAAATCCTGCTTATCATATTTAGAAAGCCAATAAATTTCCAATAGCTCAAGTTGACGCTCACGCATTCCTTCATTAAAAATGATTTCCATTTTAGGCTTAAAATCATCAAATGGATTAAAATCAGTCATGATTGGTAGATTGAAAATTTTTGCACTGTCCATAAAATGATTGGCTCCAAGAGGTTTGAAGTAAATAGTGATTTCATTAATAAAACCCTGATATATCACTTCTATAGGCTCAGAATAACGCGAAACAAAATCAGCCATAATATACTGATCTTCACAACTTGAAATTAGAATCTGTCTTTGTGTAAGTTCAACTATCGCATGTTGATTAACAGAAAGGACACAATAGTTGTTGGGGAATGTCAAATATTTAATTTGATTGGATATTTTATCCTGAGTAAGAAAATAAAACCCTTCAATATATTTTTTTAGTATTTGATTTTTCGGTTTGTAAAACTCTAACTTCATTCTTGTTAACATTTTCAAAGTGGCTTGCAGATCAGGTAAAGACAAAATCTTGTACAGATTTCTATCATATTTATGGTTCCTAATTACAAATTAACCCCTTTGATCTTTATTTACGATTTTGTTTTGAACATCTACATAGAGCCTTATCTTTCATAACAGTCATTTTGCTAGGTACTGTATACAGGTATAGAACCGTCAGTCAGTATCCAAAGTCGTTGATTTCACAATGGGGAGGCTGAAATAAAAGGTGGATCCTTTTTCGGGTTCACTTTCAACCCATATCCGACCTTCATGACGTTTAATGATTTCAGCACAAAGGTAAAGTCCTATCCCAAAACCAGAAATATATTTAGTACTTTCTACGCGATAATAACGTTCAAAGAGTTGGTTAATATCTTCTGCTCTAATACCGATACCCTCATCAGTGACACTAACGCGCATTTCTTGACCATCAGTGATACAAGAAACTTCAATCAACGTATCTGGTTTAGAATATTTAACCGCATTACTGATCAGATTATTGATAACCTGTCCGATTTTGTCCCTATCCGCATTTACGAAAGTTGGAGCAATAGGCTTAAGGATGATATTATGAGTAGTAACCATGAGCTTTGTTTCAGCCACCGTTTCCGCAGCTAGCTCAGCAATATCAAAATGTTGCAGATCGATATGGATCTTACCCGATTCTAGTCTGGATATATTTAAGAAACCGTTGATCATAGTAGTCATTTTCCTGACCTGTTTTACCGATTGATCCAGAGCATTGATAGCAAACTTTTCATTTGACGACTTCAATTTTTGCTGTAACAATTGCAGATAAGCATTTAGCGAGGTTAGTGGTGTCTTGAGCTCATGACTTACCATACCAATGAAATCACTCTTGCGTATATCGTCTGTTTTTTGTTCAGTTATATCAGCCATCACGCCAGCGATATAATTACCATTCTTGGTGTTCTGTACATATTTCCCTACTGAACGGACCCACCGTAACTTCCCGTCATGAAATCCAGTCACTGCATATTCAACATTAAAATTTGCTCCTGTTGCAAAAGTCGCAGCTACAGCATCCTCTACCATCTGACGATATTCTGGCAAAATTTGGGCAATGACAGCATCAAATGGTACGTTCTCATCGGATCTCAGTCCAAACATCTCATTGAATCTAGGAGAAGCGATGATTGTACCAAGTTTTTGATCAAGATACCATATAGCGAGTTCTCCCGATTCAATAGCTAATCTTAGCCCCTCTTCCGCTTGCTCCACATTGTTTGCCGCCAAGTGCTGTTCAGTGATATCCATCACTACACCCGTAAAAGTAGAAAAAGTGCCTGAAGTATCAGCTTTGAGATTTCCAATGCAACGTAACCAACGTAGTTCCTGGTCATGATAACCTATTACAGGAAAGGTAACGTCGTAATTGCCATTATGATAGATCGCATATTCGAGTTTAGCAGAAACATAATCCCGATAATCTTCCCGGACTTGCGCCAAAGCATTTTCAAAAGAAAGCTGCTCTTCCGGAAAATATCCAAATAATTGTTTCAGACGGGTATCAGTAATGAATTCACGTGTCACAGAATGCAAAAACCACGTACCAAAATTAGCAGCACTGACGGCCAGACGAAGTGCAACTTCACCCTCCTCGATCTTTTGCTTTGCCTCCAACAACTCTTTATTCAGCTGTTCCAACTCTTCATTAATTGCGCTGAGCTCCTCGTTAGAAGCTGCTTGTTCTTCGTTGGAAGCTTCAAGCTCTTCGTTTATAGCCTGTAGCTTTTCCGCACTCTGTGCCAATGTATCTTCCCAAACCTTACGTTCAGTAATATCCCTAGTTGTACCAGCGACTGCTTCTACTTCACCATCTTGATTAAGCACGGGTATCAAAATATAATCATATATGCGTCTTCCTAAAGATGCATGGGGAAAAGACACCTCTCCTCTGATAGATTGTCGTGTCTTCGTGATCGTTGCAATCTCGCGTTCATGCATCTCAGCATGCCAAGGTTCATATCCATTTTCGAGAAGGCTTTTTCCAATTGCGTTTTCCCATGTTTTGCCCCACATAGACAGTAGTGCACTATTGGCGTAAGTAAAACGACAGTTAAGATCAAAAACATACATCAGATCTGGCGTATTAGAAGTAATTGTTTCATATACCCTCTTCTGTTGCTCGGAATACTCCCTCGCATCTAAAAGCTCCTGTTGTATCTGTATCAAACCAGTCACCTCAAAAACGATATTGACCACCCCATCGATCACATCATTTTCATCTCTCCTTGCTTGGAAACTAAAACTAAAATAACGGTCCTTTGTAGGACCACCTTCAAATGCTGAAACCGGTATAAGTACATCATTCATTTCACAGGGTGTACCGTCATAATATGTTTTCAGGAGCATTTGTTGTATAGGACTATCGACCAACTCAGGTAGAGCCTCAAAAATTGGGCGTCCCAACAATTTACGGTCAAGCAACATATGGTCATAGGCCGTATTGGTCAGCTCATAAATAAGTTCTGGCCCCTGCAAAATACAGATACCTACAGGAGCCTGCATAAAATAGCGCTCCAAACGATCACGTTCTTTTTTGAAAGTCAGCTTTTCAGCTTCCTGTTCTTTCTTTTCAGCAACTTGCTTCGTATTTTCAAGCACCCAAACCGCGACCTTAATTACTTGGCCAAGCTTATCCTTAATCGGAGCATAAACAAAGGTCACAAAAACTATTTCTTCCTCACCGTGACGAATTAGCATTAACTCCACCTCATTAGCATAGTAGGGCTCTCCGCTAAGGATTACACCAGCAAGAGCTGACTCATAGTGCGTTCGAGCTTCTGCAAAAGCGTCCCAATAGAACTTGCCGAATATAGCATCGTAAGGTTTACCTGCTACCTCAAGAAACTTCCCGTTGACGATCTCGGCAACAAGCGTATCAGCATTCAGTATGCAGATTCCAATAGGTGCATTCAATACGATATTGTATAGATCCTCTCCGTCAGTTAATAGCATTAGAATTCGAGATTATTTTATATGATCACTAATATAATAAAATATTAGATACATTTTAAATAGCAAATCATGAAATCAGATCAAAAGAATGTATCAAATTAAAACTTATAGGAAATTTAATTTTATAATTAAGATTTCCATAAGAATTATAAAGCAAAAAGTTGGATTCTGTAATGAAACGAAATACTATACAGCATGATGTCATGTGAAAATATTAAAAACCACTGTATTCAGGGATATGCCCATCATACATCATCATCTAAATTTGTACTATACTGAAAGAACAGATTCTTTTAATAATGAAATGAAACCATAAAAATCAAAAAAAAATGAAAAAAGCGATTTCAACAATTACAATCTTAGTAATGATATGCACATTCTCAAGCTGTGGCGGAAAAAAAGATGCGATCAGCTACAATAATGAAATGATGACGATTATCAATAGTGAAGAGCAACATGTGAATGAAATGAACGTAGCGATGCAATCTAAAAAATATGATGATGCAGAAAAAGTAGCTCTAAAATGGAAAGATGCAGTTAGTGAAGACATTAAAAAAGTTGAAAAACTAGGTGATTTTAATGGTGATGATCAACTTCAAAAAGCTGTCCTACAAGGACTTCGGGGATATGGTAAAATTGTTTCAGAGGATTACCCTAAACTGATCAGTATCCGTAAAAGCAACTCAACAGATTCAGAAGCAGAACAAACATTACTAGACAACATCAACACAGCCTTTGAAAATATGGCCAACGGTGTGAATGTTGCTTCCGATAAATTTGAGAAAGACTACGCAAGAAAATAAAAAAACAGTAAAGCCAGTACAAAAAAAATTACTGGCTTTACTGTCTTTTAATGATTTAGTACGATACATGAAAACTCCTGTTTACGTGATTCGTCCGACACATACCATCTTACCACCTGAATAGCACCCTCAAATGCTAAAAGCTCGTCCTAACATACTCCAAGATTTCAGGATTAACTCTCCCGTAGGGATAAAAAAGCTTGCCTATAGATCTCAGGTCAGAAAACATGTCCCCTTCCGCGTATTTTTGTTTCAAGACTTCATCAATATCGGGCCATTAATCCAAATCTTCTTTATTCACTGTCATAAATTTCCAAAGCTTGTACCAAGCAGGTGTTAACCCCTTTTAACCCACATACTGTCAACGTAAGTAAAATGGTCTCTTTTATTTCATCTCTCGTTGCACCTAGCTGTTTAGCCATGGGTACATGAAACATCACAGCAGTCTGGTCACCCTGTGCCACTTTAATACCCAAGTAAATTAACTGCTTTGTTTTTGGATCAAGAGCTTTGGTGTCCATAAGTGATTCGACCAAACCATTAAATCCCTTAAATACTTCAGGTGCTTCTCTCTCAAAAGCAGCGTAAGGATTATGCTTTTCCATCATATTAATGTTATTATATTCCCAACTATCTATGTTTAGTAAAGTACGAAGCAATATCGATTACCAATTTAAACACATAATTAATAATGGTAATTTAGTAAAAAAAATCATTCGCCACAATATACCAAGAACATTAAATAGCATATTTAAAAATTCAGATCGACTACCAATTTTGCTTTTAGTGCCTCGCATAATCAATTAAAAAAATCAGGTAAGCGTACCTCGTCGATGCCCGTATCTTACTGGCATCAAAATAAGCGCGGTTGATCTCATAATCAGAATTGATTTACCAACAAAAAATATTTTTGTCAAAATAAACTGAACAAAAAATGACAAAAAAAGAAGCTTACCCACTTTTAACATCACTGCTGCTCATGATCTGCTTATTGACCAACAGCATACTTTATGCTCAAAATAAGCAGATTGATCAAACCATATCAGGATTTGTATATAACTCAACCACAGGTCAGGCACTACAGAATGCCACAATAGAAATTATGGGTTTGCATCTACGACAAACGAAGACAAATGTAGACGGAAGATTTGTCTTTGAACATATTCCAATTGGAAGATATGAACTAAAAACATCTTTGATAGGATACGAGAGTCTGATCATCAAGGAAATACTTGTTGGATCGGTCCAGCAGATAGATATGGAAATTCCGATGTATGAAAATACAATTACGCTGCAGGAAGTGGAATCAAAACCCAAAATCCACCAGACACAACCATTGAATCCATTTACTATTGTTGGAGGACAGACGTTCAGTCCAGAGCAAGCTAGCCGTTTTGCTGGGGGCATGGACGATCCTGCTAGGTTAGTCAGTACCTATGCCGGAGTGACCACTTCTAGTATGTCAAGCAATGGGCTCTCTATTCGCGGCAATGCTCCTAGCCTATTACAATGGCGGCTTGAAGGTATTGAGATCCCAAGTCCTAATCATTTTTCGGATATCAATGTGCTAGGCGGAGGTCTTCTATCTGCGTTGAGCAACAATGTCATTGGAAATTCAGACTTCTTGATCGGATCATTTCCTGCCGAATATAACAATGCCATCTCTGGAGTATTTGACATCAAAATGCGCAAAGGAAATACACAACAGCACAACCATAGCTTTCAGCTTGGTCTTTTGGGCATCGATATCGCTTCCGAAGGTCCTATTACTAAATCCAGCAATGCTACTTACATCATCAATTATCGTTACTCGACTACTGGACTATTAGAAAAAATAAGAAAAGACAAAAATCTAGGCGGAAAACTTAGTTATCAAGATTTAAACTTCAATCTAAATTTTCCAACCAAAAAATCAGGCTTATTCTCTATTTGGGGCTTCGGTTTGGTCGATGAAGTTGCTCCGATTTTAGATCAAACAAGCAGCAGAAAATATTTGGATGAGGGTGTACTGTCTTCTGCTGACCAACAATCAGGAGCAGCAGGTATATCGCACCACTATTTCTTTAAAAATAATAAAACTTCTCTAAAAAGCACATTTGCTACCACCTATTCAGGCAATCATATTCATGAAGAATTTTATGACATTGAAAGCCATAAAAGTCCTAAGACTGATTTAACGTATAATACGACAAACCAGATCATCAGCTCCACCTTACAACATAGATTTCATCCCAATCACATCAATAAAACGGGAGTGACATTTACCCATATCCATTATGATATGAATGTGGATCATACCCCTTATTATGGACATCAATTAATGAATTTTGCCCATTCAAATAGTCGGACAAATATGGTTTCAGCCTATTCCAATTCAAAGATAAATATTAGCGAAGATTTCGCCATTATCGGCGGATTTAATGTGCAGCACCTCATGCTTAATAAAAAGACAGCCATAGAACCAAGAGTCGGTTTAAAATGGGATGTACTACCCCGCCGTTACATTTCAGCAGCATATGGCCTACATAGCCGCATTGAAAGACCTGATGTTTATTTTTTTAAAAATAATAACGATGAATTGAGTAATCGCAATTTGGCATTTCTAAAAAGCCATCAGTTCACTGTCGGTTATAACCAAGAAATCTCGCCTGACATGCATCTAAAAATAGAACCTTATTTTCAATTTCAATATGACGTTCCGATTACAGCTATAGGAAATTATTCTATCATAAATAGGACTGATCTTTATACTACACAACCACTTGTAAACAAAGGCAGAGGTAAAAACTATGGTGTTGACCTCACACTTTCTAAATCCTTAAAAAAAGGATATTATTACTTGTTGACAACCTCCTTGTTTGATTCAAAATATCAAGCTGTAGATGGACAATGGTACAATACCCGCTACAACCGTAATTATGTGTTCAATTTTTTAGCCGGCAAGGAATGGATTTTTGGAAGCGATATCCTAGGGGTCAATTTTAAGGCGAGCACATTGGGAGGACAACGATATACGCCAGTAGATGAAGCTGCAACCTTACGACATCCGGATAAAGAAGTTCAGTATGACGCAAATCACATGTTTGAAAAACAGTTTCGCTCCATGTTTATTGGTGATTTCACAATCAGTTATAAAATGAATCGAGGTCGATTTTCACATACATTTGCCTTAAAAAGCGTAAATGCTACAAAGCAAAGAGAATATATAAAACATAAATTTAATATGATTACGCAAACCATAGAACCCTACTTTGCAGCCAATTCACTATTTAACGTGAGTTATAGGATAGACCTTTAGCAGAAAAGTCATTTGGTTAAAAATTGCTAAACAATAGATTTTAATGTATCTTAAACCATACCTTCTAAAACATTGCATGATTAAGGAAAAACACCTATTAAGCTCTTTTGTATTCGATAAAAAATATCAGATCTGCAGACACGTGCTTTTCATTATGTTTGCTGCCGTGATCACATTTAATCAGGTTCTCATTGCCTATCAGGATTGCCAAGTGTTTCTAGGTAATTATCTCTATCTGATCGGCGGATCTTCATTATTAACTTACCTGATCATCATGTATTTTAATTATTTCTATCTAACGCCAAAATTTCTGCTCAGAGACCGCATATTGTCCTATTTGATCATCACCATGATCTGTATGCTATGCTTACCTTTACTATCGTTATGGATAGAGTACGGGGTGCGCAATTGGGCAAAACTAAACCACAGGATAGCAGATTATTCAAGTCCCTTAATATTGGTGGATATTCTTTCCACTTCTGTCATAACACTGATCTGTTTTTGTGGGATTTCTTTAATTTTGCTGTACCGGACATGGTCTTTAACAAACCAACACGTGAGCGTGCTAGAAATAGAACATCTTACATCCGAACTCAATAAGCTTAAGGGGCAGATTACGCCAGAATTTTTGTCGCGAGCATTACACCATGCTTCATTATGGACAATAAAAGATCCGCAAACAACAAATGATATCCTGCTCAAATTAAGCGAATTATTACGCTATCAACTTTATGACGCCCAACAGGAAAAAACTTTATTAAACTCGGAACTCCTTTATGTTACTAAATTCATATCACTTGAAAAACGGTGTAGACCCGTTTTAGAATACCGACTTAAGATTGACAAGCCACAGATGTATCACCAGATATCCCCCATGTTACTCTTGACATTAGTTCAAAGTTTTATCAAAAAAAGTAATACGCTAGAGATCAGCTCAAATGTAGAAAATAATATGCTCACGTTTATATGCAAATCGCATTCAATTACAAGAGCGCTCGATGATCAATTAACTTCGATACGAAAGAGACTTGATCTGACCTATAGCGACCAGTATATATTACAGTTGGAAACTGGATCTATTACCCTTAAACTAGCGTTATCAAAATAATGAAAAGTTTTTTAAACACCAATTCGATAACCAAGTTACTGATCGACCAGAAATATCATCTGACGAGGACTTTACTATTACAATCTGCCATCCTGGCTATATCCATCGGCATATTTTTCGACACACCTGACAAGCTTAACTTATCTACAGATCGCATCTTAGGTTGGCTCAGTTATCATTTATTTTTAAATTGTCTTGTATACGTAAATAAAGATATACTATTTCCGAGATTTTTGGCCAAAAATAAAATGGCTGCTTATCTCATTTATGTAGTTATTTTCACCCTATTTGCACTGTGTATCATGGTTTTACTTCAACAGCTTTTTTATGATATTGCCGTTACTAGACAACAGCCATCGCCCATCGCTATATTTTTCAGTATAACCTCCTCCTTGTTTGCTATTGTACTTTTTTTAGGCGGAATATCAGCCTTACAACTATTCAAACAGTGGCTCATCAATAATCATCGCATCCATGAATTACAATTGGAGACCTCTCGCATTCAACAACGTTTTCTAAAAAGTCAAATCAATCCACACTTTCTATTTAACATGATCAATAATGCTAATATTCTAGTTGACGATGATCCGATCACCGCATCGATTATCCTAAAAAAATTGGAAAATATACTTCAGTATCAATTTAGCGATAATAAAATCGGACAAATCACATTATCGAAAGATATTAAATTTTTAGAAGATTATCTGGAATTGGAAAAGCTAAGACGTGATCAATGCGATTTTAGCTTGAAAAAAGAAGGAAATTTTGATAAGATAGACATACCGCCTATGCTGTTCGTTCATTTTGTAGAAAATGCCGTAAAACATAGTTCCGATAGTGCAGGTTCCTATGTCAATATCGAGTTCAAAATAGTAAACCAGCAACTTTACTTTTTTTGCGAAAATTCGAAACCAAGTGCACCTTCAAAAAGCGATATCGGTGGATTGGGATTGGAAAACATCAAAAGGCGTTTAGCACTACTTTACCACAAAAAACATCAGCTGCATATTGCAGATACGGATCAAACATATACAGTTACCTTATACCTGAATTTACAATGAGATACATTATAGTTGACGATGAACCAATTGCACGCAAAGGCATCAAAAAAATGGTTGACCAGATTCCACAATTGGAATTATTAGGAAATTTTAATAGTGCCGAAACCGCATCCGAATTCTTAAAGCATACCCCGATCGATCTGATATTTCTCGATATTCGCATGTCGGGGATCAACGGTTTAGAGTTTGCACGCAGTATACCCAAATTAACGCTTATCATCTTTACAACAGCCTTTTCTCAATATGCAGTAGACAGTTACGAAGTTGATGCTATTGATTATTTAGTAAAGCCGATAGATCCTAAGAAATTAAAAAAAGCTGTGGATAAAGCTATTCATTATCACACATTATTATTGGCAGAGAATAAAAAAGACCTGGATCAAACACAAGAAGATTATATCATTGTCAAATCGGACCGCAGATTTTTCAAGATACAGCACCATGATATATTATTTATTGAAGGGCTCAAAGATTATGTTATTATTCAGCTCCAAAATGAGAGGATCATTACGCGGATGCTAGTCAAGCAGATCCATGAAATATTGCCTCAGCAATTGTTCCTTCGGATCAACAGGTCTTTTATCGTCAATAAATCGCACATCAACTCGTTTGATAATAATGATGTATTTATCAAAGATTATGAGATCGGTATTGGGAGTGCTTATAAAAATAGTTTTCTTGAGTGCATGTTGAAGTTAAAATAATAGACGGCTTGACGATATCATCCCTCAAGCTGCACAACTTCTTTCTTTAAATTTTCTTGAGCCTGTTGTTCAAACTTTTGATAAAAATACACTGTTTTGAAAATACGGTGCATCGATAAAAATTTTTTTAAGACTTTTAATCTTCCGACACGATACATGGCATTTAAATAGATCGCATATTCCTTTCGCACATTTTGAAAATACAAGGCATACATTTCCCATGCTTGTCCTAAAATAGATAGGTCTGCATCTGTAAAATAATTAGTATCGCTATCTGTTGATTCCAGATGTGACTTCGTTGCTAGAATTTGTTTTCTGGAGAGCTTTATGATGTGATTAGAAACACCGATTTGTTTCATCCTCTTTTCTGCAAGATCAGCACTTTTCTCTTCATTATCAGACTGTAATGGATCGTAAATAATGTCATGATAATATAAAGTAAATAAAATAACGTCCCAATTCTTTATCTTTTCTTTTAAGTCGATCAATAATAACAATAGATTATCGAGATGCTGCAGCGTATGATAATACCTATTATGAGCAGCATAATGTTCAACGATCTCAGTCCATAAATGATCTATTAATGAGTCATCTTTGGTATAATTTTTCAAAAGTTCTATAAATGTATTTCTTAACATCAGCATTCACCATCATCATCTTTAATATGATGTGTTGTATTTAAATATAATAAAAAAAAGAATTGCAATAGATTAAAAGTAACAAAAGTAGCGGTCATGCGTTGTACTGATATGAAAATTGCAATGCTTTCGCCTATCGCATGGCGAACACCTCCTGTCCACTACGGTCCATGGGAACAAGTTACGTCCTTGTTGACAGAAGAACTAGTCAAATTAGGTATAGAAGTCACCTTATTTGCGACTGGTAATTCCATTACCCAATCACGTTTACAAGCCGTATGTCCTGCTGGGTATGAAGAAGATCGAAATATCAATGCCAAAGTCTGGGAATCGCTCCATATCTCAGAATGTTTCGAAAATGCGCATGAATTTGATATTATACACAATCAATTTGATTTTCTCCCCCTCACTTATTCGAAACTTGTGCAAACTCCCGTTGTTAGTACAATACATGGCTTTTCATCCGGCAGCATCCTACCTGTCTATAAAAAATACAACGAGGATAGTCATTATATATCCATAAGCAATGCTGATCGCTCTGAAGAATTAGATTACCTTACGACAATTTACCATGGTATCGATCTAGATCAGTTTACCTTTAATAACAATCCACAAGATTACCTATTGTTTTATGGTCGCATTCATCATGATAAAGGTGCTAAAGAAGCCATCGCAATAGCACAAGCACTTGGTAAACGTCTCATTATGGCGGGTATTATTCAAGATGAACATTACTTCAACCAGCATGTGCAACCTCATTTACAACCTGGTAAGATCGAATATATAGGTTCTGTTGGTTCAGACAAACGAAATGAATTGTTGTCCAATGCAAGTGTACTGTTACATCCTATTAATTTTAGCGAACCATTTGGTTTATCTGTAGTTGAGTCTATGGCCTGCGGCACTCCAGTTGTCGCATTCAACAAAGGTAGTATGCCCGAACTTATTGATAATGGGCGGGATGGTTTTCTAGCCGAAAATATAGAAGAAGCTATAGAAATGGTGAAAGATATTCATTCGATCAACAGATTAGCTTGTCGGCAAAAAGTGGAAAATCATTTCTCGAAGGAAAGAATGTGCCAAAACTACGTCGAAGCCTATAAAAAGATTCTAGATAAATAGTGATGGGACAATCATAATTTTAAAAATGCTTCACGACCTGTAAAGCATGGTTTATGTTATTTTGTTGATCCCATTTCAATATTTATATTGTTTTCTTTATTATTCTTGATACAAATAGAAAATATAGCCATATAATAGAATCATTTAATTATATTCGGTTTATTATAATATCTAAATGATTAAATGCGCATTGTTAGAAGAAAAAAAACAATAATGGAAATAAAGTACATACAAAAAAACATATACAGCAATACGTAGTAAACTTATAAATCATAAACCTCAAATTAAGTAAATCCTAAAAAATGAAATTAAACTATTTCGCCTATTTATTCATGTTCATACTACTAGTCACTGCTTGTAGTAAAAGTAATAACGAGAACATTATACCAGAAGAGCCACAGCCCAAAGAATCAATTTATTTATTTTTAAAAGAGGAGATTATTGATTTTAAGGTATATAAAGGATCTGTGAATGGTGGTGTAGAAGTTTCCAAAACGGAAAAACCAGAATCATTTTGGAACCCTTACAAATTAATAGATTTAAAGTATGATACCTTAATTGTTAGAAATGATAGTATTTTTGAAAGACCTGAAAAATATGAAAAAAATAATTTCAGATTTCGGGTAAGCAACGATACGATATACCAATGGAATCGATATGCTGAGTTTTGGGCACTGTATGGATTAAAGAAGGATGATATCATTGAGCATTATATATCGTTCTATAGTTTTCAAAAAGCTACGCCTCCTTATTTATTTGCAGAAAATGGACATAACGATGGCTTAGTCGATTCATCACGATATTTCAGCAATAATGAGTATGTGTTTAAAAGCCCTAAAAACATGCTATCTGTCAATGATTTGGCAACATGGTACAATACCAAACATATATTCAAAAAACTGACCAAAGATCCAAAATAAAGACAACTTCAAATCTTCGGCACCAGCTTTCAAATGATTAAATTCACCAATATATGTGATATCAATCACCCAAATTGGCTTTCTTCAATGATGATCTTTGATTACCTTAGTGTATAACTTAAAGGGATAACAATATGGATAACACAATGAAAGCTGCGCGTTGGTATGCAGCAAAAGATATCAGAGTAGAACCTACAAAAATTCCTTCACCACAGGCTGGTCAAGTTAAAATTGCAGTTCAGTTTGCGGGGATTTGCGGGTCGGACCTACATGAATATGTACACGGACCACAATTGATCCCAGTAGACAAACCGTATCCGCTCAATGGCCATCAAGGAACCACAACATTAGGTCACGAATTTTCGGGCATCGTTGATGCTGTAGGTGAAGGTGTACAACATATAAAGGTAGGCGACCGCGTGGTGGTAGAACCTATTTTCAAGAATTTTGATAGTCCTTTTATTGCTAATGGTAAATATAACCTATCCGAGCCATTAGGATTTATCGGACTCTCCAGCAATGGCGGTTTCGCATCCTATGTCGTGGTAGAAGATTACATGGTCCACAAGATACCAGATAGTATGTCTTTTGAAAAAGGAGCATTGGTAGAACCTGCTGCCGTAGCAGTATATGCTGTACTTCAAAGTGGTCTTAAAATTGGCCAGACCGTACTTGTTTCAGGAGCGGGTCCTATTGGTCTGTTGTGCGTACAGGCGGCAATTGCTGCTGGTGCTACTACTGTGATCGTTACCGATATCGCTGATAAACGCCTTGAAAAAGCAAAAACGATCGGTGCAACACATATTATTAATGCAAAAGAAGATGAAATTCCTCAAAAAATCAAAAACCTCACCGGTCTTGGAGTCGATGTTTTTCTAGATTGTGCTGGTGTACAGGCCTCTTATACCACTGGCATTCAGAGCTTAAAAAACGGTGGGACTGCTGTTTTAGTCGCTCTTTTTGGAAAACCAGTTACTACTGATGCCCTAGATCAAGTACTGCGAGAGATTACTGTGAAAGGAATCATCGCTTATCGGAATATTTTTCCGCATGTCATTTCCTTGATTGATAGCGGCCGAATGCCAGTAGAAAAATTGGTCACACGTAAAATTGTGTTAGATAATATTGTATCAGAGGGGTTTGAAGCATTAGTTAATGATCCAACTGAAGTCAAAATCTTAATTGATATACAGGGAAGTTAACCGTTTCAGAATTGATAAGCATAAGCAACCATATCTATAAATAGACAGTAATCAAAACTTATCAAACTATAAACAAAGCTCAATTATTCATTGAGCTTTGTTCATTGAGCACATTCCTCACCACCTACAACTATTATCCTACTGATGATATCCATCCCCTGTACAAATCCAACGTAATCTATAGGTCCACCTTTATCTCGATCAACAAGATGCCAATTAATACCTAAATAGCAAAAAAGAATGATTATGGAATTATCTTTTCTAATCGTAACTGTGCAAATAATTTGATAAATGAATCTTCCGTATTTTGATAAGCACTAAAGCCCAACTTTCTACTGTTTGCCATATCGACCATGACTTCTATAGGTCTTCCCAAATCAAGATCTGTATGCCAAGGTGAAGCGAGCTCAAATAGTTCATGATTATTTAAGCCATATTTTTTGACCATATCTTGCCAAGTCTGACTTTCATTTGCCAGTTGATCTGCAAGTGGTGTGATTGTGCCATTGAACCCTTCAGATTCAACACCAAAATAGTGTGAAATACGTCCCCACATCCAGCTCCATCTGAATACATCCCCATTCACAATATTAAATGCCATATTTTTCGCATCCTTATTGGTAGCAGCCCAGATTAATTGCTGAGCCAATATCTTGCTGTCTGTCACATCCGATAGACCTCGCCACTGTGCTTCAGAACCTGGCCACAACATCTTTTTTCCTGTTTCTTTACAAATACTAGCATATACAGCAAGCGTCACACCAAGATTCATCAGATTACCGATCGCGTGACCTATTACGGTATGTGGTCGATGTATACTCCAAGTGAAGCCATCCCGATCGGCAGCTCGATAGATCTCATCTTCTTGTGCATAATAAAAATTGGGATACTGCAACCTTGGTTGCTCTTCGCGGATAGGTGTATTAGGGAAAACACCTGCGCCGACATAAGCCTCAAAGGGGCCTAAATAATGCTTCAACCCAGTTACCAAAGCAACATGTTCAACTGTATTTTTTTTAGACAGTACATCCAGAAGATTGCGAACCATCCGGCTGTTCACCTCTATATTTGCAGTTTCCGAGTCTTGACGCATCCAAGTGGTGAAAAATATATGCGTAGGATACACAGTTTCCAATGCCCTTATTAGATCTTCTGGATCCAGAAGGTCGGCTTTTACCGAAATGACTTCGGAGTTCACTGTTTTTGGATGACGTGCCAATCCATACGTCTTCCATCCCTGAGCCACAAGTTCCTGAGCTAAATTACTACCTGTGATACCCGTAGCACCTACAACCAACGCAATTCTATCGATCATGATTATTTATGTTTTCAACAAAGTTACCTGTGTTGGAAAACAAAGAAGTTGATCCTAGTCAAGAAATTTCATTGATCCAGATCAACACATTAGTCCGTTGAAGCTAATTTTTTTCGGATTCTACTCAGTGTTTCGGGAGCCAAACCGAGGTACGAAGCAACCAAATGCTGGGGTACACGTCGCATGATTTCAGGATTAGATTGGATCAATCTCTGAAACTTTTCTTCCGCTGAATAGCTATTGGAGCTGATCAAGCGTTCATCTTTTGTAACCAAACTATTTTGATATAACAGTCGAAAATATCTGTCCATAATCGGAACGTCAAGAGTCAACTGATCATATGCAGCCCGCGATAACAGAAAGAGTTCAGTATCCTCCACCGCATCGATATACAGTGTAGCAGGTTGTTGATTAATATAACTATTAAAGTCAGAAATCCACCAACCCTCCCAACCAAATAAGCTAATGTGTTCATTTCCTTTTTCATCAAGACGATAAGACTTGATAAGCCCTTTATTGACAAAAGAAAGATGCATACAGATGTCCCCCTCTTCAAGTATAAATTGTTTCTTTCTAATTTTTTTAAAAATAAAAAATGCAGCAATTGCTGATTTCTCCGCATCTGATAATGCTACTTTGTGCTCAATATGGGAAAATAGTACGTCGAACATGTAATGATTTTTATATCCTATCAAACTTAAATAATTTTGTTTTGTTGAACAATGGTGTTATATCGACACCATCTATTACTTTTCTCATATATGATTCTAAGCTACATTTGGCATTAATTAAGCCTATTTAATCCATAATACCCTTTACTACTTCAAGCTAAATTAAAAATTAACATTAGTCTAGCTTCATAAAACTTTTCTCTATTTGCTGTGAAGGTGTATAAAATTTTAATGTGAGGCTATCTGGACTGTCTTTGAACACATCAAGCCGAATGACGCTTTCATAGCCAACTTTAACATGATCACTTTTTAGAAAATCAGCATCCGTGAATACTATTACTTGTTCTACAATACCCTTATTTTCTATAATTTGTAGACGCGGACGAGACATCACACTCTGTATCAGCTGTACCCTATACTTTCCATATTCGGGAGTATAATACGATCGTCTTTCCATGCCTGTACTTGAAAACAAAATGCCGTAAAATGGCAACATCATTGGAACAATACTCATCAACACGCCTAAGATTAAAACAAACAAATAAATCTTAGTCAAAATGCTTTTCCAGAAAACGATCAAAAATGCAAAAGTTGACAAAAACCATGTCCAGAAGACCAGTCTATCTGTCCAATACCCTGCTAAGCTGATCTGCCAAAGCAGAATAGCTGTTATATCGACCAGCAACAGCATTGTCATGATCATATAAGCCGAGAAAAAGATCTTTTTCCTATTTTTAATTCGCAAACTTAAAATTTCGTTGTTGTCTATTCCCATCGATCTTATCTTTAGTGCTGTCAAAAAGAGTTTTTCATCAAATTCTTTTTGACGATTTAATGTACATTATTTTATCCAAATCCTGTACATTAAATCACGATCAATTTCCTTACCGCTTTATTTCTCCTAGTGATGGGAAATAGGGCAATATTTCCTCTCCCAATTCATTTATAACATCAGCAATAGGTCTTGAGCTAAAATGAATACCTAAAGCAGCATGATTAACTCCGACTTCCTGCCATTCATAAAGTAGATCCAACAATCCCCTTCTTCCCGTTTTAAGTACAAAACCTCCACGTAAAGGAGTTCGCGGAAAATTAGGATCTTCCGCTAGATCAATCCACTCATTTGTCATATGGGGTTTAAAGGTTTGATGAGGAATTAATTCTCGCCAAGCTTTTATTTTATCACCCAAGGGCTTTACATGCATCTTTGATGTTGTCGCACCAGGATAGGTGATCCAGCCGTCACCATGTTCAGCGATCCAGGACAAAGACTGCTGACTAGCGCCTGTTATTAAACTGGGAATATATTTTTGAGCAGGTTTAGGTAAGAGATCCAATGTGTCGATGTGTGTAAGAGCAGACTTTATTTTGGGAAAATCCTCCGTATGCAGACGGCGAAAATCTTCCAATACCTGCCTAAAACGTTCACCACGTTGCTCAAATTCAATTCCAAAAGCTGGAAATTCAATAGATCGATCTCCTGAACCCACTCCCAACAACAGTCTATTATTGGACAACTGATCTAAAGAAGCAGCTGTCTTGGCAAGAGAAATAGGATGCCAAAAAGGTAAAACAATACTACCGGTGGCTAAAGCGACCTGGTTTGTTTGTCCTGCAAGAAAAGAAAGATAAGTAAAAGCATCATACACTTGACCAGCATCACCAAAACTAGGATCAAACATGGGGATATCCCGAACCCAAATAGAAGCAAAATTTAAACGGTCAATTTGTTTCATGTATGCCGTGTGTTGAGCGAAAATAGTTAGGTTCCCATGATAAACTTCTAAAGGTAGAAATAAACCTACTGTAAGTTTATTCGGTGCAAATACTCGATTAAATGCGTTGTGATTTTCAAAATTTCTGGACATCATTTTTTTAAGAATAATTGTAAGTGTTAATGATTCGATATATCTAGATTTCTAGATATAGAAAATAAAAAAATAAAGGTATCCCTATACCTTTGTGAGTAATCGATAGTTAAACGAATAGACCTCCATAATACAAATCATTTCGATATATCTAGATTTCTAGATGTTAATAATTCAAAAATTAAGGTACTTAAATACCTTATTTCACAGATGGGTAGAATCTAAAATTAGCATCTAATTTCTGATGCTCATCATCTGAGTTAATCACTAGCTAAAAATTACCAACCTATCTTGGTAAGCTTTTGACACAATCCTTTACAAAGTATCTTTAATATAGGAAGCAAGTTCTTGAATCCTTTTTTCATTACGTTTATAATAAGTCCACTGGCCTTCTCGAACAGATTTTAACAAACCACAATTCACCATAGAAGTGAGATAAGAAGAAATTGTTGACTGCGACAAACCAGCTTTTTTCTGAATGACACTCATACAGACTCCATAATCTGTCACTTCAGGCTCGATATCCTCAGCATTAAAATGATTCTTTGGATTCTTCAACCAATGCAAGATCTGTAAGCGATGTTCATTTGCCAAAATTTTAAAAATATCAACCATATCTATATATCTAATAATCTCGATACAAACATATTTAAAATCGACTTGATCTCTGTTAAATTCATGTCATCTTACCAAATCATATACTAAGAAAAATATCTCATTCCCTCAACAATTATTAAAAAAAATCAATGTCTTCGCAAATACGCCAAGTACTAATACTGAATAAGAACATTTAAAAGGCATCTATTTTTGATTTTTTTTAAATGCTTAAATGTACACAATTAATGAAAAAGTTTTTCAGATGATGCATATGAATTGCTTCAAATAACATGCACTAACAAACGATTGCATAAATCATTTGCAGATAAATGCATGACAAAAATCAAGAATACAAAACCAAAAATCCATCTTTTACCCGATGTTTAAATCGTGTATGAATCTGATTACAATCTACTTTCAGAGCTCGCAGAGCTCCAATATTCTTTGAAATCCTGATCTATTAGCGTATGTTTGCCTATCATATATCGGGATTAAATCTTCGATATAGACAACCCTAAATCTGATAACACCCAAACTTATACATCATGCACAATTGGTTAAAAAATAACATAACGGTGATCTTCCTTGCCTTTATTAGTTTTCAAGCACAGGCAAATCCAAGTCCAAAAGTTTACGACTTGGCGAAGTATGGCATTCATCCCAATACTGGGAAAAACAGCAGTCCGACAATCAATCAAGCGATCCAAAAACAGTCGGTATAGCCTTAGAACAATATCAAAATATCACCATAGATGGTCAAGGTTCTGATTTTATCTTTCACGGCCGGATGTTACCGATTTCCTTGGTTGAAAATAATAACCTGACACTCAAAAATATCCACATCGATTTCGAGCGACCGCAGATCTGTCAAGTCAAGATTTTGGAAAATGATGTTGCATCAGGGATCATCACCTATCAAACAGCACCTTGGGTCACCTATACCATCCATGATAGTACATTTTATAACACAGGCGAAGGTTGGGAAATGCGCCCCACAGCAGGCATCGCTTTTGAAGAAAAAACAAAGCACATCGTTTACAACAGCAGCGATATCGCAGTAGGTACAACACATGTTTCCGAAATATCAAAAGGTATCATTAGAGCCTATAAGTGGAAAAATCCGAAACTGATACCTGGTACTATTGTCGCTATGCGAAGTTGGCATAGACCTAACCCTGGTATTTTTGTCCATAAAGGAAAAGACATTCATTTAGAAAACATAAGCATACACTATGCCGAAGGAATGGGGCTACTGGCACAACTAACGGACAATATTTATCTGAACAAATTTCAAGTCGCATTAAGAAGCAAAAACGATCCGCGCTATTTTACCGCACAGGCAGATGCCACACATTTCTCTGGCTGTAAAGGTGTCATTGTTTCCAATAATGGTCTATATGAAAACATGATGGACGACGCCATCAATATACATGGCACTTATTTAAAAGTCATTCAAAAATTGGATAATAAAACTATTCTTGCCAGATACATGCACGAACAATCCTATGGTTTTGATTGGGGATATACAGGCGACTCCGTACAGTTTATACAGTCCAAAACCATGGAACTTTGGGACCATAAAAATCATATTCAGTCTATTGAAGTACTCCGCAAAAAAGACAGTGATCCGATACAGGATTTTAAGATTGTATTCACCAACCCCTTGGATGAATACATTGATCCTACTCAGCTGGATATCGGTATCGAGAATCTAACCTGGACTCCAAAAGTAACATTTAAAAACAATACGGTACGAAATAACAGAGCACGCGGAGCATTATTTAGCACTCCTCAAACAACAGTTGTAGAAAACAACCTTTTTGATCATACGTCCGGAACAGCTATATTATTATGCGGTGATAGCAACGGTTGGTACGAAACCGGAACATGCCGAGATATCACGATTCGAAACAACACGTTTATCAATGCACTCACCAATATGTTCCAATTTACCAATGCCGTTATTTCCATCTATCCGGAGATCCCAGATTTAAAAAACCAGAAAAAGTATTTTCATAGCGGCATCAAGATTGAAAACAACGACTTTTATACCTTTGATAAACCGGTCCTATATGCAAAATCAGTAGATGGCATTATCTTCAATAACAATAAAATCAAAACCAACACCCAATATCCAGCATTCCACTGGAATAAAAAAGAGATTCTATTTGAACGTGTCATCAATGCCCAGATCAACAATAACACGATCAATGGCAAACCACTGATGTACCCATATCATTAAAAATACATATCTTTAAACATAAAAACGGCCTATCTCTTAAACCGAGATAGGCCGTTTCAGTTTGATATCCGCTTTGCTATTCTACATCTGATCCAGTATAGCTAAAATTCTGTTTAGTTTTTCCACTTTCTTTCATCAGCGATATTTATCAATTATAATTGAGTAAATGAGAAACAGATCCTAATGGGCATACTTTTGCTTTATTCTTGTTGTATCCAAGCAAAATGATCATCATGGAGATAAATGATACCACCGCCACAAGCTTCGGCCTGATGGATGAAAATACCATCATTCGGAAGTTTTATTTTATCATTTTCATTTACCTGTTCTTCTGTAATAATTTCACCTTCATCATTGACATTATTATAATAGATCTCTCCTTTTGGAGCTATTTCAAAAATACCAACCCATTCAATATCATCAAAACCCTGTCCCAATATATCCTGTCCCATTCCTAAACACGCAATTTTTTTATTCCCAAAAGCTATTTTAAGACCATATTTATGATTCTTTTTATGTTGGACGATATATACAGTATCCATGCGGTTATCTCCATCCATATCACATAAAACAACGTTAGGGGTATGCTTTGTAGAAATTATTAGGGTATCACTTTTCATAGATCTATTGATAGGATTTTGTTTCCTATTTTTATCGATGGCCCTATTTGTATTTTGCTTATCAATGTTACGCTCTTCATGACTTATTGCATGGTTAGCATTCCCACTTTTACAGCCAACAGCAGTCAACAGAGTTCCTATTGACAAAAAGAATACGCTCACAATATTAATCCGTTTAAGGTGGTGATTGATCAATTTATCACTCATATGTTACTTTTGTAATTTAGCTAAACCACTTTCACTATTTAATCCTTTTTTAATATTAACGGAAACTCTTCTCTATTATTTTGAGCAGTTACCTGCTCTATTTTTCCCTGTTTATTGATTTTACACGTTACGATCACCTTTATTTCTTGTTTACTTAATGTTAGTTTTTCAAAAGTATTATAGATATTTTCCTCATCAAAGACCACATACTCCCGCTTCATTTTACCATCTTCTCCTCTACATTTAAGAAACAAAGAGGCAGGTACAGCTTGCGCAGGAAAGTTTTTTTGAGACAATGTACTATCGATTAGTGTAAACTTTTCACCGTTAAAAAATTCAACTTCTAATTCTGGATTATCCAAAACCCCGTCCTTGACAAATTGAAGAGTCCATCCGTAAGGTTGTCGATATTTTTTACGCCATTTATCATATGGGATCAGATCATCCGTAGTATGAACTTGCTCGACCCAATCTTTGCCCTTTCTCAGTCTGGTCAATTCTTCCCGAACCTCTTGACGCCTGGCAGGCTCTATCACTATAGTATCTAATTTTTGCGCCTGATAAAAACTCACTTCGGTTGCATTACCCCAATTGCTTCCCACCCAAAGTGCCACATCGCCACCAGGTGCTAGTCCAACAATGATTTCATCATAGGTGCGGTGGAATACACCGTTGTGGTTTTTTGCTTCAAATCCTTTTTTAAACAATTGGGTTATTTTTTCTTTATCTAAGGATACCTGAAGCTTATAATAACAATCCTCAACAACAGAATACCAAGTCAGCCTTAAACTGTCTGGCATCACCATACTACCCTGATCTTGACTGATAAAAGTAGTCATTCCTAAACCCCACCTTGAATCATAAAATTTGTCATCGATATCCGGAAAAGCATTATTTCTGCTCCACGATGAAATAAAAAAACGTCCCTCCAGCACCCGCACCGGGTACCCCTCAGGATTGGAGATAGCAGGTTCCCAATAGTATTTTTCCGAATTACGCCACTCTCGTTCCACACTCATCTCTGCCCGAGAAAAGGTCGTTGTCTTCAAGATCAATACGATATTGAAGATCACAGCAATCAAGCAGTATATACCGATTATCCAATTTTGTTTTAATGTCAGTTCTGTGCCTTTTTTACCTCGACCACAAATGATCAGCAGTACAATAAAATGGAGTATAAACTGTGAGAAGAGTATCAGAATACCGAAAAGATTTGCAAAACTAGCCCAGAGACCCTGCGTTTCAAATGCAACACCATCGCCTAGACACAGATAAAATAAAAATCCAAAACCAGTGATGGCGCCGGCAATTAGAAAAATTTTACGGAGGTGTGTTCTATTCATATGCCAGTGTTTATCATGATGAGCGGTTTGTGGAAAGATGAAGTGCTATTAAATAAATGTCGTACAGGCTAGAAGCAAGATAACCAAATATACACAACTCATCCTGATTTTAAAACATTAAAAAACGGTACCCAATCTGTTCAGACTGCAGGTATACCGTTTATGTTCAACCTACATACCAATCGTTAGAGTTATAGCTCATGGCAGGCATGTGCCGCGCGGTTTATTTATGCAACCACACCACTTTTTGTTCACTTAGATGTTGTTGTCCCAAGATATCCCTATACAATTCAGGCTTTCTCGCTCTGATATACCGATATCCGCCCGCTTTCATCAACTTATCAGCAGTCAATTCTGCCACACAAATTTCATTGCCCAAAGAACGACATTCAGCCATCACATCACCATAGGGATCAATAATCATCGCACATCCATTCTTCAACTGGTCATCATCCATGCCGATAGGGTTTGCAAATACAGCATATATAGCATTATCATAAGCACGTGCAGGCAGCCATTTCATCAACCAGCTACGGCCTTTCAATCCGTCAAATTCAGCTCGAAGCAACGCGCTATTTTCTTCCTTATTTTTCCACAATTCCGCATCTACAAATCCGGCTCCAGGACGTGTTGAAGGGGTACACATCGTCACATGAGGCATAAATATCACCTGTGCCCCGAGCAAAGTGGTCGCCCTCACATTTTCAATGATATTATTATCATAGCAGATCAAGATTCCACACTTCCAACCCTTTATCTCAAAAATAGTATAAGCTGTTCCCGCCGAAAGATGTGGATTGATAAACGGATGTAGTTTCCGATGTTTAGCGATAAGCCCCGTTTCATCCACACAGATATACGCTTTAAAAAGAGCTCCTAAAGCGTCTTTTTCAAATAGTCCGGCCAAGATTGTTATCTGATATTCCTTAGCGATTGCTATTAAGGATTTGACAGACGGACCATCAGGGATCAGTTCCGCCAAATCCAGCATCTCCTCCCGGGACAAGTTCCGAGCAAAGGTATAACCGGTGATCGAACATTCATGAAAGGCAACTACGTCTGCTCCTTGCCCCGCTGCCTCTGCTGCCAATTGCCTGATCAGATCAAGATTATAGGTTTTATCGCCGCTACGATTTTCAAACTGTACACTGGCAATTTTTAAGTTTTCCATTGATATCTAAATTTATAAACCACTAATGATTCAAAATTAGCTGGACGCCCTAAAAATACATTGTAAAAAACCGACAATTTCATTTTATAATACCTGCATCAAGTTGATCGCAAGCAGATGATCATTGTTACGATACTGTGTGGGTGTTACACCTACATGTCGCTTGAAGAAATTATTCAAATGCGCCTGATCATAATAACCACTCGCATATACAATCTGAGAAAGTGTAACCTCAGATCTAGATTTTTGCAATGATTTAAGGAAATACTGAAACTTGATCACATCTATAAATTTTTTAGGAGCAATTCCGACCTGCTCTTTAAATTTCCGTTCCAACTGCCGTTCTGTAACGGGAAGCTCATTGATGATATCCGCCACAGCAATGATCCCATTTGCTTGATAGATCAACCTTAAAGCACCATTTATCAGTCCATCTTCATGTTGAAACCGGTTTACTCTCGAAACTAACATCTGCTCGATCGCTGTTATCGCTTCAGCACGATTCGCACTGCTCAAAACCCGATTTTCGATATCGTCGCCTTCCTGACCAAAGACGGTGCGCAAAGGTACAACTGTATTGTTTAATTCAGAGGCAGATAGATTTAGCAAAGCACGTAGGGCATGAGGTTGAAGTACCACGATTAGCATATCCAATTTACCGACCGATCGAATGTCATTAAAATGCGTCATCTGTCCATAAAGAAAACTATGAGGCTGCACACTGTTCGAATGACGATCAGATTCTTGTAAAAACGGATCTTTAAAATGAAACACCAAACCGGGATTACCATCAGAAAATAAACGATAATTGGCAAACACCTCCTGTTCATGCCTAATGATCAAGTAGTGTTTTACAATATTAGAAAGCATCAATGTTGGATAAAGCTGCATAATCTCAACGTGCTAATTTAATAAAGATAAGAAAGATAATACGAAAGCACTCTGCTCACCTCCTTTAGTCAGCAACAATAAACGTTTTGGGGTCAAATCCTTCCAGATAATCTATTTTCCACAGCCCATGATCCAGTACAGCTTTAGCTTTGTATCCAAAGTCACCACCCCACGACCAGCTGAAGATGGCATCTCCATTGCTCATATGAACATTTTTTAAGATAATATTTTCCCAATATTTATCTGGATTATCTTGACAATTGCACCACGGATTTGCGCCATTGCCAAATGGCGGAAGCTCACCTACATACCATATTTTGGATTTTTCCTTTAACTTCTCATCGATGGTTCGGGCTATTTGATCGTAATTTTCAACAAAATGATCCGTAAAAAAATTAGTTTCCCTCAGTTCAGCAAGTCGTTGCTCATGTCGTGCGAGATCAAGTCCCACATATACACTATCCATTTCTTGCTGCAGCAGTGGCTCAAAATCTACATGACTGCTTTGTACTTCATTCCATTTGTATAGTTCTACTACCCTATTTTTCAAGTCTTCAAGCAAGGCCCTTGTATTAACAAACGGTATTTCCGCAACCGCTTTAGATTTCCCTGTAGTGACATTTCCACTTTGATTACAAGCTGAAAATAGACCTAGTGTCAGTAAGAAGAATGTTGATTTCAAATATTTCATGATGAATATTGCTTTAGTTTAAGTTCCAACCCACTTCAAGTCCTTTGGAAGCATACTAGAACTGATCTACGGATGAATATCAAATTAAGTGCATGTAAAATTAGCATAATACGCTAACAATTCCGGATATTTAAATCCAGGATCTCGACAAATCAAAAAACAAAACCAACGAAAAGAAAAATAAAATTTTTAAATCATGTCCTTTATAATAGCTTCAGCAGCCTTTCTGCCACTTTTCATAGCAGCATTGATGGAACCGTTTAAAAGGTAATCGCCACAAACAAAACAGTTATCCCTTAATCTAAACATGTGATCATCTAGATCATCAAATACTTTTTCATCATTAGGCAGAGCATAAGGAATATGATAAGTCTTCACATGCTTCCAATGAACAGCATCAGGATACCATGATGTGAGTTCATCGATCACTTTTTTCTGTAGATCTGCCTCAATGATATGAGTATAATCCCCTAACAATGAAAGAGAAATTAAGGCACTGCCATTGTTAGCATATCTTGAAGAAATATTATTCATAACAGCAATATTATTGACCCATTTTCTTTTCGATGTATTTAATGCAATCATGGGATTATTAAATGGCTTTTTAGAGGCTGAAAAATACATATTGGTCACAGCTTGATATCCCTTTAAAATCTGTTGATGAGCAGGAGTTACATTTAGTTCGTCTGCCGCTATAAGAACAAAGTTAGCGTTATAAATAGAGCCTGTATGTGTCTTAACAAATTTTTGACCATATTCGATCACCTTCTCATTGCAAATAACATCTCCTGGAGAAAAGTCTTTAGCCAATTGCAACGGAATCATTTCCATACCCTTTGCAGGAATCGCAGCATCCCCCTCAGCAAACATTTTAAAAACAAACTCAAACATCCGACTTGATGTTTTCAATTCATCTTCTAAAAATATTCCAGATAAAAATGGCTTAAAGAAAAGCGTCATCATTTGCTCACTAAACCCCCTCTTATTTAGATAATCGACAGTAGTTAATTCCTCCTCTAAAAATATATCATTGATACTTTTACGACCAAGATAGGCTCTTAACTTGAGCAAACGCAACTTATCACCAATTGTTCCTACAGCAGAAAATATGGTGCCGATCAAAGACGATGGTTTTCTAATGGGATCACCTACAGTACTGATGCCTTTTTTTGTTAAAATCATTGCTCCAGGATCAAAGGTGCAAAGCTCGAGTGCTTCATAATCCAATAAATGTTGCGCTTCCGGATAAGCCGTCAGTAAAACCTGAAAACCGCGATCGAGTAAAAACCCATCGACCTCGTCGGTTTTTACCCTTCCGCCTATCCTGTCCGAAGCCTCAATTATCTTAAACGATTTACCAGCTTTTTTTAAAATTTTAGCAGCAGTCAGACCGGCTATCCCGGCGCCAACAATAAGTACATCTACATCGTTACTTTCCATGATTCTTATTTTTAATTTCTTGAGGTTCAGTACCTGGTTTTGCATAAGATAAAGACCCCACAAACTGAGGAATAAAATAACGATCTAATCCAGATACAGCCATAGACCCGGCTTTAATATGATCCACCGTCCCCCCCTCTTCAATAATCAAATCATCAATCAGTAGCTGCACGATCTCACCAATGACGATTGTCGTTCCATTGATCGCGACATCTATAATTTCTCTTAACTCCAAACCTATTCTCACAGTAGATTCTTGGACAAATGGAGCTTTAAAATCTTCTTTATACCATTCATGAAAGCCGCATGTATCAAATTCAGATATTCCCGAAGCATAACTGGCGCTGGTCTGATGCGCTTGTTTATACCAATCTGGCAATACATTGTTCAACGTGTACTGCCCAGTAGCCTGTATATTGTTAAGCGTATCGTTGTGTTCGCGCTGTGGTCTCATCACCAGTCCCAGCAAGGGCGGAAGAGCGCCTAAGTGAAATGCAGAACTAATAATGCTTAGATTAGTTGTACCCGCCCGATTGCATGTACCTAATAGATTAAGTGGTTTTACACCGATCAAACTATTAATCAGATTGATTCGATAGAATTTATCCATTTCATCGATTTCACTTCTATTTATTGCTTTCATCTATTAAATCATCTTATTTCAAATATAACCTAAACCAATATCATCAAGCATTGATTACATAAAAATACAGCCTTAAATTAAGGACTCAATACATATACCAAAACTCTAAAAGATAAAAATACAATTTAAGTATTATTATATACCAAAATACAGATTTATATTTTACAAAACTGTAAATACATGACTATAATTCCTAAAAAAAACATTAATTAAAAAATCAAAGAACAATAGTAAACTATATTATTTGCAGTATCAAGTTGATTTTATGAAAAGTTTAGTATTCAGAAAATGATTATTTTTGATCATAACGAATAGGATGTTTATTCTCCCAATTTTGATCACATCATTACATTCATAAATTCTGATTACTAAAAACTAGCATGTTTCACTATAAATAACTATTTTTAAACCAAATACAACTAAAAGTAAACTAACTCTAAGTATATGATCAACCAGTTTGCAGCAGTTCTGATTTTGGGATTCAGTATCAGCCTCGCTCATGCGCAGATAACCAGTATTTCGGTCAATAAAGCAAATTTCGAGCAGTCTGGTTTTCCCTATAAAGGAAAAAGAGTACTTCAGGTGGAGCACATCACCACGCCTCAAGAAGATAATTATATTGTGTTCTCCAAAGAAGAGCGTCATGCCGATCCCGATCACCTTTATATCCAACAGTTTCAAAAAATAGCTGATAAATGGACCGTTGTTGCCGAAGATGATGTATCCGAAAAAGGGATTGTCACCTCCGTATGGGATGCACGAAAATCTTTTTTCGATGCTGATAAAGATGGTAGGCTTGACGCTATTTTTGTATATTCCAGACATCCAAAGGAGGATATGCAAAAACAGCTGAGCTGTATCGCCTTAATTCTTTACAAAAAACAGTTTTACAGACTTCAGGCAGACCATGATGATGGCTATCAAAACACAACCTATTCGGACAATTATGGTCAACTACCCGAGGTTATCAAAATACAAATTACCAATTTCTGGCAAAAATTGGATAAAAATTAAAAGAGTATCGCTTCGTCCTCACCTGACGAAGCGATACAAGGATCATTCGAGAACAGCAAATTAAAGCATAGCTAAAACCATCTTTTCCTCGTCGTCTCCGATTTTACTGATGGTATAGCGTTTGATATCCACCTGTTTCATCTCATCTAACGCTTGGATCACATCTACAGCACGAGCTTCCTTGCTCGGTTTAATCAAGACGATCATATCCTTACCGTCAGCCTTTGGAGGGATTTCTGCTTTTAGACGATCCAAGACTTTTCTTATCCCTGTCTTACTGAGATCAGTAAACTCCGGTTTTGATATGGGATGATTAAAATCGCCATGATACCACATCAATCCCTTATCTGTCAATAACAGGGAAACTACACGCCTTTCGTCTAGCAATAAAGGGTTTTCTCCATGATTGTCCGGCATCGCCACATCTAATCGATACGGTTTACTTAAGGTGGTGGTCAACATAAAAAAAGTGATCAATAAAAAAGCAAGATCCACCATCGCAGTAAGATCGACCTTCGGAGCCAATTTTTTACTTCTTATTTTCTTTTTCCCTGCTTGCGGTTGTTTTTGATTTAGCTCTGCCATGACATTCTAGATTAAAAGGATATAAATTGGTTTATACTCTTTTATAGGATGCCCCCATGACACTTATTCCATATTAAATTTCAATAAAAATATAAAGTTTTATCACAACAGCTTTATTTAAAATCGAGGAGCATACCTTAAGGTAATTTCACCTTCAACATACGGTCAGGCAATACTGATCTATTTTTTCCATCGCTCCGATTGTCATCCTTCGGCAGTCTGGCACATGAAAAATACAAATACGCCATCTTCTACCGACAGCAATTAGATCTGGCAAAAATAACCTCAGATCTTGTACAAAGGTATTTTGTTCCCCGATGCACTTAAATACTTGATCGAATAAACCGATCAAGTTGTGAAATAATTCTTTTTCTTTCGCGATATCCCTTTAAAAATTATTGACAAATTCATTGATGGTTTCGATTTCCTCTTGGGTTAAATGGATATCGATCGCTTTAGCATTTTGAACCGCCTGCAGTGCATTTCTTGCCCCTGCCAATGCAATGGTAATCCCTGCCCTTTCGATAGTCCACCGTAATACCAATTGAGCTAAAGTTGCATGATGCTGATCTGCAATTGGTTTTATTTTCGCCAGTAAATCATTTGTTTTAGTAATAAAATCAGGTTGGAAATGTGGTAATTTTGCGCGGTGATCACCAGGTTGAAATTGATAATCAGCAGTGATTTTACCTGTCAATAAACCTCTCTCCAATGGACTATACGCTAGGATTGATTTGTTATTAACCACACAATACGAAACTGTTTCCTGCTCGATATCCCGATTGACCATACTGAATGGGACTTGGTTAGAAACCAATTTTAATGTTTTTTCAGCTTCCTCCATTTCCGCCGCACTATAGTTACAAACCCCAGCATAACGTACCTTACCTTGTTCTATCAAACGGGTAACTGCTTCAAAAGTTTCGTCCATCCCTGTCGTGGGGTCGGGCCAGTGAATTTGGTAGAGATCAATGTAATCTGTACCCAAACGTCGCAAGCTCTGTTCACATTCGTAAATAATACTATCTCTACCCGCAAATTTATAGATATCAATATCCTCACCCGAATTGTTTTTACTGTGCATCGCTAAATTTCCTTTTGCCAAATCCCAGCGCATACCAAATTTAGTTAAAATCTGAACCCGGTCGCGACCAATTTCTCTGATCGCCTCACCAACGATTTCTTCACTAGTGCCCTGTCCATAGATGGGCGCTGTATCAATAGCAGTTACACCAAGGTCATAAGAAGCTCTAATGGCTTCGATAGCTTCGGTTCTATCCGTACTTCCCCACATCCAGCCGCCAGCCGCCCAAGCGCCAAAAGTAATCGCTGAAATCTCTAATTCACTATCACCTAATTTTCTATATTCCATTTTTATTTTATTTTTAATATATCAAAACATAAATTCACAGCTAAGATCCCTATCAATCGAAATTTTTGAATTTCTTACGGTCCTATACCTATAAAACAGTTAACATGGTCGGTTGTTTCGTTCTATTTTCAAACCAGCCTTTACGGTAAAAGTAAAACCTGACATATCCATAACACTGTACGGCTACTTACTGTGACATTTTGTTTTTATTTTACCCAGCTAGTCGGGCGATTCAGAGGTACAGCATTGGATATAGCAAATTGACCTTCAACATTTTTTCAGGTATGCGATCGATATACTTGATGTATTACATCATAAAATTCATATGGTTCAATTTCTATCCTGGATCAATTAACCTACTTTTCTGACAAAAAATCCAACAAGTGGTTTTAAAATTGCCTTATAACTTATTCTACATTAAATTACTACTGAATTAATTTGCGAAAATAAATTGAAACCAATAGGAGGCACCTTTGTTTAACTATTGTCACACCTTACATTGTAATTACGAAATTGATGTAGGTCAATAATTATAACAAAAGGATATGCTAATTTTGTAGCATAAATAAGAAGAAGAAAAATAAAAAAATTATAAACAAATTTAAATATTAAAGTTATGGCAAATTGGAGTTTAGACAAAGCACACAGTGAAATTGAGTTTAAAGTAAAACACATGATGATTACTAACGTAAAAGGTCAATTTCAAGATTTCGATGTTACGGTAGACAGTGAATCCAACCATTTAGAAAATGCCAAAATTGACCTGACCATCAAAACAGCATCTATCAATACTAAAAACGAGCAACGCGATGAACACTTAAGAAGTTCAGATTTTTTTGACGCATCAGCTCATCCAGAGATTACCTTTCATGCGACAAGTAGCACAAAAGATGGGGATGATATCAAATTAACAGGAGATCTAACCATCAAAGGAGTGACCAAATCAATTACTGTAGATGTTGAATTTGGCGGATTAGCCAAGGATCCTTGGGGTAATGAAAAAATCGGTTACACCGCAACCGGTAAAATCAACCGTCAGGATTTCGGATTAACGTGGAATGCAGCATTAGAAACAGGTGGATTGATGGTGAGTGACGAAGTCAAATTTCAAGCAGATTTACAATTCATCGTTACGAAATAAAACAACATAGCATTTTATTAAAAAAGTCATGCTCCAATCAGAAGCATGACTTTTTTACGTTGAATATGATTTGTGAATACACTTGATTAAGCCGGTACTTTACGTACTTTCTCTCGGTCCCATACACGATGGCCCTTCATCGCAGTAATAAAATCTGCAGTCAGATTATGACCAGATTCCAATATCAGACCCGAATCTTTTTCTTGCTTCGCGATATACGATTCAGCGATCAATTTTTCTGCTCCTTTTGCAAAAGCCAAAGCCTTACAATGTCTAAATCCTTCATTGATAAAGTGAATATAATCAGGCTCATCTTCCAAAGCCGCAACCGAATCTCCATCTGGTGTATAAAATGCATCATAGCAAACGGAAGCCTCGGTCAGATAGGTATGTTGGATTTCTGCTTCACCACCTTCTTTAAATTTTACTGTCCCAGTATGTGTGGATATTAATACAGCCTCTGCTCCTTCAGCTTCCAGTGCCTTTTTCATCACATCGACCGATGCTCTGCTGACACCATCTGCAACTAGAAAAGCAACTTTCCGCGTTTCTATTGTTCCTTCACCTGGAGCAGTAGCCATACTCAATGCTGCCGATTTTTCAACTTCTGGTTTACGCGCCTGTATCGGATAATCAGGATGATTTTGACGTGCAAACTGCAAGGTTAATTCATCCAGTTGTGCTGGTGGAGTCAATCCAAGATTGGCACCTACCCTTTTAGCAAGCTCCTGATCGATTTGATTCAAGATCGCCAGTTCACGTTTACGGATATCAACAGAATTCACCTTAGAGAGCTCAAAACTATAACCACTGATGATATGTTCCTTTTCAGGTGTTGACTGCGAATTAAAGAACAAACGAGCTTGAGTAAAGTGATCAGCAAAAGATGAAGACCTGCGCCTTACCTTATGACCATCAACTTTCTCCTCGTGACTTTTAAATCCTGTCTCGCCTTTCAACATGGCATGGTAAGGACATCCTCCCCCTAAGCTATTAGGGAAATAGCTCACATTTCCTTTTAAGATATCCTGTCTTCCAAAACCATCTTTTTGATTGTTGTGTTTACCATTGACAGGTCTATTAATCGGAAGCTCATGAAAATTAGGCCCACCCAAACGGTAATTTTGTGTGTCTGCATAAGAGAATATACGTCCTTGTAGCAGAGGATCATTGGTCAGATCTATACCCGGCACCAAACGCCCCGGATCAAACGCTACCTGCTCCGTTTCAGCAAAGAAATTTTCGGGATTACGATTAAGAGTCATTGTACCGATGATCGTCACCGGGATCACTTCCTCAGGAATGATCTTTGTCGCGTCCAATAAGTCAAATGAATATTTCTGTTCATCCTCTTCGGGCACCAGCTGTACCCCTAAATCCCATTGTGGGAAATTACCTTTTTCAATATTCTCCCAAAGATCACGTCTTAAGAAATCTGCATCAAAGCCTGATATTTTTTGTGCTTCATTCCATGCGACCGAGTGCACCCCCAATTTAGGTTTCCAATGAAACTTCACAAAAGTACCTTTACCGGCTGCATTGACAAATTTGAAAGTATGTACACCAAAACCTTCCATCATTCTAAATGAACGCGGAATGGCACGATCTGACATTGCCCACATCAGCATATGTGCAGATTCTGGCATTAAAGAAATAAAATCCCAAAAGGTATCATGGGCAGATGCAGCCTGTGGCATCTCATTGTTAGGTTCAGGTTTAACAGCATGGATCAAATCCGGAAAATTCATCGAATCTTGGATAAAAAAGACTGGAATATTGTTTCCAACCAAATCATAATTACCTTCCTCGGTATAAAATTTCACCGAAAAACCCCGCACATCGCGGGCCAGATCGGTTGAACCTTTAAATCCCGCAACAGTTGAAAAGCGAATAAATAAGGGTGTGACTGTTCCTTTTTTCAAAAAAGCAGCACTGGTATATTTGGACATATCAACCTTCGCTTCAAAAACACCGTGAGCACCAGATCCCCTCGCATGTACTACACGCTCTGGAATGCGCTCACGATCAAAATGAGCCAGCTTATCTTGAAAAATAAAATCTTCTATAAGTGCAGGGCCGCGTTCTCCTGCTTTGAGCATATTGTTGTTATCATTGATCGGAACACCATCATTCGTTGTCAATACCCGGTTAGCATTGTCAATAGTATGGTCTTGGATCTGTTGCACTTTTTTGTTTTCTTGTTGCTTAGCCATGTTTATAGTAGTTATTGATGAAGATTAGCACATGCCAGAGGTAATATACAACCGACACTAAACTATAAACAACTTAAACGTAAAATTGTTTCTCCTTTCGCGCGATCAACTGCATGCAAAAAATGAATCAGACAAATTGATCTCATGCTCCTCGTTCATTTTAAGATCCGAGGTTTTCCATTCAACATGATCGACTTGAAGCGTTACTCATTTTCAGCACCTTATTCAATCAGCATGCCCTTTGTTGATCATAAACTGACGCATATATGTCACTTTCTCTGTCAACGATCTAACCATAAAATTGTCAATGATCTGCTAACACGACCTTTAAAATCATCTTTATCTTAGTATTAGTTCAAATCGGCAACAGTATTGAAGATTAGCCATGTCCATATGAGAAGCCTATAATCTTCAAGATGTAAATGCTTTGAACGATTTAATCAAGTGGTCTGCATTTCCACCTGTTTAATTTAACCATGCTCAGATTCCCTAGCTCAACAAGAGCTAGGGGATTTATTTGATAGCTCCTGTTTACTTTTTAGCTTACAAACCCAACCCCGTATAGAGTAAAATAATAAGTGTCATTTAACATCAGTTATTTAAGAGCCAACCTTTAATTTTTAGATTAATTAAGATCAAAATAGCAAAGTAAACTTGCCTCATTTCTTTTTGTCAATCTGATTTTATACTCTTAACTTATCTTATTCTAAAATGTAAAATATATTAATATGCAAGATCTGGGAAATCTCGGACTTAAATATTTAAACAAATATGCTGATCATGTTGTTTATGACCATATAAATGCACAAAATATAGAAAACAAACTAAAACTATAAATCATGAAAAAATTAACACTATTTGTATTCTTATTGTTAACGACTTCCATTGTCTTTGGACAGGAATTTACTGAAAACACAAAAATTGTGACTACATCGGGTATTGGTTTAGGATCCGTAATCGCAGTAGTTACTTCTTGGGACCGTAACAAATCCATTCTTTGGGCTATTCTACACGGAATTTTAAGCTGGTTTTATGTTATTTACTTTGCTTTTACCCGATAAGGAATTATAGCTACACAAACACTTTAAATCCTTACAAATTATCAAGCTATCCATTATTAATGTCGGTACAACGGAAATGGCATTTCTTGTTGTACCTATACTTTTTTATATATCACATGATCACCAATGATCATGTATATCGTGACAGCGGATGACTTTGGTCACTGGGATTATTACTATTTAATATTTATCGGCTGTATATTCTGGAGTTATTGTAACAGATCCAAAAGTTGGAATGCTGCATATGCTACAAACTCAGAAAAACAATCTTGACCATTATGATGATGTAGAAAGTAAAACCAAGCTCCTCTTAACAAATGCAAAGGGATAACAACTATTTTCGATCTTTAATATTTTCAGCAAGTGGTTTTACAAGAGTATAATCTTGGTTAAAATAAGCTCTATATTTTTTGATATAGGCAGAAGGTGTCATGCCATATAAATCTTTAAATTTTTCTCTAAAATATTTCACATCCTGAATGCCCACCTCCACTCCAATTTGGTTTATATTCAAATCAGATCCAGAAAGTAATTCAGCCGCTTTTCGTAATCTGATCGCTCGGACAAATGCAGAAGTCGAAAGCCCTGATAACGCTCTAATTTTCTTATATAGGTTAGAATAGCTCATATGACATAAACTCGCTAATACCTGTGCATTAAAGTTATGATCTTGTAGATTCTCCTCAATAATAGTCATACACTTTTCCAAAAAATCTTTTTCCTCAACTGAAATTCCACCGTGATTTTCATCAGTCCACCCCTCTTCATCTCTCTGTGTAATGCGCTTAAAAAAGTAATCGTGCAAAGCATTCCTATTTTCCATCAGTGCATGCACCCTTTTTATCAAGATTTCAGCATCAAAAGGTTTAGCCATAAAATCATCCGCCCCTGCTTCAATAGCCTGAATTTGATTTTCAGTAGTACTCAATGCACTGATCAAAATGATGGGCAACTGAGTGTACTTGGTATTATTTTTTAGATCTCGACAAAATTGATATCCATTACCATCCATAAACACTTCGGCAATCACCATATTTGGATTTGTTTTTTCTATTAGTCGCATCGCTTCCTGGCAGTCCTTACCTTCAAAAACGTGAAAGTCCTCTTTAAAGATCTGTCGCATATATTGCCGAAAGACTTTGTTATCATCGACCACTAGAATTGTTTTTTTATTTGTAATTTCCAGCGGACTCAGATGTTGTGGTACCATGTGATTTGCCGCCATTTTTACATCTTCATCGAGTTGATGCTTCAGCAGCTGATTTTCCCACATCATATCATGCAGACGAAGGTACCATCGATCTTTGTTCAAGCTCAACATCATACATGTTTCACCGTCATCGCCTATTTTGTACGACAATCCACCCAGATGTTCTTTTACAAAATCGCGCGTTAGAATTAAACCTACCCCCAGCTCGCTGTTCATTGATCCTTCAAGAAGATTAATCAGCGTTGCCTGCTCACTCGCATCAGTTTTTTTTGTCAAGGATGTGAAGCCCCAAATCAACACCTCAAAATCAGCATCATGTTCTTTCAATGTAACCGAAACAGTACCCTCCATCTTCAACCTCTGGAAAACAAAAGATAGCAAGTTAAAAATGACCAATGCGATTTTTTGTCTATCTCCATAAATCCACAGTTCCGCTAGCGGAATATCCAAATCAAAGTTAACAATTTCATGGCCGGACCACTGCTGGTAAGCAAAACTTTCCTCCTGCAGCAGCAAACAAAAATCAAACCTTTCCAATTTTAGCGGTTTGCTAAAACTATTTCCTTTTTTAATTTCACTTAGTTGATCCGCGAGAACAAGAAGTTTGCTCGCATTCTGATAGGCTACTAAAAGATCCTCTGATACATCTTCTCGATATTTTTGGATATATGCCTTTAGCGGATTGACGACAAAAGTCAATGGTGTCTTGATCTCTTGTATAATATCTGCAAACGTAGCGATCTTCTTTCGACCGATTTCCCGCTCCTTCTCCACCTCAAGCTTTGCAAACTTAGCCTCGTACAACAGTTTTGTCTTATTTTTTTTAATAGTAACATATGTATACACCATTATTATCAAGAGAGCAATATAGAGCATAATCGACCACCAGGTCTGATACCACGGCGGCAAAATCGTCACATCCAAAAGATGCGTCACTTTCCAATTATTATCCTTTGCTGATGCACGCACCAAGAGTTTATAATTTCCTGGAGCTAAGTGATTATAATCCATGACAGGAAGTTCAGCCAAATTAATCCAATTAGGATCGTGTCCTATCAATTGAACCGCATATCGCACATTTTCTAAGGAGAAAAATGGAAAAGCTGAAAACTCAAGGTGAAGATTCGTATTGTCATATGGGAGCTCTAGTTTGTGAAAAGAGTTCACATCAGAGCTTACTGTATTTTTAGCGATTAAATCCCGGATTGGTTTACCATTAACTTGTATTGCTGTCAGTTGCGGTTCAAAAGAAAGTGGAGTGACAGCTATGTTTTCAGGCCTCAATACATTAAACCCCTTATTACCACCAAATATCATCTGACTATTACGGAGCTTAAGTGCTGCATGATAGCTAAATTGATTGCTTTGAAGTCCATCCTCCTCCTTAAAATTGACACTACGTTTGGATTTTGTATCAAATTTAATTAATCCATTAAATGTACTTATCCAAAGCTGACCGTTGTTATCCGGCAGTATATTTAATATATTATTATTTGATAAGCCTTGATGCTCCCCATAACTGATAAACTTACCGCTATGTACATTGATGGATAAAATTCCTCTTCCTTCCGTACCGATCCATAGGTTTTTGCTATCTTCTGTACCGTAGATCGCTCGAATGCGATATCCCAAATCGTAGGTAATCATCCGCTGGTCGTGCAGTCTATAATGAATCAGCTGCGCATCATTACCAAACCAAAGATCTCCTCTTAAATCTTCCCAAAATGTCAATATATTGCCAAACTTATTGGATATAAAGACAAATTCCGACGTTGCCTCATTCCATTTATATAAACCAGCATGACCAAAAGTGGTAGCCCAGATACGTCCTTTACGATCTTCAAATATATTCCATACATTATCTGCCCAAATTTTGTGTACCGGATCATAACAGCGATAATGCTTGATCTGCTTGCCATTATTCTCAATCCGATAGATACCATTATTCCAAGTAGAAACCCATAACCGGTATTTTTTATCGCGCCATATTTTAGTGATGCTCTTATCTTTCAGGTCACCTTCAGCGACGGGCAGTAAGGTCTTTGTGGTTCGATCCCAGCTAAAGAGCCCGTAGCCGTCTGTTCCGACCCAGATTCTCTGTTCACTTTCTTCAAAAAAAGTAGAAACAAAAAAATTAGATTTTAAACTAGGATTCAGCTGCTTTGGTACAATAACATTAAAAGAGCGTTTTTTCGCGTCTAATATTGTCACTCCACCGCGCAGTGTTGCGCACCACATGCGGCCTTCACGATCCTCCATCACTTGCTTAACGGCATTACTGGACAATCCCGAGCCATCCTTGGCTTCATAGGTTTTACTAAAACCATCTATTTGCTTTAATTTAAGATAGATACCGTCGCCATCGGTAGATGCCCAAATGGTTTCATTTTTAGATAAAAAGAGATGAAGCACAGGTTTTGAAAAACGAACAAAATGCTGCTTATCCTTAACTGGATGCCATTTATATACACCTGTATTTAAGGCTAAATAAATCGCCCCATCGGGCGTTGACAGCAATCCATTACATTCCTGAAATCGCACATCCTGTACAAGCAATGCGTCGGATTCCTGATCCCATTGGCATAGACCTACACCAGCAATGAAGACCCACAATGTACCTTGACGATCCAAGTCCATACCCTTTACTTGATAATTCCATTGTCTCTTTCCCCCTAATACCAAAGGAACCTGTTTATAAAGGAGATCAGTTTGGCTGTTAATTAGCAATCCTTTGTTATCGGAACCAATAAAAATATTTTTTCCCTGAGCCTTAAAAATTGCAGATCCTGTCAGAGAAATATGCTTTTTGGTGGTCGGATGCAAATAAGAAAGCTTACTAAACGTGTTCCATGTTGGATCAAACACCACCACAGTATCTAGTGTTGCGATCAAAAGTCGTCCGTCGTCCATCTCAGTGAGTGCTTCTATACGATTTCCAGGAAGCGAATTGAGATCCATGACATTCTTTCTAAAAACCGTAAGTCGATATGCATCATAACGATTCAAACCATCAAACGTACCCATCCACACCATCCCGCTTTTAGATTGGATGATACAATTTACATCATTATTGGAAAGGCCTTGTTCAATTCCAAGAGAATAGCGCTGTACAACAGGACTTTCTGTAACACCTTGCCCCTTTAAAGCACAGGGAAAAATAAAGCATAGCAGCAAACAATATATATTTCTTATCCCAAACATCCAGACTAGTTTCTGGATATAAAAATACGATTTATGTCTGACTTATTTGTATATTATTAAAGATTTACCCCCCTAAGATTACTGCTTTGCCCCTATTTTCTTGTATTCACCCCCCCTATCTTAGCATCCAGCAAACCATAGCTCTTTTAAACCATATGATGACTTTATGAAAACAGCACTTTTCATTTTGATCTGCTTGATCTGCAACTTACCTTGTCGAACAGCAGCAGAAAACAGTAAAATAAATCTATTCCATGAGCATTTAGCTCCGTCTCTTTCTTTTGGTTCTATTGATACGGCAAAATGGAACTTAATTTTCTCGGACGAATTTAATAGTTCAGATCGTTTTGATACTACAAAATGGTCCTTCGCTCCCAGGTGGAGCCCGGCTTGGGCGAAATATTTGACTGCCAGCCCCAAATATGTAAGACAAGAATCAGGAAATTTACTTTTACGTATGGACAACCAGGTGATCGAAAATGACGATGTACCCTACCATTCTGGAGGAATTCAGACGGCCAAAAAATTTAATTTCCGATATGGTAAGGTAGAAGTTCGGGCCAAATTTAATCAAGGCAAAGGATCTTGGCCAGCTATATGGATGATGCCCGAACATCCTGTTTCTTACGGCGATTGGCCAAATAGTGGTGAAATCGATATCATGGAGCATGTCAATAAGGAAGATAAAGTACACCAAACTATTCACAATGGAGCAGTCACTGGTACCGATGGCGGAAGCACAGCTACAGAAAACAGCACTTACAATACAGAGGATTTCAACATCTATGCAATCATCTGGGACGCCACCAAAATTGAATTTTATGTCAATCATGTACTGCGCTACACGTACTATAAACCCATACCATCAACTGCTGCGCAATGGCCTTTTGATAAACCTTTTTATCTGATCTTAAATCAGTCTGGAGGAGCAGGATGGCCAGGAGCTATAGATGATGCCGATCTACCTTTTCAAATGGAAATAGATTACGTACGTGTGTATCAAAAGCAAAAAACAAATTAAATTATATATCCACCCATCTAAAAACAACCTCAAATAACCATGCATTATCGGTTTAAATTTCCAACATCAAAGGCACTGATCGCACTCAGTGTCATCGGCATGAGTTCGCCTCTTGTCTCGTTTGCACAGCAGCAACAATTTCAGGGACAGATCACTTCACAGGGTCAGCCCCTATCCAATGTTGTCATCAAAGTGAAAGGAACGACAGTCGCCACCCAAACGGATTCCCAAGGAAAATTCAGTATTACAGCCGCTGTTGGCAGTCAACTACAGATCAGTTACGTAGGCTTCCAGTCGCAGGAGGTTACACTAAAGACAAATGCTCCAATTCAACTAGAGCTGCAATCCGAAGATCAGCAACTGGAAGAAGTTACCGTAGTGGGTTATGGTCAACAGCGCACTAAAGATCTCACCGGATCTTTTTCCACTTTAAAAGCTGATGCATACAAAAGTCAACCCGTACTCACGGCTGCTTCTGCACTTCAAGGTCGAGTATCAGGTGTGGCAGTTACCCAAAGTTCAGGTGCTCCAGGCGGAAAAGCTAAAATTCGTATTCGTGGAAATAACTCCATAGCCGGCAGCAATGAACCGCTTTACATTGTAGATGGTATAGCGCTGAGTACCTTTAGCCTAGAAGATCTTAATGTGAACGATATCGAATCCATGGATGTGCTAAAAGATGCGTCGGCCACAGCCGTTTATGGATCACGTGGAGCCAATGGAGTTGTGATTATCAGCACAAAAAAAGGAAAAGCAGGTGCCACTACAGTAAGTTATGATGGATTTATCAACTTCAATACGTTACCTAAGCGCTATGAACTGATGGACGCCACTACCTACGCAACCATGGCAAATACCATTGCAGGAAGTACTGTCATTGCCGATCCTGCGAGTTACCAAAACAAAACCACCGATTGGCAGCGTTTGTTGCTAAAAAATTCTAACACGCACAATCAACAGCTTTCATTAAGCGGTGGCGGAGAAAAAGCCAAGTTCTTTATCTCTGCATTTTATCAAAATCAAGATGGAACTTTACACAACACTGATCAAAAAAAATATGGATTGCGTTCCAATACCGATATCAAGATCAATGAAAAACTATCCGTAGGCATCAACCTATTTGCACAACGGGTCGAAGCGCATAATAATGCGATTATGACCTCAAAAGCCAATCCCGTGATGGCATCTATTGCTTGGGCTCCCACCGAAAAACCCTACGAAGCTGATGGGAAAAACTACAACAGAAATGGAATTTCGCCGATCTGGGTCAATCCATTGATGACCGCATTGGAATCCGATGACAATATCTTCAGTAATATTGCAACTTTCAATGGAAACATCAAATACAAAATTTTCGATGGATTGACATTTACCTCCAATGCAGGTCTAGACGCCAATTTAAGTAAATCAGCTTCTCTAGCAAATGACTGGGTGTCGCCCAACAATATGAAATCTGGTCAAGGATATAGTGAAAGCTATGCCTTTCAAAACAGCAATGTACTGACCTACATGAAGACCATAGCAGAAAAGCATAATCTGACCTTAACAGCAGTTGAAGAAAGCACGATTAGTACCAGTAATAATTTTAGCGCCAATGGCTCAGGATTGACCAGTACATCTAATGGGTACTACAATTTAGGATTAAATGCGGCTCAAAGCATATCTTCTGGTTATTCGCAATGGTCTATATTATCTTTTTTGGGAAGAGCAATGTACAGTTACGACAACAGATATCTCGCAACGGTATCGTATCGACGAGACGGGTCTTCCAAATTTCAGCAACGTCAAAAATGGAGCAATTTTCCTTCCTTCAGTCTTGGTTGGAATGTACATGAAGAAAGCTTCTTAAAAAGTGTGGAAGCAATTTCAAAACTCAAAATTCGTGGAGGTTGGGGTATGACCGGCAACCAGGCCATAGGTCCTTATCAGACCATGGGACTACTCAGTCCTGTTAATTATTCTTATGGATCGACGACATCTTATCAGGGCTATATGATTGGCAATCCTGCATTAGAAGATTTAAGATGGGAAACAACCAAACAGACTGATATTGGCTTTGACCTCGGGTTATTTAACAACCGACTGACGGTTACAGCCGATTATTACAACAAAAATACCGTAGATCTCCTATTGCCTACACAGATCGATAAATATTTAGGCGGTGGCACGATGCTTAAGAATGTGGGCTCTATCAATAATCGAGGTTTCGAATTTGCCGTTGATGCTGCTCTGGTCCAAAATGATTATTTTCAATGGAACAGTAATCTCAACGTAAGTTTTAATAAAAACAAAGTCATCAGCCTTAATGAAGGTCAAGACATGATACCACAACCCCGTATCGGAGGCGGTTTGATCAATGCCAATATCCAAGTGGTCAAAGTAGGTGAAGCATTAGGCGCATTCTATTTGATTCCGTGGGAAGGCGTTTATCAGGCTGACGATGCAAAAATGAATCGCAAAGCCGGAGACTATAAATACACCGATGTAAGCGGTAATAATCAGATCGGATATGAAGATATGACAATCGTGGGTAATGCCACTCCAAAAGTTCAGATGGGTTTTACCAATAACTTTACCTATAAAAATTTCGATCTCAATATTTTTATCCAAGGCGCCTATGGCCATCAAATGTTCAATGCTACTTACGCGGCCGCGGCCATTGTTACTTCCGATGTTGCTTATCCGACACTACAAGCTGCAACCAATTACTGGACACCCGAAAACCCGTCTAATGAATGGGCATCAGCTACCAGCAAGAGCAAACAATATGTGGAGTCAACACAATTTTTACAAGATGCCGGATTCACCAGATTAAAAAACATCAGTCTGAGTTACAAACTTCCAAAATCGGTATTAAAAGTAGCGACAGCAAGTCTAGGTTTTGGTGTTCAAAATTTATTTACGGTGACCAAATATAAAGGTTTCGATCCAGAAGCAAGTTCTACAGCTCCTAACAGCGATGTAACTTCTGGGATTGATCTCGGCGCATATCCTTCACCTCGCACCTATACGGTTCGCTTAAACCTGACTTTTTAATTGACAAACATGAAAAAACAACTTTTTACTATATTATTTGCATCAAGCCTGCTCTTTGGCGGATGTAAAGATTACTTAACAGAAGATCCCAAAGGAAGTGTCTTACCTGCCACATTTTATAAAACTTCGGATGATCTTAATGCAGCCATGTTGGGGATTGCTTTATCTTACAATCTGGCTTGGAATCAAACCGGTGGTATGGCGATTACATTTGGATCCGATGACATTACCACACATGCCGGTGGTAACAAAAAAGGTTTCTCCGATTTTGACACCTTTCAACCCAACTCTTCCAACGATCGGATGACCTTATGGTGGGACAATTTTTATAAAACCATTAAATCATCCAATGCATTGATTGAAAATTATGAAAAGGCAACTGAGGCATCGGCTGCAGATAAAGACCAGGCGGGCGGTGTTGGCTATTTCTATCGTGCACTCAATTATTTCTTTTTGACGCGTACCTGGGGAGCTGTTCCTATGCCACTGCAGTTTTCACTCGATCAAAAAGGCAATAGCACACCCGAAGAAATCTATGCACAAATTGTTGAAGATCTAAAAAAAGCTGAAACCATGCTTCCCGATGCTTGGACTGGACCAAGACGTCAAAACGGGGTAGATATCCTACCCACAGCAGGGTCAGCAAAATCTCTGCTAGCCAATGTCTACTTAACCATGGCAGGATGGCCACTTAAAAAAACTGAAAACTATGTCTTAGCGGCAAGTAAAGCCAAAGAGGTCATCGACAACAGCCAAAAATGGGGTTATACACTTCTCCCTTCCTTTGATCAACTTTGGGACAAAGATTATCAGTTCAATAAAGAAGCTGTCTTTGGATGCTACTTTAACAAAAACATGCCGAGCATTTGGACATATGGTGACAACTGGGGCAACGGCAGCCAGTTAGGTCCCCCAAACTTTGCTCCAGGAGAAGAAGGTGGATGGGATGAAGCTTTTGGAGAAATCAATTTTTATAACAATTTTCCTGAAGGACCTCGTAAAGCAGCTACTTATCAGAAAGATTATTTTATCAAGAATGATCCGAAGAATGTGGTCGACTATACCAAACTAACGCATAAACATCCTTACTTTATGAAATATAGGGATGATGAGTCGTATGATCCCGCAACACATAAAATGAATGATTGGTGGGGCAATGCAACGGTCTATGTCATTCGTTACCCAGAAGTCCTATTGACTTATGCCGAAGCACAGACCATGTCCACCGGAACTGCAGATGCAACAGCATACGAGGCGGTTAATAAAGTGCGCAGACGCGCAGGGCTCAAAGACCTCGAAGCGGGTTTGGCGAAAGATAAATTCCAAGCAGCAGTCATTGCCGAAAGAGGTTGGGAATTTGCAGGATTCGAACCAGCAGCAAGATGGTTTGATCTGATTCGTACCGAAACTGTTGCCAAAGCCAATGCAAATCGCGGAACTGGCGAATTGACCTTAGTGGGAAAACCAGACGATAGCAGCCATAGTTTCTACTGGGCTCCTATCCCGATCATTAAATAATTTATGACCCGAATAGGACTGCCTGTTATCAAGGCAGTCTTATTTTTCGCGCATCAAAACCACACTTCCATATCCAAAAAATAACTATGAAAAAAACAATATTATCCTTAGCCATAGGATTTTTAAGTTTACAGCTTACATGGGCACAAGAACAGATCACGATTATTCCCAAGCCACAGGAGGTTGCTTTAAAAAAAGGAAAATTTCGTTTCAATGCCCAAACAAGTATTTCCTTTCGTCATGCAGTGCCAGCAGATGTCGCTCTATTTGTAACACAATTACGAACCATTACACAATATCCCTTCCCTACTGGGAATAAAAAGGAAAATGTGATTATCTTTTCCATCGATAAAAAAGCGGCTATCCAACATCCCGAGGGATATACCATCGTGGCGACGGATGAAAAAATTGAAGTCACCGCGACAACAGGAAAAGGATTATTTTATGCCACACAATCTTTACGTCAGCTTTTGCCGACAGCGATCGAAGCTCCCGGAAATAGTGTACAGACTGACTGGTCTATTCCTGCGGTCGAGATTTCTGATTTTCCACGATACGATTGGAGAGGCTATATGCAAGACGTGAGCCGTACTTTTTATGACGTCGATGTCATTAAAAAATACCTGGATGTCATGGCGTTGTACAAACTCAACACTTTTCACTGGCATTTATCAGATGATCAAGGATGGCGTATCGAAATCAAAAAGTATCCCGAATTGACTTCACCAAGAGCCACAGTATTTCATCATACAGAAAATCAACCTGCAGCAAGAAGTGGCTTTTATACGCAGCAACAGATTAAAGAAGTCGTAGCTTATGCCAAGGCACGAAACATCAGTATCGTACCTGAGATCGACGTACCTGGTCACTCATGGCCAGCCATCTTAGTCTATCCAGAGCTGGGGGTCAATTCGTATACCTATCCCAACCATATCTTTCCGTTTGTATCCTCTTGGCATTATTGGGGTGTGCAGTTCACGCCCAATACACTCGATCCAACAAGTGAAAAAGTGTACCAGTTTCTAGACCAGGTATTTACTGAAATTGCCGATCTTTTCCCAGGGGAATATATTCACTTTGGAGGTGATGAAGTGCGTCACGAGCTTTGGGACAAAGAAGAGCATGTCAAGCAATTTATGAATAGAAATCAAATCGCAAATGTACATGAATTACAGAGCTATTTCGTCAAGCGCGTATCTGACATTATCACCAAAAAAGGTAAAAAGCCCTTAGGATGGAATGATATATTAAGTGATGCCAAAAACTTACCGAAGTCTACTGCCATCATGAGCTGGATAGGTGCTTCGGCTATAAAAGAAGCCACAAGCCAAGGTTTTAAAGCCGTAGCAACACCATCATCACATCTCTACTTTGATATTACACAAGCCGACCGCAATGATGGTACCATGAGTGATCTGGGCTACCCGCAGATTAATTCTTTACAGAAAGTGTATGAATATGATCCCTCAGCAGATCTTACGCCGGAAGAGGAAAAATTGGTCTTAGGCGTACAGGCCAATCAATGGACGGCTTTGACCCAAGAACTCAAAGAAATGAACGTGCACAATTTCCCAAGACTATTAGCTCTGTCCGAAATCGCATGGTCATCTCCCAAAAACAAAGATTTTAAAACCTTTTCGCAACGTCTAGACCACCAGTATCCCCGTTTAGATTCCCTGCGTATCGACTACTACAGACCCGGTGGGTATATTATTGCACAATGGGATAGTACCGCTATCAAGAGTCAGTACGACACGTTAAGCTACGATGTGACGAAAAAAGTATATGCCAACGGTGCAGTACAAGCAGGTTTCTTCTATCTGAGTGGAAAAAACTATTTAGAAATAGAACAAGTACAATTATTAGAAAATGGAAAAGTAATTGCGACAGACGATCACCATGCATTAGCGGACAAATTTAGAGGAACCAGTAAAATCAAACCCTTCTTTTACAATTTCAATGTTGACGCTTACCAGCCCTCCGCAACCTATACAATCAAAGCAATCGTTAGAGGAGTCGGCGGGATCGATTCAAAAGGTCATGTTACCTTCAATCTTACTCCTTTCAAAAACTTTGAAAAAACGGAAACACTGTAAAAAGTATATAGCCAAGTAATGATTGCTTTCATCCTAAAAAAGGGCTAATTATCATTTAGTCCTTTTTTAAGATAGGCATTCCGCTTTTCATCAGACAGCGTATCCCTAAGCATATCATTTTTAAAGATGATTTTATGTACAAATTACATAACAGCTAGAGGCTCTATTCCATCTGAAGAGAACATCCACCCTAAAAAAAAAAAGCTTCTCACAGGAGACTACATTAAAAAGTACATCATAATTGAACCTCGTAATATCGAGGTTCAATTAATTTGTTATGTATTACAAAAAAATACAACTAAATTCGTTTCTTACCAATATTCCTAATATTAAACCGATGCAATTGGATGTCGAGCAATGGGTGATCAAGCCAAAAGAAGCAGGAGCAAAATTTACCAGCATAACCGCAACCCATCAAACCGGATGTGCACTCTATCTAGGATGGACAAAAAGCAAACAAGCTCTCGTTGGCGACTTTATGATTGCTTGTCGAAAGCATAATAGTAGACCCGGTGTAAACTTAGGTATAAGATGGATTACATATCTTGGCATTCAAGATTTTAAAGCCATAGGTACAAAAATCATTAATTTCAATGCTTATGACACTATTTAAAAATAAATCAACACTCTTCATGCTCCTGGTGGCGTGTACACAACTGGGATGGGCCCAACAGCAAGATCAGCCTAATATTGTGGTATTTTTTGTCGATGATCTCGGATGGCAAGACACATCCGAACCCTTCTATAAAGAGAAGACTTCGATCAATAAACGATTTCATACTCCACACATTGAAGCTCTGGCCCAAGATGCAGTCAAATTTACGGACGCTTATGCTACCCCGGTCTGTACCCCATCACGTGTTAGTTTTTTGACGGGCCTCAATGCCGCACATCATAAAGTGACCAACTGGACAAATCCCAAGGCAAATACACCGACGGACAATTCCGATGAGCTATTGACACCTCCAGATTGGAATATCAATGGACTCAGCCCAATTGCCAACGTACCAAAAACCATTCATGCAACCCCTTTTCCCAGCATATTAAAAGATCATGGCTATCATACCATCCATATCGGAAAAGCGCACTGGGGATCTGCTGGCACACCAGGAGCAAGTCCGCTCAATCTCGGTTTTATGGTCAATGTCGCGGGGCATGCTGCAGGGCATCCTCAGAACTATTATGGTGAAAAAAATTATGGAAATATATCCGGTAAAGCAAGCTATCAAGCAGTACCAGACCTAATGGAATATCATGGCACAGCGACATTTCTAACCGAAGCATTGACTCAAGAGGCACTAAAAGCGATCAAGGAACCGATCAAACGCAAAGAACCATTTTTCCTTCATTTCTCCAATTATGCCGTCCATGTCCCTATACAGCCAGATCCACGCTTTGTCCAAAAATATTTAGAAATGGGCTTAGACTCGACAGAAGCGGCCTACTCCTCGCTGGTCGAAGGCTATGATAAAAGTATGGGCGATATTGTACAGTTCCTAAAAAACCAGGGAGTTTATGACCAGACCATCATTGTCTTTATCAGTGACAATGGCGGATTGAGTTTACAGCCGATGCGCACAGGATCTAACCATACGCAAAACCTTCCCTTAAAAGCCGGCAAAGGTTCACTGTATGAAGGTGGTATACGTGTACCCCTACTTATAAAAAATATCGGACAACATCAGCCAAAGGTCAATCATACTCCAGTAATCATTGAAGACCTTTTTCCAACGATTTTAGACCTCGCAAAAATCAAGCAGTACGACCTCATTCAACAAAAATTGGATGGACAGAGTTTAGTGGGATTACTAAGTGATCGTCATGAAAATGAACATTGGGAAAATAGATCCCTTATTTGGAATATCCCTAATAAGTGGACCGTCCCCGATGGACCTGGCATCAATTTCTTTTCTGCTATCCGTCAGGGAGATTACAAACTGCTTTACGATATGAAGAACGGTAAACTGGAACTGTACAATCTGCGCGATGACATAGGCGAGAAAAATAATCTAGCATCAAAGATGAAACGCAAAACAAAAGATCTTAGCACATTGCTATCGGAACAATTAAAAATTTGGAACGCACAATTGCCGACTTATAAAAGCAATAATGCTCCGGTACTATATCCTGATCAGATCAAGCTTTAAATTTTAAATCCCCTTCAATACGAGCAATCCCACCATGGAGTTTATCTAAACAGACTTGGTGGGATTATTACAAAAACCAGTTGCGGAATCCAACCATTGAACTGATCGGCCATTTGATTAAGACGCTTAGTGACAAAACAGGAGACAATAGATTAGGTATAGAAATTACAAAAAATAAAAAACATCGTTACCTTTGTTTGGTCCGATTAGAATGACAGGCTCATTTCGACGTCAGATCAGATCAAAAAAAGAACAAATGGACTCGTTTTTTAAATTTAATAAGACCAACAGACAGTGGCACCTCCCTATAGTTGCAGGACTAAGTGTAGGTATCCCCATGATTCTGGGTTGGTACATGGACAATATAGAAGCTGGAAAGCTCGGATCGTTAGCCGGATTATCAATATTATACATCCAATCCGACAAACTCATCGAACGTATGATCCTCCTGATGACCTGCTGTTTTGGTCTCATGTTATCTTTTACCGTTGGATTGCTTTTTTCCTTTAGCCCCATTCTTGCCCCCATCGCATTGGGCCTTTTTTCTTTTGGCGTACATTACTCCCTGCACAAGCTCCAGTTGACCCGACCACCCGGCAATTTCTTTTTTATCATGCTGGCCTCTACTGCGATCTGTTCCCCTTTTCAGCCCGAACATATAGCCGAAAAAATCGGTTATGTCGCTATGGGCACCATCTTAACCTGCGGTATCGGTTTAATATACAGCCTACTGACCCTAAAAAAGAGCAATCAACCCGAAAGCATGATCCACCGTAAATCGAGCTATACCAACATCGTCGAATCTATTATCTTTGGACTCATCATGACCCTATCTCTAGCAGTAGCTTTATCGTTGGATATTGAAAAACCTTATTGGATCCCTATTTCCTGTTTAGCCGTTATGCAGGGCAGCAGTTCAAAACACGTTTGGCTCAGAGCGACACAGCGTATCACTGGAACATTAATAGGACTTGGCATCACCTGGTTAATTGCATCTGGCAATCCAACACCGCTGATAATGGTGATCAGCATTACCCTTCTACAAGTCGTCGTGGAGTTTTTAGTCGTACGCAACTACGCAATAGCCGTTGTCTTCATCACCATTCTCACTATTTTCCTATCCGAGTCCGGCAAGCAATTGACACAAGATACCAACCAGATCTTCTTTGCTCGTATGATCGATATTTTTATCGGCAGCATGATCGGAATGATCGGTGGATGGATTTTATTTAATGCAAAATTACATGATCATACCACCCAACAATTAAGAAAAGCTAAGATATTAATGAAAAAGAATAGCCGAAACCGTGTAGATCATCAATAACTAGGTGAACAGCACATTCTGATCATCCAGATTTTCGACCATTAGTACGCTAATTGGAACTAGCTCACGCCACTTAGGATTGGTGATCTAAATCATTTTTTCACCGATTAATCAGATAAACTTCCTTGCACATCGTGTCATTACCGGTATCGATGATAAAGCGATGGGCCGTGGTTTGATAAAAAGATATGACGAAACTGTTTTGAAGATCACGCATCTATTTTTATCCGCTGAAAGAAGCGGAAATGAATCGCTAAGATCTTTTTTGATCCAGCTCATTGATTTAGTTGATAATCTGTTCCTGCATATTATTTAAATCATGCTTGATTAGGACCGACATAGATTGTCTTAGCTCTGCTTATGCAGTTTTTAAAGATAGAAATTAATTTCGTAAATTAGCTACCTGTTTCTCACTGAAATAATATTGCAACCGAATTATTGTATCACAATCTAATTCCCTTCTGATATTATATCAATTTAACATATAATATTTAGAAATTATTATGGAATTTTTAGATTGTCATGAAGAAAAAATAACAAGATGTGGTCTCATTCAAGATTTGGGGTTCCTATTTGTTTTTAGTAATGAAACTTGTTGTATAGCAGTTAGTGAAAATGTCATTCAGTTAACGCAGACCCCGTTCGAACAATATTTAGGATTACCAATTGACCGTATTCTTGCTGAGTTGACGGGCAGTAGTACATTGGTTTTTGAAGACATTGACGAAAGCTTTAAAAATTCTATCTTTTACCGATTTACAAAAAGAATTGTCATCCACAATGAAAATTATGACTTAAGCATTTATCGGCATAACGATCATATATATGTTGAAGTGGAGATCTATAGTGATATACAGGTCGAATCAAATAAACTGTATTATTATGCAAAATATTTAGAAGATCACAAAGCCCATATCTGGGAATCACTTGCTACGCAAATACGCCAAATCATTCATTATGACCGGGTGATGGTCTATCAATTTATGGAGGATCATAGCGGTCAAGTTATTGCTGAGTCAAAATCGGAAAATATGCATTCTTTATTGGGGTATCGCTATCCTGAATTTGATATCCCCAAACAGGCCCGTGAGCTCTATACCATTTTTTTAGCGCGCCATACCGCCGACACGGACGCAGCTACACACAAAATCATGGGCAGTAGTCAAGAAGATATTGATTTATCAAAATGCAGTATTAGAGCCCTCTCTCCCATTCATATACAATATATAAAAAATTCAAAAGCACGTGCCAGTGCAAGCTTTTCCATCATTAGAGATGGCCAATTATGGGGACTCGTTACCTGTCAAAATAATCAACCCCAGCATGTCGATCTTTCCCAAAGGCATCTTTGTACTTTTTTGACTCAATTTGCCACCAAACATCATATTTCTGAGCTGTTAAAAAAGGAAATGGAAATTCAGAGTGCGATGAACGTGGTAGAAAAAGACTTAAAAAGCGATCTGTTAATTGATCGAAATACTTTTCATGTACTGGAAAGATTTGGAGAGAAGATCATGCACATGCTACATGCCGATGGCATTTATATTAAATATGCAACAGGAGAAAGATCGATTGGACTTGTGCCAAATACACAACAGCTCCAAGAAATAAATGATTTTGTCCAAGATGACGACAGCATATTTTCTACCCATAAATTTAAATACAGTCACCAAGGCGAAAATATACTCCCCGGTGTTATTACAACAGAAATATTACCAAACTCATCATGGAGAATATATATTTTCCGAAAAGAGGTCGTTATCCAAGAAGTATGGGCCGGAAAGCCCGAAAAACATCTGCAGTATGATGATTCAAAAAAAATAACATTCCCATCACCTCGAACCTCTTTTGAAGCTTGGAAGCAGATCACTAGAACCCATGCAACACCATGGCTTCATGTCGAAATTTCCTTTATAGAGCGTATTGTATTCATTATCCAACAGGCACTAGCCAAAAGAAACGCCGAAATTGACCAACTGAATAAAGATTTGGTTCGGTCCAATAATGCTCTAGATACCTTCACATACACTCTGACCCACGATATTAAAAATCCATTATCATCCATTAAACTCGGAGCGCAGATGATCCTGATGAAAAACAATATCACGACCGAACTGCTGCATAAATTGGCGACTAATATGCTGGACTCTTCATCTTTGATCTCCGACATGCTCGACAAGGTGCATGAGCTGTCCAAATCAAATTCGGTAGCATTAAACTTAGAACTCTTAGATCCAACAAGTAAAATAATATTAATTGCAGAAAGTAGCAAAAATCAATACGATGTAACCCATCTCGATTTTATATTGGGAGATATATTGCCAATAAAGGGGGAAAGAACGTTGATTTATCAACTCTTTCTCAATATTGTGGGTAATGCAATCAAATACAGCAGCAAACAGGAAAAACCTAAAGTTGAAGTTTACAGTACCGCGTCGGATAAAAAAGTGACTTACTTCATCATCGATAACGGTATCGGAATGGATCTCAAGAATGGGAATAATATATTTGAAATATTTCAGAGACTTCCCAATTCTTCCGGATATGAAGGCTCTGGAATCGGATTGTCTATTGTCAGAAGAATCATTGATCGATTAGGGGCGGAAATTAAAGTTGAAAGTAGCTTAGGGAAAGGAACAACCATTCAGATCCAATTCGATAATTAAAAAAGTTATGTCCGTCTGACCGATCCAAACAATTACTGGATCAACTGAAGCCACAACTGGCTCAGCAAGTGGTATCATAGCCTAACGATGATATTCAAATAGTTATTTTAGACCGTGTATTTTGAATTCAAAATAGTGTTTCATCTCCTGATCATAAAAATGCCCCCAAAAATTCTCTAACTTTTAGGGGCAGTACAACTTGAAAGCATATTTTAGTTCATCATGCTTTCAAAGCTTTGATTCTTTTGATAACCAAAACTTTATCATTCTAAAATATAGCTAGCCATTTAGCATCTTTACGGCTAGTATATGTTTACACAGTCCTCGTTTTCCTTGATGATTGGTAAACCAGTCGCAAGTACACTGCTGTTTATCTCCCGCGATAATCACGGTATGTTTCACTCCCGAACCCTCTACTCTGGCTTCGATGTAGCTTGGTGTATTTTTGAAAAATTGAACACCATCAGTCGTCACTAATTTCTGCGCATTCTTCAATCTTGGATTTAAGGCCAGGATACGCTCCATCTTGAAAGGCAATCGGCGGTAATAGTGCTGATGATCGTGCAGGTCATAGCCCAATAAGCCTATGGAAGAGAGCGAACCCGTCAAAGTATCCATAGACGCAAAATCCACATCGTGTTCGATGGCTAATAAAGTCGGATCAAAATGTGCATTGGACTTGAGCAGGCTGTTCACAGCATGTACCCATTCTTGAGGTACGGCCTTGACCATATTTTCCAACACATTTCCTTCACCTGAAAAACCGCGGTAGCTATCGGGCGACAGTGCCAGCGAAAGCCTGATTTTACCAAAATCGGCTACGAAGGCACAGCTCTCACCACCATCCTCTTGATATACAATCAATTTCTCCGCATACGGCAAAATCCCTTCTAATAAGCGTAAACGCTGTACCCCGCCGATGCGAACTGATCCAGCTGTAGCGATCGGTGAAAATACAAATCTAGGTCCTCTTTGGCTCAGGTATAATTCGCCTTTCACATTTCCTTTTGGAATGCCCTGAAACAGTTGGATAATCTGTATTTTAGTTAAACAGTATTTCTGTTCCATACCGGCCAAATAAAGCTGTACCGAGGTCAATCCTTTGATCCATCGTGGCGGTAAAGTCACTTTCTTTTCGACGACTTTAGTTTTATCAGTACTGATGGACACTTCTTTACTACCGACACCCAGTACCATTTTCTCCGTTTTTTTAACGGCATTTAAGGCATTGAGCATGGGCTCATTAAAGTCTACATTGGTCGTACCACTGCTGATAAATTCGCCATCGATCGCATCTTCAAGCAAGTCAACCCGTGCATACACACCATTGCAGGAAGAGAATCCTTCAAATCGGATCTGATCTGTACCTGCTGAAACAATGGGATCGCGCAGGCTTGGCGGCACCGGCCCAAAACTGGACTGCACCACTTTAGCTAATGTCAGAAGGCATTTGGAAGTTAACAGTGGATCGGTAATACTGCCCCAAAAGAAACATGGTATGGCACTGACTTCACTTAACTCAGATTGATGGGCAAGCACCAATTGCTGCATACCTGATTGCTGTACAAGTGTCGAATTATTGCTGTAGCTGAACGCTAAATCTGTAGTGGCCATATGTTAATTACTTAATTTTTTTAATATCGGTTGCAATGATTTAAAAATCATTAATTTTTCAAATACCTCTTTGATTTCAACAGAAATATTCTGATTTTCTTTATGGACTAGATCATAATATAATTCGATCAGTTTTTTGAAATTAGTGGGCATTTTTTCACCTATCGCATAAGATAGAAACATGTATTCTATTATTTTTATTAAAGCTTGATTATGTTTGGAAGAGATATCACGACACTGTCCCAAAACATCCTCTAATCTTCCTAATGGACCATAAGTATGACTCATCAAGATTCCCAGAAAATTTCCTAGATCCTGAACCGCTAGTCGCTGCCTATCGATGGCCGTGATGAGCACTTCAATCGCCATAGCCCGTACTTCTTTTTCTTTGTTAAAAGTTGAAGTCGCTAAAAATAGTACCGACTGCTGGTCAAAATGAAAGAAATCATACAGCATTTCTTTCAGATAGCCGATCGGTGTCTTTCCTCCTTGATCAGCTTTAGCCGCTAACCCCAAGGTCAAAAACAAGGACAGACTTTCGGTATTCTGAGGCATCACACTATGCATGTAAGAGATGTCATCTTGATACAGATAATAGCTATGCAAACTGTCCTTGCCGCGTTGATAAATATCTTTATGATAAATAAAGGTATTCGGTTCTTGTTTGAAGTTTGGAAAGTGAAAACTTAATTTTTCACCATCATACACCATTTCTGATTTTCTCGTCTGATAATTATACCCTTGATAATATGACGGAGTAAACATAAGCTCTGGTCGGAAAGGCGCTACGGCAAAGGGTATCTCTTTCAAGTTTTCATGTTCAAATTCACTAAAAACAGCCTCCGGATAATGCGTTCGGGCCACGGTAGCCCAAACACCTAACCAGCCAACATGCGTGCTATCTGATGCAGATAAAAGCTTTTTGATCCAAGTTTTTTTTTCAATTTTCAATTCGTCATCCAATCCTAACGCATAAGTCAGAACAGATCTGACCTGAATGTCGTTTATCTGATCGATCAGCGCTACAATACCATCCAGATCTTCCCGAACAGTCCGGCTCAAAGCAATCGACAGATCTAATAAATCTAAGGCTACGCCTTTATCCTGATAATCCAAAATACGTTGTACCACTATTTGAGGAGCAATCCAGAAAGGTTCATGCGTAGGTAAACTCAATAAAGGCAATTGAATTTCTTTCGCGATATGGCGCTGCAGCTGTGTTAACTGCTCTCCGATCATACTCGCCCATTTGGAATAGTTGGAGTATCGATCCGTATTCTGATAGATCTTAGTAGGCTGGAAGTACATATTTAAAAATACGCCTGAAAAATGCTGAAACCATTGCGATTCTCGGTAAACTTTCTTAAGCTGATTGATATAGGGTTCCAGCTGCTCCTTATAATCCGCCGGAAAATTTGCTCTTTGGACGACCCAGGCATTCATCAATATTTCCATCTGCACCGCATCTGTAGAGTTGATGACCTCTCCGATCTTAAACAGGATATCATTCCAACTCGTAGGATAAATAAAAGGTTGTTGGAGTTTTTTTTTGACTATTGGATCAAAAACATAGTTTTCTCCGGTACTGATCATTAATTCACTTAAGATTTCCTCTTCAGTATAGGTAGATGAAGCTGTTAAGCTTTTCAGATCCGCTGGTATGCCCCCCAACATCTGTGCACTATAGAGCGTTAGTTTTTCGGTAAGTGTTTCTATAGGCTGTTTCTGATGTTTTAAAATAAATTTAGCAGCTCTATCCTGCAATTGCAGATCCTGGACCATAAATACATCTGCCGCTTGCAGGATAAACTGTTCTTTTACTTCAGGACGAATTTTAACTAATTTATCAAATTGTATCAGCAGTGTTTTCACTGCTGTTTTGATATCATTACGCATAAAAATACCCTCAGACCAGGTCAGAAATTCTTCCAATCTAAAGTCAGCATGTGCAAAATAAGGTTTTAAAGTATCGACGACGAAATTGATCACCGCACTATTTTCAGCATGAAGCAGCGGAAAAAATAACTCCTGATGCTCCAACAGCAATTTCTCGTCCACGCCTATCCGATCGATCAATTTTCTAAAATAACTCTTCAGGTTAGTGTTCCAATTTTTGGTTTGCACCTCTAGAGCACTTGTTAAAATAAACGCTTTAGCTATTTTATTATCGGCCAGTAATTGATCAAATATTTTATCCCAGGTCAGTTCATTGACCTGATTTTCATACCTATAATTCCAGTATACGTTATGGATCTGTGTTTCATACTCAAATACAAGTGGTATATCACGCTGTATGGTCAGTTCATCTGTTGTAAATAAGTCCAGTAAAGCTGGTGATGGATGGTGTGACTTGGACAAGGAATTAGCGTATAGCTCTGGTTCAAATTCCAGAAAACCTTTACTTTCCGCATACCGTAAATTGTCATAATTAATAGATTGCCAAGTATTTTTACGCACGTATTGCAGCAAATATGGTGTCAGCCAATTGGGTTTGGCATACGTCAGAATCTGGTCAACTTCCGGGCTTCTGACTTGATTGATTAATTCGATAAATACATCCCAGCTAGCGGCATCCGAACCGTTAAAGGTCGCTAAAGCTAACAATTTCACCATTCGTTGTTGCTCTTTTGTCCCGCGTATACCCCAATCATATTGTGCTTTGGACTTGTACAATGGATCTTTCGACAGATCGACATAGTCGACCCAGTAGCGTTTGGCAGCACGAATCTCTTTTTTAATAAGATCCAGGTTGCCACTCGCATATTCTTCCAGATAAGGAATAATATCAGATACACCGCCTGCACTGATGAGTGCTTTTAGACGCTTCACCGCTTCTTCTTTACGTTGCACTGAGGCGTTAGGTTTCCGCACAGTCCCCTCTTTTGTAACTTGCGGCGCAACTTCTACTGTGCCGTCCTCCGAATATCCTTTCTTCGTTTTCTCCTTAATGAGCTTTTCTGCATCCTGAATACACGTTTCTTCATTGTCAAATGTTTTATCTTTTGATTGCCCCGCTGTACCATTTCTACCATAAGTTACTGTATGTGTTGCACCATTAGTTTGTATTTCCCAGAATTTATCAGATGTACCATCAATGAATTTTAGATGCTTAAACATAATTGTCTTTACGAATTTGTTAAACCTTTATTGTCAAAACTAAATATATAAAATTTTACCAACTTACGCTCACCGTCACGGCAAAAGGAAAATTGTCAACTCCCCCTTTACCGATATGATAAAGCAAAAACTTACAAAAAAGTGAACAAAACACATTTCATCAGCTTTAGCTCGTTTTTTAATAGAAACAACGAGGTATATGAAGATCAAGTATAACTATTCAGGTATTTTTTCTTCTTTCCGAAGTCTCGGTTGGCAGCTGATGAAAATACAAACTAACAATCTTCATTTTTATTTGTGATAATAGCAAGAAGTTTTTGAGCATCAAAAATATATGAAACAGCTAATTACAACAGGATGAATTATAAACAAAATATCAGTAAAACTGAACGCATAGTGACGATCCTGTCATCGTCTTATTTACTTTATAAAAGCCTATCGGGCAAAAAAAAAGATCCGGCACTGGCAGTTTCTAGTGCTTTGCTTTTATTAAGAGGATCTACAGCTTTCTGTCCACTATACGAAAGACTCGGCATCAACCACACCAATAAACCGTCTGATGTGTTGGTCGAATCGGTCATAACGGTCAACAGTCCTCGTCAAGAAGTATATGCGTTCTGGAGAAAACTCGAAAATCTTCCTTTAATTATGAAGCATCTGGATCGCGTTGAAATCATCGATGAAAAACATTCCGAATGGCATGTAAAAACACCGTCGGGCCTAGATCCCTTATATTGGAAGGCCGCTATCAATGCTGATGTTGTCAACGAACAAATTTCATGGTCGAGTATGGCAGATACGGAGGTGCAGAATGCAGGAACGGTAAAGTTTAAAGAAGTAGGAGAAAATGAAACAGAGATATCGCTAAAAATGAGTTACAAAGCCCCACTTGGTGCATATGGCAAAACAGGAGGTAAGCTGTTAAATCCAGCTTTAGAAAGAATGATCCAAAAAGATTTTAAGAAATTTAAGGATTATGTAGAATCTGAGGAACTGACAAAAGAGCTAGTATAATTTAAAAAATAGTAGTGATCATCCATTACTACAACAAATAAAAGGGTCTAATGGAATTTAAACCCTTTTATTTTGGCAACAAATTACGATTTCATTTTAGACTATTTTATTACATTTTTCAATACTTTTACCCTAATCAAAATGATATTGATGATGCTAAGTCAATTCAGTTATTATTTTAGTTACCACAGTTTCCACGATTTTCTAACATGATGTAGAGCACAGTGCTGCCAGCGATTCACATCATGAAAAAAATGCAACCCTCGGTGATCAATCGCCAAACACTTGGGCTAATTCGGTATGTAAGTGTTCACCTTTAAGATTAATGGCAATAATATTTCCTTGCGGATCCACCAGATAATTCTGTGGCACAGCCCGTACCCCATACAATACTGCGGCTTCATTAGACCATCCTTTTAGATCAGCCACATGGATCCAGGGCATCCCGTCATCTTCTATAGCTTTTAGCCAAGCTCCCTTCCCCTTCGTATCATCCAATGAAACAGCCAGTACCTCCAGTCCTTTACTATTATATTTATGATAGGCTTTCACCAAATTCGGATTTTCAGCTCGACATGGACTGCACCAGCTCGCCCAAAAATCGATCAACACATATTTCCCTTTAAAATCAGAAACTTTAACCATTTTACCTTTGGTATCCGGTTGTGAAAAATCGGGAGCTTTATTTCCTATTTTTATGCTTCGCTCCGCTAAAAAGCGTGCTTCCAATTGGCGCGCGGTCGTGAGCTGGCGTACTTCTTTCGATAGTTTTAAAAAAATAGGTTCGATTTCACTAAGCTTTCGTTTATTGGATGCATCTATCAGCGCATCAATGGAAAATATAGAATTGGGATTATTTTCTGCATAAATTAATTCTTTTACGCGACGAGCCTCAAACCTGGCCTCAAATTTTTCATGAATCGCTTGATATTGTTCATTCGCATCAGGAGCATCTTGTTTAACTGCTGCAAATGCTTTATTGCCTGCATCAATGATATCCATGAAACCTCCACCTATTTCTTTTAGATATGCGGTATATGCATCATGCATGGGTGACCCTTTAATGGTTGCTGTACGCAAGGAGTCTTTAATCGTGAAATTATAGTTCTCATTGCCCAGATAAAAGTATAAACGATCGCCTACATTTTGTGCCATCAGTTTGCCTTTACCTTCTTGATCCAGCACCATTCTGGAATAGGTAGGTTCATCAACAGTACCTTTTAAACGGAATGTTCCATTTACAATCTGGACAGAGTCTGACACCGGAAATCCATTTTTAGTATAGTCCAGGTAGATCATCTTACCGTTAAACATTTTAGGAGCTGTTCCTTTCATCTGAAAAGCAGCTTCTTGAGCAAACAACATCGTTGGCGCTGCGGCCAATATAATTGTAGCAATTTTTAAAATTTTCATATGTATAATTAAGCTATCGTGTATTTATTATTTTCTCCAGGTCAGGTCTACCACTTCACCAGGGATTCCATCAATTTTATGGAGGAGCTCGCCATCTTTTCCCACCTGAATATCCAGATAATAAAGTGAGCCCCCAGCACCTGCGATTAGTGTATTTTCATCATCATCCAACTTCAATAAACTCACAGATGATGGTAGGTTAACTTTCAATTCCTGTACTTGTTGGTTAAGTGGATTGTAGCGGAATACCTTATTTTGATAACCGATATAGATATACCCAATCCGGCTTGCCACCATTTTAGTATCAGCATTGATCCACTCCTGATGAAAAAAGAGCTTTTTATGATTTGCTGTGACCAAAAATGGCCCGCTAAAATTAGCCTTAAACTTCAGCTCATAAACTTTTCCTGTATGATCCTTTACAAAAGCATAAGTGTCCGTATTATTGACCTGAACCATCTGCAAAAGATCCATCCCCACATCTGCTGGATCAAATATTTCGGTATTCACACTCGTATATTGTGTTCCAAAATACATGGGTGAACCATACATATTGATCCGTATAAATTGCTTTTTATTCTTTTCAAAACCGATAATGGTAAAATTATTGTCCACCGCTGTTATGACAAATTGAGGTGACAGCTCATAGTCGCCGTCGGCAAAAGTTCCAAACATACCATACGTTGCAGACTGGTCCCATGTAGTGGTCGCTCCAGCATAAAATTTACCATTGATAACACCTAATAATGCGCCTTGCGGATAAGTCTTTAAATTATCGACATCGATACTAGGAGGTGCTAGAAAAAAATTATCATACAGCGTACCTGGTTTTAAAATCTCTCGTTTTAGATTATTTACGTCCAATCGAACTCCTCCATTCTTTGAAATAATCCAATAACCTAAAGGCGTATTTCCTGTAAACTGATTCTTGACATAGTGGATATGCAACGGATTAGCGGGAAGCACTTCGTTATTAATGATCTCATAAATATTAGCTTGGACGGTATGATCAGGCTTTATAAAAGAGAGCTTGCTCAGTCCATGATCAACAGACAACACCAACGATCCTCTCGAGAATGCGGTCGTTCCCTGGATATAAAAGTTATAGAAATATTTCATTCCATTTACTTTGTTCGTAACCGTAAGTCTTGCTCGATATCGCTTTGCTTCCAAACCAAAAGCGATACGTAGATCTTTACCCTCGTAATGATTAGTCTCAGGTTTAGTTGCTTCTGGGACATCAATTCGCCAGTTGCACTGTATCGAAGCAGGATCAATTCCAGATATTGTTGGAGTTATGATCAAACTGTCGCCTACCGAAGCCTCATACAAGGTGTCTAGCCCCGTAATTTGAGGTTCTTCAGGCATTTCTATGGCGTAGTTTCCTTTATCTTTATAGCAGCTGCATAAAGTTGCTATGATCATGTAAACAAAAACAGATACGAAGATCTCCTTTTTCATAAAAAATTTTTTACCCATATTATCTCACCTCCTTTCCTGTTTCATCAATAAAGAAATATTTTCCAGAACCTGTATTTTTCCTTAGCAATATCGTGCGATTTGGATTATCCACATGATAAAAGAGATAAGTCTGTCCGCCATCATTTGACTCCAGTTTATAGTCCTTTTCCGGATGATCCTTAATCCATTTAAATGGGTCATTTAACATCATCAGCAATAGATTTGCGAAATAAAGATTTTTTGGTGCATCTAGCCCCTGCATGGATAATGTCCGCTGCTCCGTAACAAGCAAAAATAACTGATGTTTTACCCTCGAATAATTGTCCAACCACATGGACCACCATTGGGGCTGTTCCAATTGTGCAGAGAGGATGATCCGGGCACGAATCAGGTCCTTATTTTCAATTCCAAAATCAGGACTTTCTTGGAGTTTGATGATTAAAGACACAGCACGTGTTTCCAGGTCCTTGACGTTATGAATGATAACAGGTAAAAAAGTTTGTCCAGCTCCTTCCATAAATGGATAGTCCGGCTTCAATTTATCATAATGAATCTCCGCTTGAGCTGTTGAGGAATCCTTTTCAATATACGCCTGGAAGCTTCGTGATTTCTGGTCTCGATACCCCATCAATTTGACTGGTAGAAAAACCGTATCTACCGCCTTGGTCATATCGTAGGCAAAGGTATACACGATACTATCCCGATCTGCAGCAGTCAGATCAAAATATATATTTGCCTGACGTTCATAACGCATTAAAGATTCTTTTTTACAAGAAAAGAACAGACACATGCCCAAAGACATGATTACATAAGTAGCATATTTCATGTGGATATACATTTATCGTTGTCCATAAATTATTTCATCGTCAGGAAGCGGCCATGCAAACACCTGCTGGCTGACAGGTATTATAGCACCTTGTTGACCAATTATCGGTTGATTTAGCCGTTTATATACAAAAAAGGTCTGCCCTTCCGCATACATTTCCTTACGATATTCCTTGATCAGCACCTGCCGAAAAGCGGTCTGATTCATCATTTCCAGCTTTTGTCCTATGCCACGGTTCAGCCTGACCTCATCTAAATAGGTGAGCGCTTGAGTAGGGTCTGTATCAAATGTGCATTCAGCAGCGATATAATACATTTCACTTAATCTAATGGCTGGAGCAACCAAGTAATGCAAGTTGGCAGAAAAGCTCTCACTGAACACATTTCTTCTATATTTAAGCAAAGAAGATATAAAACCGGTACCCATGCCTGTGCTTCCAAACCATTGGGTGTACCGCATATCACTACCTCCCGCCCCACCTACATCATAGATGATCTTAGCTTCCTCTTGATCCAAGTACATACCCGAGTTCCCATCAGTAAACCATTCATTATTAAAGGTGTTGCTCATCGCAGGAATATACCAAGCAAAAAGTAACTCTTTGTAGAGGATACGATCCTTTTTATCCGCATCCACGGCCAAAAAATCTGTCCGATTTGTCCAAGGGAATTTTTTGGCTGCTATAATTTCCTTGGCATATGCTAATGCCTTTATTTTGTCACCTTTGTACAAATTAACGCGAGCCAGCAACCCACATACAGCAAAATAATTCAGTCTATGCCTCCTATTTTGTAAGAAAAGGTTTGGATCTTGGAGTTCCGAATTTTGTAGGGTATCTTTACTTGTCGGATAGCCAATGACATATGATTTTTGACGTATAGGGTCTATTTTCAGCAATTCTTTCGCTTGTTCCAAATCTCGAATGACCGAGTCCAGAGCTTGAGATACAGAAGACAATTTTGTTGATTTGTTGGAGTAAGTTGTGACGTAAGGTATAGCATCCGCTTGGTCACGGACAATTGGTGCAGTAGCAAATAATCTAAGCGCATCAAAATGCAGATAAGCTCTCAAGGCCAATGCCTCTCCTTTGATCAATGGATAGTTATGACCGATAAACAGATTTTGCTTTTTATCGATTTCGCCTAGGATCAAATTTGCATTAGCAATTCCATTATATAGGCCTTTCCACACATTATCCTTGCGAGCGATAAAATTCGCATCGTTGTATCTGAAGTTTTTAGTTTGGAGATATCGTAACGGATCATTGCTCGCAATGCTGTAGTTCTGAACCAATACCTCAGCGGTACCAATGGTCAGCTCTTTACCATAGAGATCACTTTTCGCCGATCTGGTGTACACACCTATAAGCGCTTCTTTAAATCCATCCTCTGTAGAGAACAGGATGTTTTTATCCACATCACTTTCGGGTTGTATATCGAGCCATTTCGAACAAGAGAGGAACCCGAGATTGGAAATCAATATTAATATGATATAAATCTTTTTCATTCTTCAATTAGTATAAGTCATTAGAAATTTATAAACCCGCCTGAAGGGTAAAAGATATACTCCGCGCGAAAGGATAATTGATCCCACGTTCTTGCTTGACCGATGACCAACGAAAGATATCATTTGCGACTACCCCCATCCTTAAGCTTGACAGTGCTAATTTTTTTGTAAAAGCCTTTCCAGCATCGTATGAAATATTAAGCGACTGAAGCGCAAGTAAACGATCTGGCATTATAAATCGCGAAGAGACACGGGTTAGTCCAAGGTCTTGAATACTCTTATAGAAAGACACATCACCCGGGTTTTTCCATTTCTCTTCCAAGACGCGGCTATCCACATTATATCTTGGGTCTGCATTTTCCACCCGATCTACCAAAGTTTGATTATAGGTCTTTCCTCCCAATCGCGTTTGAAAATATGCCACCATCATCAATTGCTTGTAACGCAGTGTTCCGCCAAAAAATCCTTCCATTTTAGGAGTTGCCACCGCCACGACATCGATATCCTTCGCATCCCAATCATAAGACAATGTTCCATCTTTTTTAAGGAATACTTCCTTTCCATTTTCAGGATCAATGCCTAACGATGGCACAGCATAAATGGCATCTAACGATTGTCCTTCCTTGTACCGCAACAGAGGAACAGCCATCAGATCACTCCCTTGCTGTGCCTCATCGACCCGTTCGTTATAACTTTTAAGTGCATTGGAAATCCGGATGATCTTATTTTCGTTACGGACTAGATTAGCTAGCAAACTTAGTGTCCAATTTGAGTTGCGGATGGGTATCCAATTTGCATTCAGCTCAAATCCTTTGTTTTCCATATCTCCTAGATTTTCTTTATAAGAAATAAATCCGGTAGACGGAGCCAAATTGATGTCGGCCAAAATATCACGTGTTATCTTATGATAATATCTTGGCGACAATGTCAATCGATCGTTCCACAAGCCTAGATCGATGCCTATATCTGTACTTTGGGTCTTCTGCCAGGTCAAATTCTCATTACCATAATTCCTAACTGTACTTCCTAGACCCGACGAATACCAGTTACTTTTATCATAATTATAAGTTGTCCTTGACATGTACGGATCAAACTGTACAGAACCTGTCAATCCGATTGTTGCCCGCACACGTAACTGGCTAATAGACTCATTATCGAACCACGATTCTTGGTGTATATTCCAACCAATACCTGTTGACCAAAATGGAGCCGAGCGCTTATTAGCACCAAATTTAGATGAACCATCGATCCGCAATGTGGCATCAAAAAGAAATCTATTGTCAAACGAATAATTTGAACTTAAGAATGCACCAAATAATCTGGAAGCGCTTAAACTACTTGCCGGACTTGCATTCTCGGCATACCCCTTGGCAAAACCGACACTTGTAAAACGATCATTAGGAAAACCGATCGCTGTAAAAGAACGCTCATCATAACTTTCCGTTCTGATATTTGTTCCCGCGACAAGATTGAAATTATGCTTTTCGATTGTCCGCATCCAATTTGCCCGTACATTGGCATCCCAGTATAGTTCATTATTCGTATAACTGGTATAACTCCCTTTCAAATCTGTTTGACTTGTCGGGTAATAAAAAAAGTCATTGGCCAAAGGCGAACGGAAGTTGTCATTATTGTTTAGTCTCTTCAGTAAGCTTACTTGTCCACGTAATCGCAAACCATTGCCTAGATCTAAGTCTGCAGATAGGTTATCTAATAGTTCGGTATAGCCTAATTTATTGAAGCTACTTAAAGTAGCATTATAAAGTGGGTTCAATACATGCTCCCTTTGGCTTGATCCAGAGTTGGCGACCCTGGTCCAAACATCAATTTCCTGAAGAATATTACCATTATCGTCTTTCATCCGATAATATGGATTCATCAGCACATAGTCTGAGAAATTACCATATGGCGATTCCGTACCATTTACAATGGTCACTGATAATTCATTTTGAAAGCGAACTTTATTACGAAGATTGTAGCTGAAATTCAGACCTCCTGAATATTGGTTTCTACCAGACCCTTTCATGACTCCAGGTCGCGTCTGGTATCGCAGGTCCATTCCATATCTGAATGTTTCTGCACCTCCCTGGATGTACAGACCATGCTTTTGCCCAACAGCAGTTCGCACAGGCTGAGAGAGCCAGTACGTGTCTACTCCGCCCAACACATTGGCCAATTTTCCGTAATACAATTCGTCAAGTACATCTTGAGACTGTCTTTGTATATCGGCATCATATAACCCCGCCAATTTCTCATAGGACAATTTATTTGGTGCATTTAAAACTTTATATCCAGACAGATCAGGCACGTTGACATTGCTTTCGTGTGTATAAGTCATCTGCAGCTTCCCATCTTTAGGCGATTTTGTCGTGATGACCATGACCCCATTGGCAGCCCGTGATCCATAAATAGCTGTTGCAGCAGCATCTTTTAAAATAGTGACACTCTCAATACGAGTCATATCCAAGTCCAGTACTTTTTGGACACTGACTTCAAAGCCATCCATAATAAAAGCAGGCATATTGATCGAAGTGGTAATATGATCACGTCTCAGTACTTCATTATTGCCACTAGGCAAAGAAGAAGATCCTCTGACATTGATATTTGGAAGTGCATTGGGATTAGAACCCGCGAGATTATTATCGAGCAATTTGAATGATGGATCAAATACTTGCATCGCTTGGAGCACATTTTGTGGATTCACCTGGCGCAGCTCTTCTCCGCTTTTGGTAACAGCTGTACCCGTATAAGAATCTTTCTTGATGACTTGGTAGCCCGTTACAACAACCTGATCAAGCGCATTAGCCTCTTCCTCCATTCGGATGGAATAATCAAATTTATCATCCAATAAGTTCAGGACGTAAGTTCGATATCCCACCATAGTCATGGTCAGTGTACCTTTTGCTGTAGCCAAGAAAAATCGTCCATCTTGATCTGAAATCGCGATCGGTCTGCCGTCCTGAAGCACGGTGACCCCGTTTAAGGGATTTTGATCTTTGCCCACTACGCTAACTTTGATCTCTCGCTGTGAAGGTTTTTTAACCGTCGGAGCAGTTTTTTGATTGGTATTAGGCGATCGTTGTTCCAAAAATATTGTTTTTGAATCAATCGTATAGCTCATATCCTGATCCTTTAAAATCTGATCAAGAAAAAACTTAAGGGTCACCTTTTCGACTTTCACGGTTATCGGCTTTGCCCTATCAAGTAATTTTTTAGCGCCCATGTACTCATAATTAGTCTGTTTCTTGATCGCCTGCAATACTTCTGTAAGTGCCACATCGCGACCCGAATAGGTAATGGTTTGCGCATTCAGCTTTTGACATATGAAAAATAGAAGCACAACAAAAAACAGTGACAATGGCTTTGTCACATTTACAGAGTAAGAATTTCTTTTCATTAATAATGTTTAGGTTAGTTTGTCGGACGAGGTCCAATAAAGTTCATATAGGTTTTCGTGTTAAGTCGTTTCTATTAGTCCTCCTTTCTTTTTAATATCCGTTCTTTTCAATGATTAATTTTCCATTTGCTGTAAAATGGTAATGTAAATTCTGGTCCTTTAAGATCTTTAATATGGTACTCAGTTTACTAGTGCGGTACGTTCCACCGAAAAACTCAACATCAGGTATCTCTCCTCTATATTCAACATCCACATTATACCACCGTGACAATTCGTCCATAACTTCATAAAGGGACTTTCCGTCAAAATTAAATCGACCATGGATCCAGGCCATTTCCTGATTTACATCGACAGTACGACTGGTTAGCTTACCTTTATTGACAAAAGACTGGTAACCTGGCAATAGGATGAGATGCTTTCCACTGGTTAATTCCTTCACCTGTACTTTACCTTCCAGTAGCGTTGTTTTCATCTCACTCTTGTTACCATAGGTGTTCACATTAAAATGTGTCCCCAATACAGACACCTGCTGATTTGCAGTTTCAACAATAAAGGGCTGATTTTTGCGCTTGGCAACCTCAAAATAGGCTTCACCATCTACACGTACTTCACGTTTATCCGCTGCAAATACCGTAGGATAACGAAGTGTCGTTGAGGCATTTAATTTGACACGCGTACCATCAGGCAATATCACATCATAAACACCTCCTCTAGGCGTTTCAATGGTTGCAAATTGAGCAGATTGTGTCTCCGCCACAGCGCTCCCATCATCATAATGAACTCCTTTTTTGTCCATATGGACCTGGCTTTCATGTTCATTGAGCTGAAATTGTCGTCCATCCGAAAAAGTAACAGTAGCGCGGTTTTGAGCAGGCAGCCTATCCATTTGAGATAGCTGGATTGCCGAAGGAATAGAGCTGTTGGTCTGGTTATAGTACCACACCCCTCCCAAAGCGATGATCATACAAGCAGCGGCAACAAACGGAAGCATCCGTTTAAAAGAAAATAGTTGTTGAGGTACAGGTGTTGTAAATAATTTTGCTCTTATCTTCTCAAAATCTCTGTTTTTTTCAAATTCCTGTAAACTTTCAAAAGACTTTTTTTGCATGACTTGATCAAAGCAACGTTTGTAAACCGCTTGATTCTCTTGAGACTCACTCAACCATTTTTTTAAAAGCAAACGGTCTTCAGCACGCTGTTCACCCTTCATTTCTTGAACAATGAGGCTGCTAATACGAATCAATAATTCTTCTTCTTTTAGGTTCATGATATCTTGTTTCAATTGTAGATACCGCACCGAATTAAAAAAGTACTAAAGAAGATTCAAAAAAAAATTAAATTTTTGAAGAAAAGAATACGATGGACACCAGGTAATGAAAAGAATCGCGGCTTAACCATTTTCTTAATAAACTGAGGGCACGCAGTTTTTGATTTTTAACAGTTTGTATACTGATATGTAACAATTCGGCCACTTCCTGATTGCTATATCCCTCCAAATAAGTCAGCTCCACGATTTCACGTGCTTTAGGAGGGAGTTTTTTAAGAGCATCATATAGCTCTGCCATTGTTTCAGTGTAGACGATCTCTTGGAGTTGATTGGATTGATCGTGATCCTGTAGACGGACATAAGCATCCACACGATTTATTCTTCTTTGCCGCGAAGTTTGGTAATTGATACCCAGACGACGAGCAGTTTGATATAAAGCTGCTTTCAGGTGATGTAAACTTTCAAAATTGCGCTTACTTTGCCACAATCGGATAAAACTTTCCTCCGCTATATCTTCTGATTCTTTGGTCTCATCGACAAAACTTGATGCAAACAAACAGATTCGAGCAAAATAGCGATGATATAGATACGCACATGCTTCTTCTTTTCCTGTGGAGAAGTCTTCAAGCAATTCTTTTTCGCCCGTATATTCCATTCATCAATCTATTTTCAGGTCAGGTAGCTATTTTAAAACTCAAATATATAGATAAAATTTTAGTAAAATAGAGGGATAAAACAATCAGAGATGACAATCTTCAGTTTTAAATCTCCATCTATTAGTCAGTGGGCAATTGATCAATACATAGCAGACACCCATCCAAAGAAAAAGAATCAACAGGTATATCGTCTCTACAGAATTAATCCACTATGCTTTTGGCGATGGAAGAACTATTTAGTAAACGCTGTTCATTTTGAATATATGGAATGGAATACCATCGAAAAGAACATGCAAAAAAACGATATAAATGCCCAATCTGAAAAGTATATTTTCTGACCTCTTTGCTGGCAACTACAATTTCATTCTGGGTAGACCGATCTCATGTTCCTGTGGATACGGCTGGCGATGCGTCATGCTGACATCTTCTTTCATCCGCTCCTGTGTTTCGAATTTTTTCTCTTCATCATGTGTATAGCGGGGATCAGGAATAAAAGGCATTTTCGCCATTTTTGTAATCGTAATCGTTGGAAAATGAAAATCCACTTCTACCGTCCCCAACAGCAAATAGCATCCTCCTCCCTGAAACGGATACCTTTCCAGACAATCTGGAAAATGGGCCGTATCAAAATAATCGCCATTTGCATCCACCCAAGTTCCGAAATACATAATACCCCTTTTTGTAGGCACATGCTTGCGTGAAATCAGATAGGCGAGCATCTTGACCTGTTTTTTATGATACTGCAGAAGCTCTTTGGCCATGACCGATCCCCGATATTTGGTCTGCAGCAGATCAAAGGGGCTGCAGGAAACCGGAAAACTTAAGATCTCAATTTCGTCAAAAGCATCTTCAAAAAGGTTCCGTTTTAATTCCGGAAACTTAAATTCCTTGACGGGCTCTTCAAACAAAGTTGCCGCCCTACGCCCAGGTTTAAAATCACCAAGCAGCACCCTTGATTTTAGGAGCAATTCATTCTTGGCTACGCCCGTAAAACGAAACGCACCAATAAAGATCAGGATCTGTAAGGTCTCTATTCCGATCGGGATCCGTTTGATAAAGTCTTCCAAAGATTTATAGGCACCATTTCTTCTTCTTTCCTCAGGAATCAGTTTCCCGAGTTTGGATTCCACTTTCTCCAGATGCATAAATCCCAGATACACCTCATCGCCATAGATCGTGGTCTGCTGCTCACTCTTATTGACACAAGGGTTCAAGATCTGAGCGCCAGACATACGGGCCTCATGGATATACACTTCGGTTCTATAAAATCCGCCCATATTATTGATGACCGAGACCATAAACTCTAAGGGATAGTGGACTTTTAGATACAAGCTCTGATAGCTTTCGACCGCATAAGAAGCGGAGTGTGCTTTACAGAAAGAGTATCCCGCAAAGGATTCGATCTGCCGGTAGATTTCTGTACTCAGTTCTTCGGGATGCCCCTGCTGCCTGCAAGACGCAAAGAAATCATCCTTTACTTTTTGGAGTGCCGCACGCGACCGCCCTTTTCCGCTCATCGCTCTGCGCAGGATATCGCCATCCGCAGCGGACACACCTCCATAGTGGAGCGCAATACGGATCACATCCTCCTGATACACCATGATCCCGTAGGTTTCGCCCAGTTGCTCTTCAAATATGGGGTGAAAATATTCAAACTTATCCGGATTATTATGCCGAAAAATATATTCGCGCATCATCCCAGACTGGGCTACACCAGGCCGGATAATGGAAGAGGCAGCGACCAGTACCTGATAGTTATCACACTTCAATCGGCGCAGCAAACCGCGCATGGCCGGACTTTCAATATAAAAACAACCAATTGTTCTACCCTGACTTAAAAACTCATTACATCGCGCTTCATCCTTGGAGAGCGTGGTATCTTTGATATTAACTTTGATTCCCCGTTTTTCTTCCAATAGTTTGACCGTATCATTGATCGTTCCAAGCCCCCGCTGGGACAGAATATCAAATTTCTCAAACCCGATCTCTTCCGCCACATACATATCCCACTGCACAATCGCAAAACCCTTGGGAGGCATTTCAAGTGCGGTAAAATTGGTGAGCGGTTCTTCCGAGATGATGATGCCGCAACTGTGCATGGAACGTTGGTTGGGAAACTTTTCCAATAACTTTCCATACTCCTGTACTTTCTCCATCACCTGATCTTTAAAAACCAGCTCGGGATTCTTGGTCAGTGCATCCAGCTCCTCTTTGGGCAGACCAAATACCTTTCCCACCTCTCGGATGATGGAACGGTATTTAAATTCGACATTGGTACCACAAAAGGCAACATGGTTTTTACCATAACGGTCAAAGATATATTCCAATATGATATCCCGCTCCTGCCAGCTCCAGTCCAGATCAAAATCGGGGGGACTTTTACGATTTAAATTGAGAAAACGTTCAAAGTAAAGATCCAGTTCCAAAGGGCAGATATCCGTGATCCCTAAGCAGTAAGCCACGATACTATTAGCACCACTTCCCCGCCCCACATGCATAAACCCCATGCTGTTGCTATACCGGATGATGTCCCAGGTGATCAGGAAATACCCGCTAAAATGTAGTTCATCGATTACCTTCAGTTCTTTTTCAACCCGCTGTTTGGCCAGCTCATGATTCTTGCCATAGCGCCGTTCCAGTCCTGCGCACGCCAATCTGGTCAACAGCATGATATCTCGTTCTTTTGAACCCGTATAGTGTATTTTATTTCTTGGAGTGGCGAATTCAAAATCGAAGCTGCAGGTCAACAGGATCTGTTTCGTATTGTCCATGATCTGCGGATAATGACGGTAAGCATCTACGATGGATTGCGGTGCCCTGAAATATGCCGATTTGCTGCAGATTTCACTTTCCGGTAATTTAGAGAGTAACATATTGTTGTCGATGGCGCGCAGGATCCGGTGCAAATTAAATTCCTTCTTGGTCGTGAAAGTCACCGGGTTCAACATGACCATCTTGGAGATCAGCACCTGATATTCCTGACGAAACAAACTATTGAGTTCATGCTCCCGAATCCCAATATATTCATGCCCATGAAGCTTTTTAGGGATATTACTCAAGGGATAGATCACAAAACAATTTGTAAAATCAGGTTGGGCAGGCAGATCTATACCATCGCAATGATAGGCCGTCAGCATACGGTTGACCTCGCCAAGACCGCTAAACGATTTGGCGATAGCGATATACAGCAGCTCGCTTCCTTTTCGGACTTCCACTCCGGCTATAGGTTTGATCTGCTTTTCTTCACATTTTTTTTTAAATTCGTAGATGCCTGTGACCGTATTGATATCCGTCAAGACAAGTTCTTTTATCCCCAAAGCTTCTGCTTGAGACACCAGATCGTCTATGGAAAGCGTTCCATACCGAAGACTATGGAAGGAATGGCAGTTCAGATACATATTTGTAGCATTAAGTGGCAAAATTAAATCCTACGGCACGGCCGATCGCGTCATTTCCATAGCGCATTTTAATGGCATCCATCGCCTGATATAGATTGATCAGCTGCGCATTGTCTTCAAACAGATTCATTTGATAACTCCCGTGCACCAGATCTGTAAACCGCAGTCCGATCAGTCGAAGACGCATCCGTCTGGTATAAATTTTATCAAAAAGTTCGAGTGCTACCCGTGCCAGGGTATGATCCGCAGCCGTGTAGGTCACGCGGCATTGCTTGGTTTCTGTATCAAAATTAGAATACCTGATCTTGATCACCACGGTAGAAGTCAGCCATTTTTCCTGACGGAGCTGGTACGCCAGTTGCTCGGCCATACCGGAGATCAGGCTTTTGACCGCCCGAATATCCATGGTATCGCTGTTAAAGGTTCTTTCTTTCGATATGGATTTTCTTTCCGAATAAGGCAGTACCGGAGTTTCATCGATCCCATTGGCTTTTCTCCAAAGATCAGTACCATTTTTTCCGATCATCTGCTGCAGCACCTCTATAGGCATTTCTGAGAGCGTACCTATAGTGCGTATCCCAACCCGGGATAAAAGCTGAAAAGTAGCGTTTCCTACCATGGGCATTTTTTTGATGGACAAAGGGTTAAGAAAAGAATGAACACCTACTGATGATATTTCTCGATGGCCATGCGGTTTGGATTCGCCTGTACCGATTTTACTTACCGTTTTATTGACCGATAGCGCATAACTGATGGGCAGGCCTGTTTCCTTTTCGATTTTAGCCCCCAGCTCATTGGTCCATTTATAAGCACCAAAAAACTTATCCATACCTGTGAGATCCAGATAGAATTCATCGATAGACGCTTTTTCCATCACCGGTGCACTTTCTTCAATCACTTCTGTCACCATATGGGACATCCTAGAATACAATTCCATATCCCCTTTTACCACTCTGGCCTGCGGACAGAGCCGAAGGGCCATCTTGATAGGCATCGCAGCCCTCACGCCAAAAGTTCTGGCTTCATAACTACAGGAAGATACCACTCCCCGATCTCCTCCACCAATAATCAACGGGATATCCTTAAACTGCGAATTGACCAGCCGTTCACAAGAAACAAAAAAAGTATCCAAATCCATATGTACTATTGCCCTTTCCATTTTCACTAATTTATTTAGTAAAAGTGCTAAGTTTTTTAACAATTATTCCTACATTTGATGTGATTAATCCTCACAAAATGAAAACACTTTCGATCATGTCCGACAATATCAGATACCTCCGGATGCAGGTACCTGACCTCACGCAAAGTAAAATTTCTGATCATCTGGGTGTTACGAGAGACGCTTACGCAAAATACGAGATGGGAAAAACGACCCCACCACTCGATGTGCTATTGGGGATCTCCCGCTTCTTTGAAGTGAGCACCGATCTTTTACTGACGACTGATCTGCGAAAATGTAAAACTCAGGAAGCTGTACCGCCACAAGAAAACTTAGATACTTAAATCGGTCTTAATTTTTGTAACTTGTATCCCATAACGCAACACAAACGAGGTGAATTAAAAAAGACACCTACTAACAAACGATACCAGCATGGCGGCATACCAAACCATTAATATAGAAGAGTGGAACAGAAAGGAACATTTTAATGCTTATCGTAATGCGATCAAGTGCGGATTCAGTTTGACCGTTAAATTAGATATTACGCAGGTCATTCCTTTTGTAAAGGAAACGGGATTTAAATTTTATCCCGTGATGATCTATTTGCTCTCACAAGCCGTCAACCAACACCCTGCCTTCAAAATGTCCATGAAAGAGGGCGAGTTGATCCTTTGGGATCGTGTCGACCCGGTTTATACCGTCCTTCATCAGGACACCGAAACTTTTTCTGCCCTGTCTGTCCCCTACAGCGATAGCTTCATAGATTTTATAGACAGTAATAACGAGGTCCTTCAAAAAAATGAAAACAACAGGAGCTTTTTCCCTGAGCAGGCACCCCAAAACCATTTTAATATTTCGGCACTTCCGTGGATTCATTTCGAAAGTTTCAACCTCAACATTGCTGATTTTACAGACTATTTTGCACCTAGTTTTACCTTCGGAAAATACCAAACAGAAGGAAGTAAAATCCTGATGCCCTTGGCCATACAAGTACACCATGCTGTTTGTGATGGAATCCATGTTGCCAAATTGATAGACACCCTACAGCAAGCCTGTACAACCATTCAAACGCTTAAATAAAAAAGAACCTGTCCAGTTATCTTTAAAATAATTTTCACACTCACAGCTAAAAGATCAAAAAACACTTCATATTCAATTTTTTTAGGAGCTCGATTATTTTTTCAATGCACGCTCAATCCACATAGTAGCAGTGGCTGCCAAATCATTCGGATATGTACTCTTCTGAGTGAGATGGCCTCGCTTATCAAAAACCAAATAACTGGGAATATATTCAAACCCAAATTGTTCCAATGCTGTAGCAAACTGGTTTTTATACACGTAAAAATGTTCTCCACCTAATATTTTGCTATATTCCTGAAATCCATTACGATTGGACGATTCATCCGTTAAATACACGAATACGACATCTTCCCGAGCTGCATACTTTTTCTTTACTTGATCCATTTCAGAAAAAGCTTGTATGCAGGGACCACACCAAGTAGCCCAAAAATCAATGATGATCACTTTATCTTTATATTTGTCGACAATTGATGCAACGATCGTTTCATTTTTTTTATCAAATGGAAGAAAAAACACCTGTCCATCACCCACTCGATCACTACATTTTTTCAGTTCATTTTGATGGTAGATATAATTTCTTAACTCCTTATTTTTAAAAAAGCTATCTATCTGATGCAGCTCTTGAGGAGGTAATATATACCCTTCGTTTATCTGTTGGATATAAGCACTCGCCATCATCATATCATAAAATAGGTTATCTTCTTGTTCAAAAGTTTTTCCAAATAAATCAATTAAACGTGTTTTAAAGCCCGCTGGTCCTACAGAAGTAATACTCGGGATCTGTAATAGCGAATCTTGCTGAATGGCAATCAAAAGATCAAAGTAACCCGAAGGCAGTAATGTAAGCGTATCTGTATAGTTTAACGTGATGATACCGTCATAATAAGTTAACGTTCGCTCCGGTATTGCAGTCGCAATTTGTGAATCCAAGTTCAGATTTTTATAGTATGCTAGTACACTGCTGGCATAATCTTTAAATAGTAAACTAGGAACTTTAAAGGTATTAATCATGTGCGTATAATAAGACTTAAGCAATCCGTCCGGAATATCTTGGGTTAATGAATACGTCATCTCAGCGACAGATTCCAGTTGTTTCCATTTAAAATCATCTGCAGATTTAAGAACTTCTTTTCTTCGGTCCTTAGAAGTTGGATAAGAAAACAGATTCATAATCAACTCTTCCTGTAGAGCCGAATTATCAAAAATTTCCTTATAACGCCCCTCAAACTGCACATCATAATGAGCAGAGTCGATCATCGATACCGTAATCACATTCGTCTCATTTGGCAATAGCACAGTTGCTATATAGCGGCCATTTAATCTAAAATAAACCGAAGTAGGACCATACGTGTATTCAGATAAATATAATGTCGAATCATTGAGTTTTGTAAATGCGACCGGTTTATCTCTCAATAAAGAATTGCTCATCATCGGCATGCCGACCTCCATGTTATCGAAAAGAAGTGAAGGTTTTCCCTTTACTGTAAGTGATAAATAACCACTGGATAAAAAGTGAGACTGTGCGTAGACGTTTAATTGCAATGAACAATAAAACAAAGTAAGATATGCAATAATTTTGACCATGAAAAATTTGTTTATCTATTTTGATCACTAGAAATAGTAGCCGAAAAAGAGATTATAGGTAATAAAATATATAAGCTCCAAAAATTGATAATTCATGATGAACACATTGGTATATACCCATATAAAATTCACCTGTACGATCCATCATTGATAGGATTGGCTTATAATTATCTTAAATATAGGAAAATTGTATCTAATAAAAATTATTCTCTTCATTAATATAACTTCAATAAAAACAACATCTTATTAAAAGAAGCAGGTGCTAATTAATAGAAAATAGATTCATACTTCTTTCAATGGCATATTTATTCCTATTTATCCACTCTTTTCTTAGTGGATTATAGACGATTAAAATGGATATTTTAAGCAAATGTTTTTTTTATCAAAATGATGTATATAAAAGAAACTAATGGCAATTTGCGAATTATCGAAAATCCTTCAATCTCGTATAAAAAATAGCTTTATAGCTTTCACTGATCGGGATTTTCTCTTCATCGATAAACAGACAGTTGCCGTCTATAAATTTGACGTATTTGAAAGATACAATATAGGAACGATGCACCCTACAGAAAAGACGAGCAGGAATCAGATTAATGATTTCCTTCAGATTCATATAAGTAATGATATGCTGATCTTTGGTATAGACGGATATGTAATTATTCAACCCCTTTATATACATGATGTCTGAAAATTTCACTTGATAATACTTGTTTTTAGCATCACCTTTTAGCAACAAATATTCATTTTCGACCAGCGAAGTCATCGATGCAATTTGTAGCAACCGAAATTTATCAACAGCTTTTTGAAAACGCTCATAGGAAAATGGCTTCAGCAGATAGTCGACCACATCCAGATCAAAGCCCTGCAGTGCATAGTCCGGATAAGCAGTAGTTAAAATGACCCTGCATTTATTTCCGCAGCGTTTAAGAAATTGAATACCGTTTATCATCGGCATCTGAATATCTAAAAAAACAAGATCAACTTGTCCGCTCATGATCAAATTTAAAGCATCGAATGCATCATCCGTGGCTTTAATTAAACTTAAGTCAGCTGTTTTATCGATGTATGCAGCGATAATTCCCGTCGCATACGCTTGATCATCTAATGCTATGCACCGGTACATCACACGATCCGCCCCACTCTTTATCATAACTTGACCATTAAAGATATACGATAAACCAGGTCATTCTTCTCCATATTTAAACTGTGTTGTCCTGGGTATAGAATTTCGAGCCTCCGTTTAACATTGGCGATTCCGATACCACTACCCTTTTCCCGAAATTGTGCATTGATATAATTAGACACTTCAAATACCAGTGTTTTTGACGTGACATCTAGACGAATATTAACAGGTTGTTTTTCAACATGTGTAATACCATGCTTAATGGCATTCTCGACAAATGGAGCAAGTAACAATGGTGGAAATAAGAGCTTGTCTATGGCTCCCTCAATTGAAAATGTATGGTAAAAATGAGGGTAAAACTGCATACTATGCAGGGCAATATAATCTTCAATAAATCCAACTTCTTCACTTAGAGGAAGTAGATCCCTTTTGTTCTGCGCAAGCGTGTACCGCATCGTATCCGATAGCTTTAGGATAGCTGTTGACAGATTTTCAGATAAAGGCAATGCTATGGAATACATATAATTTAAGGTATTATATAGAAAATGAGGATTGAGCTGTGATTTTAAAAAATTCAATTCAGCCTGTTCCATCCCTGCCTCAAGCGCTTTGTTCTTTTTTCCAACCTCAAAGGATTTCGCTACCAGATACACAATCAATGCGATAAAAACTCCCGGCAATGAAAAATAAAAATTATCATATAGGAAGTAAAATGGATCAAGATGAGGATTTAGTTTAAATCCGAGATACTTCACAAAGAGCACTTCTTCAAAAGAATACCTCAAAAATACAATCGTCAGGAGCAATAATACAATACTGGCCGTTAAAGGTACAGCTTTGTTCAAACGCCAGAACTTCGGAAAGATATAGAACAGACAGACGACGATCTCCACCAACAAAAGTAACTGCGAAAAAGCAATCAATATCACCCCTTCAAATGATAATCTTGAAAATAAAACTGCTCCGATTATGAGGTATAAAAATGAAATCAACCAGAAAAATAAAACGATGCTTAGAAGTCTCCTGTTCGTCATATCCAAATTTAAAAATTTAAAAGCCATTTTATAATTTTTTACACCAATGGCAGCTATTATTACGTGAATCTGTAAATTTCAGTTTGACATCATTTCCTGCCCCGCTCACGTAATAAAATTTAAGGTTTCATGTAAAGTTTGAACATTTGAGCAAACATTGATGATGAAACAAAAAATGGTAATTTATATGATCCAGCCCATCGTATTACTCCTACTTTTAAGCTTGCCTAACTGTTCATCTGGACAAATAGCAAAACAGTTTGGCGGGCATGATATTTCGGGCAAAGTATTGGATTCTCTAACAGAAAAAACGATTCCGGCATCAAACATCTCCTTGTATAATGCGGATACTTCAGATGACAAACTAATCAAAACAGTCGTCAGCGATGGTGCGGGATATTTTAAAATCTTACAACTTCAGCCTGGCAACTATTTTGTAAAAGTGGGCGCATTGGGTTACAACAGCAGCACAACACTTCCCGTCACGATCAACAACAGTGATATTGATCTGGGTACGATCCGCATGTCAGCAGCCTATCATCAATTGCAACACGTCGATATTTACAGGAAAGCATCGCTCATACAAATCAAAACAGATCGGCTTATTTATAATACCGCACTTGACCCTACCCTGTCAGGAGGAAATGCGGCTGATGCATTACGAAAAGTACCTTTGTTATCTGTCGATGCAATGGGCAACGTTTCTCTTAAAGGAGATCGAAATGTACGCATATTAATTGACGGTAAACCTTCAGGAACCATGAATAATAATGTAGCAGATATATTAAAAATGATACCTGCAGATCAGATAAAAAATATAGAAGTGATCACCAGCCCATCATCAAAATTTGACGCCGAGGGTGCTTCAGGAATAATTATAATCAATACCAAACGGAATAATACGCAAGGTGTGCACGGATCATACTCAGGTGGATTGGGTACCCGCCAGAACAATTTCAATGGAAATATAAGCATCAGAAAGAACAAATTAGGAATTAATGGAAATTTGGGAAATTCATGGAGCTGGCCCGTCAATACATCGATAAGTTTTGATCAAAGACTTCTGAATAATAAAATCGATCTCGAGCAAGAAATCAAAAGTCGCAACAAAAGGCATGGGTTAAGAGGAGGCCTATCGTTAGATTATGAACTTGATTCCAATAAGCTCTTCATTTCCAATTTGAATATACATCAGCTTACGATCCAAACAGACAACCTTCTCAACAACATATATCAGGTAAGTGATTCGATCAGCAGTACCAATAACAGTCATGTTGGATACGGAGGATTTGACTGGAGTACCGATTACATTCGAAAATTTGATAAGAAAAACCAAGAATTAAGCATTTCAGCTCAATTCTCTCAAAATAAAGCCAACACAAATTATCACTCTTCCTACAAGCAGGTCGATTTTCGTCCTGATGAAAAAGGAATGAACATAGGCCTGAATAAAGAACTGACCATGCAGCTGGATTATACACATCCCTTTAAAAAGGCGACCTTTGAATTGGGTACAAAAGCCATCTTCAGGAACATTCATTCGATTATTCAAGTGGATACCATTGGACAAGATCAGGCCTATGTACATGTCAGCCACAGCACTTACAATTTCAATTATAAGCAAGATGTAGCAGCTCTATATTCGACCATACAGATCCCTCTAAACACAAAAACCGATCTTAAAGCCGGCGTTAGATACGAGTATACAGGATCAATAATTAAAGTGACCGATCATCAAACCGGCCTCCATGATCAGCAGCACCATATACTCCCAAGCACAGTCGTATCATACAAAGCCTCCGAAGAGTTAAATTTGAAGATCGCTTACAATCAACGTATACAACGACCAAGTTTGTATTTTCTAAACCCTTTCCGAAACGAATCAGATCCTGTCAATCAATTACAGGGAAACCCACAATTAGTGCCCGAAGTATCGCACAATATGGAATTGAGTGCACATCTTAATATGAAAAAAAGCATGCTGAATCTTTCTTTATATCACCGCAGAAACAATAATGTCATCGAATCCATTTACAGAAATACAACTTTCAAAGACAAACCGATCGTAATACAGACTTTTGCCAATATCGGTAAAACGCAATCTTTAGGTGCTCATATCTTTGCATCCGTAGATTTATTTAAAATATGGACTTTGAGAGGGAATATCGACTTATACACCTATCATATACGGCCCAATGATCAATACGGTAATTTGACGCAGCAGTCAAATCAGATTTTCCTCCATTACAAGACCTTTATCAGCGCCACAGCATATCTAAAAAACGGATTGGTAGCCGAGTCTTTTTTATTTTTTGATGCGCCGGAGCGCACATTTCAGGGGCAATATGCTTCTTTTAACATGTGGAATATCGGCCTAAAGAAAGATGTACTAAACAAGAAAGGTACTTTGGGGTTCACCATGATCGATCCTTTTCAAAAGGTAAAAAATCTAGGTTCTTATGCAAAAACAGATCTCCATGAACAACGTGGAAATTTTGCGATTCCATTCCGATCATTTGGCATTAATTTCTCCTGGAAGTTTGGCAAGAACAATTCCAATCAGGGGAAGTATGATTCGAACATCAAAAATGATGATCAAAAATCTGGAGGAGAATCTAAAATATAAATTATGCCGTTTACATGAAATCGGATAGCGATGCTCTTTACGGCAGAAGATTAAAACATTACCGTTGATTTGCTCCATACTCTTACAAAGAAGACAGCCTATCAAGAAAGATTTGAAAATTTTAAATTTGCTAGCCTATATACCCATTTTTTGAAATCATATAACTTAACTTAGTACTGTCCTAAATAAATTTTAGCGTATAAAAAATCTACCATTATCTTCAAATAATGCAGATTTAGATGTTTTAAAAAAAATGATAAATAGCTAGATTATCCTATAAAAAAAGTGTAAAAATATTTTTTTTCATGAACCTTTTTAAGGGACAGTTGTTTTATTATATGAAAACTATAGCAGCTCTGCTTTTAAATAAGCAGAAAAATAAATCGACGTAGTACAGTAGAAAATCCAAATGCACCCAAAACTTTTGGATGACGAAACAAAAAAGAGGAAACGATAAGAAACATAAAAAAAGTTACTGTACATCAACACGTCAAGATAAAGGGTCTAATGAGAATTAGGCCCTTTTTACTTTAAAGAACCCATCTAAACTTATAGTGTCTACTTGCGATTGAAATACTGAGAATAAACAATTTGGATAATAAGCATAAAATTAAGTCTAGTACACTTTTTTAGAAACTAAAGAATTGTAATTAATAAGTAGCATTTATATTTTGAAAACTATATCTTTAAAAACTATAGAAATTATTACATAATAAAGCGCCATTTACTAAACCAACTTTTTTGATACCTCAATGAAAAAATACCTATACCTGATATTTTTAATTATATTCCTATTCATCGCTTATAAATTTATAGCACAGAACATGCCACCAAAAAGGTTCGAATATGAAATACCTTTAATCCAATCCAGCACCTCTTCAAAAATACTGATACCTGTGACCATGAAAGATTCAACCTATCTCTTTCTTTGGGATACTGGCTCCGAGACTTCTATGATATTAAAAAATCAGGCAAAACTTAGAAATATTCCCATCGAGATGTTAGCAAAAAAGGGAACAGATACAGTAACCCACGTGAGAGAAATTCTATTTGTTGATACAGAAGTAGCCGCTATGGACTATGCAAAAATTGGTAGTTTTCAGATTCCCCCACAAGAAATACGAATTAATCAGTTTTCTAAATTAAAAGATCGGCATAAGCCCGAGATAGTAGGGCTTATCGGACAGGATATCATTTCTACCCTACACTGGAAGTTTGATTTTCAAAAGAAAATTATCAAAATATCTAACCTTGAATTTCCTGAGGAAAAATCAGAAGAAAAATCATTTATTTTACCAATTGTCAATGTTGTAAAAAACTCTAAGATCCCATTCTTTAAATTAAAATTTGGAAAGGAAATGGAAGGTGATTTTTTATTTGATACTGGTATGGCGGACGGCATTATTATAAATTCTATTGATACTTTTAGTGTAAATCCTGCTTTAGTTATTAATAAGAATAAAAATAACTTTGAGTTTATCTCCAAAAGAACTATTGATCTCCAAGATCAAAGCAAAAAGAAAATTCACAAGAAGTTTAAAACACTTGATACTCTGATTATAAACAATCACGTATTTAAAGATTTTGTTATTAGCGAAGAACATCTAATGGATTTTAATTTTTGCACTTTCCGTTTTGTAGAAATGTTCTCAAAAATGTACTATAATCCAGAAGAAAAGAGAGTAACATTTGTACCAAAACAAGCTGCTTACAAATAGGAAGATTTACGTCACTTCTGGAGTTTCGGGCATACAACAAAAAATAATACTTTTTATAATAAAGGGGATAGTAAAAAGCTGCGCTCTTTAGATTGTGATCCATATGTTAAGTAATTGCTTTTTCTAATTCTTCTCTATTGTCTTCACCCCATTTGGCGGTGGATTTTATTATAGGAATTAATGACTCGCCTAATTTAGTTAGACCATATTCAACTTTAGGAGGTTTTACATCATAGATTTTCTTGGTAAGAATTCCGTGATTTACGAGCTGATTTAACTGATTTTCCAATACTCTCCTTGATGCATTTGGGATTTTTCTTTGTAGGTCACCCGGTCGAATAATACCGTTATAGATACTCCAGATCAAGCTAATTTTCCACTTTCCGTTCATAACCTCCATAAATAAATGAAGCCCACATTCTACTGTAACAGGTATTTTTCTTTCATACATAGCAAATCATTTTTCTGTACAAATATAATAATAATGATACGGACAAATTTATCCGTACTTGACTGAGTTGCTTAATGCCTTTACTTTTGAAAAAAAAGAATGATGATGAAATATAAATTATTTGGTTCAAAAACTGGTTTATACGCTAGTGAGATTATTTTGGGAGCAGCAAATTTTGGTACTCGTAAAGGATATGGAGCAAGTCCCGATGAATCGATAAAAATACTTGCGGCATATCAAGAAGCGGGAGGCAATTTTATTGATATTTCTGATCTTTATCAATTTGGTGAAGCAGAAGAAATAGTAGGCGAATTTTTGAAAGGTCAGCGCAATCATTTTATTGTCTGTTCAAAATACACAAAAAGTAGTGACATAAACCCTGCAATAAGTAATTATGGGAATCATCGCAAATCGATGAAGCAAGCTGTAGAAGCAAGCTTGAAGCGATTGAAAACGGATTATATTGATATATACATGCCGCATTTTGATGATGGTGTAACTCCATTAGATGAAATTATAAGAGGTTTAGAAGATCTCGCAAAAGAAGGGAAAATTTTGTACACCGGTTTGACCAATTTCCCTGCCTGGAAAGCCGCAGCTATTGGAAGCTCGACAAAATTAACAGCACTTCAAATCGAATATAATCTGTTGCAGCGAACAGCTGACCGCGAATTAATTCCTATGGCACAGGAATTTGGATTGGGAATTATGATGTATTCGCCAATGGCAGGCGGATTGCTAACTGGAAAATATAGAACCGGCGAATCGGGACGTATGACCATCGGACAAAATTCCAATTATAAAGAAGATCAAAAAACAAAAGCAATAATTGATGAACTGATTTTAATTTCAAAAGAAGTAGATGCAACACCCGGCCAGGTTGCGTTTGCCTGGGTTTTATCAAAAGATACTTTCCCTTTGATTGGCGCACGTAAAATTTCGCATTTTGAAGACAGCTTAAAGGCAACTACCATATGGTTAACCGAACAACATCTTGCCACATTAGATCAATTAAGTGCTATATCATTGGGATATCCGCACGATCTGCTGGCGACCGTCAGAAGTTCAAGGTAGATCATAACCAAATTAAAACCATAAATAATGGAATTACAACTTTAAAGTAGAGACAGATCTATGGAGTATAAATCTGTTAAAATATAAAAAAACATTATTTTTATCTGAGCAGATTCATAACATACTTGACATCAAAAAATTCGATTAGGCGTTGTTACAATTTTTAAATAAATTTGTGATAAAAATCATATCATATGACAGCACGACCTATCTTAAAGGATCAGACAACAGAATTCCGTACCACAGAACGTTTATCATTCAGAAAGACGGTAGAGGAACATCGGGATGATGTCTATAATTCTTTATTTGATTATTTTCGCAATTATACGAAATTCGTGCTCTCCCCACTGGACCAAACGCTTATTAGAGCTGCTTTCAAACTCAAAAAAGTGCGTCGCCGTCAGTTTCTTGTTCAAGAAGGAGACGTCTGCAAATACATTTGTTATGTGATCTCCGGAGCTTTACGGATTTATTCCGTAAACGAACGCGGTCAGGAAGCAGTTGTCGCATTTGCTCTGGAGGGAAATTGGATATCAGACTGGGAAAGCGTAGTAGCACAGAGCCCTAGCCGATACTATATAGATGCAGTCGAAAACTCGGAGATCTTGCAGATATCACCTGCAGAATTGCATCTTCTGGAGGCAGAGGTTCCTGCGATAAAGGAGTTTCTTCGGCTTGAGCAGCGATTAGTAGCGGTTACAACACAAAAAAGAATACATGCTGCTATCAGTATGAATGCGGAAGAGCGATACCTTGACCTGTTGGAGCACCATCCGGAATATTTTCAAAAATTCTCACAAAACATGATTGCTTCCTATCTAGGGATTAAACCTGCGACCCTTAGCCGACTCAGAAAGCGCTGAGCTGCCTTTGAATTCCGATGTTAGTTTGTAATCGGTAACCGGTTAGCAATTCTCCCCTATTTTGTCAGACCGTCTGCAAAAGTACTGTTATGATTTAGCATGCATAACCATCAATTCTGAACATTAGTCAAATGATCTTTTTTACCAGCCATTATTATATTTTTTGATAAAAGTCAAAAAATAGCAATTTACATCCTACGACCTTTGTGATAATCAAAATCGATAAAAATGAAAACAGTATTAATTACCGGGGCAAATAAAGGGATTGGCTTCGAATCAGCACGTCAGTTATTAAAAAAAGGATTTCATGTCTTTCTAGGTAGCCGAAATATCAACAACGGTCTGAAAGCCACCGAACAGCTAAAAGCAGAAGGGCTAATCCACGTTGAGGCTATCCAGATTGACGTCACTAACGAGGACTCGATCGATGCCGCCCGCAAAGAAATCGGAAGCAAAGTTGGAACATTAGATGTACTGATCAATAACGCAGGCATCAGTGGAATTGCTATCGACAGCGCAGGGCATATGGTTCCTCAGACAGCCATAGATACCGATATAGCTGTTTACCAGAAAGTATATGACACCAACGTATACGGGCCGGCAAGGGTGATCAAAGCATTTATTGATCTTTTAAAAAATTCAACTGAGCCGCGCATCGTCAACCTAAGCTCAAGTCAAGGTTCTCTTACCCTGCACAGTGATCCCAACTACCTATACTACGATGTAAAAGGTGTCGTATACCTTTCTTCAAAAGCCGCCCTGAATATGTATACGGTCAACCTGGCTTACGAGCTGCGGGATACGCACTTTAAAGTGAATGCCGTTAGCCCAGGTTATACCTCTACAGACTTCACCGGCAAGAACGGCGGTTCGGTTGAGGTGGCAGCCAAGCGTGTTATTAAATATGCCTTGATTGGCCAAGATGGGCCAACTGGAAAATTTTTCTGTGAAGAGACAAATCCAGCTGGAACCGGTGAAATTCCTTGGTAGTACTAAAATAAGATGCTGCGTCCAGCGACCAGCATCTTATTTTATAACAAGAAACACCTGATACATGAGTTTAGTAGAGCGCTTAAAAGACTTGCTTATGTTTGAAGATAATAAAGGTTTAGTTTTCATCGTGGATATCAGCGGATATTCGCAATTCATCAGAGAAATAAGTCCACCACAGGGGATTTCGATTATTCGTCAATAATTAAAAGGAATAATTAAATGTAACTTCAATAAAACCAATGCCTTTTGCATCGTAAATTTCCATATGAGCAGGTACATTTTGGGGATCGACACTCTTTAACTCCTTTACTAACCGAACTTGTTGTTGCTTATAATTAAATTGGAGGATCGGATAATGTACGTATCCGAATCGCTTGTTTTTTACACTTTCTATCCCAATGACATCGGCATTGATTTTGCTACCAAAGAGCATCAATCTGCTGTCTTTAAGTAGACCGAATGCAAGCAACAAACCTAGTAAGAGCAAAATAACACCGAAAGTTTTTTTGATGATCATGCTTGCACATCGTTTATATTGATTGTCTAATCAAACGAAGATAGTATTTTTATTTTAGGTATACTTTAGTTCATGTGTCTGAAAATGGTAGCGACTATAGTAACCTTAAAAATTTCATTTATTATCTAAAATAGTTCATGATCACAACTGCCTTAAATTATGTCCAAAGCAATGCGTATTAAAATTACTTTAAGTATTGATGCAGTACTAGATCTTCTATCTTTTGTACAGACTTTAGCGAAGCGCCTGTTAGTAAAAGCAATCTGTCACTGACATCCATCACATGTGTATAATAATGATCTGAAATGAGTATTCCTTTTAGAGATTTTACAGCTAAAATATGTTGTTTAATCATGTCAATGTAGAGTGGACTGAGTCCTGAAAAAGGCTCATCAAGAAGGCAATAATTAGCTTTAGAATAAAGAACCAACAAACACTCAAACAAACGAACGAGGCCGGTGGAAAGATCACCTATTTTAGATAATAATCTATCCTTTACAATATCGATATCCATAATTGGTGAATCTTCCAAATCAAAATATTGAATAGCACGTAATAAAGTCAACCGCTTTGGAATAAAGCTATACTGAGTTAGATAAGTAATCTTCTTGGTTTTATATCCTTGATTAAAGATCTGCCCATCACATTTCATATACGCAAAATCAGGTTTGCAGTTACCAAAAATGCAATTCATCAAGGTTGATTTACCAGTACCATTACGCCCCAGTAAACCAACTATAGTTGACGGTTCAAGTTCAAGAAACAGACCGCTTAGTATCATGCGTCCTCCTCTACTGTAAGAGAGACTATCTAAATATAAATAACGATCAAGAGGCATAGCAATAAGAAAAGTATAAAATCTAATGAATAAATACTGATAAGCAGCAGTTTTGGAGATTGTTTGATGTTTCTCAAAAACACTCCTTTTGATTTGAAATTAAAAATGTATTCTCAGATAAAAGATAAAACGCTACCAATAATTTTAAACCAAAGAAAATATACGAGGACTTGTGGACCATATCGCTCCACTAATTCGCCCATTTGTAAGGTCAGTACTAAAGTTACAAAAAGATTAAAAAGGATTAAAAACCAGAAAAACGATAAGGATAATTTCAGTTTATTGGAATACATGTTTATTAATTGGTCTTTTAAAAAAATATAATCTAAAAATACAGATTAATAATTATAGCATAATGATAAAAAAAGTTAAAATATTAGCTTTTGATCTTCAATTAGATCGTTCAATGACATGTCCTCATTTTCTAGATTTCATTCACATTATCTAATAAACCCGATCAACTATTTTTCAAATGGCAAATAGGCTAACATTTACAATGATTTAGTTTCTACTAATGTCGCAATACACATTAATTAAAAAGAATTTCCTCTATTTGTTAGATTATAATACTTCCTAGAATTTAAGATCAATGGGAGAAATTGTTCAACTAAAAGCAATTCTAATTGCTTATTTTAGCAATGCTAAAAACTAAAAAAGAATCAGATATTATTCCGTGAAAGGTAAATGAGCAATAGCCATATTTATATATTAAGTGGTTTGGGTGTTGACCGAAAAGTATTATAATTTAATGGAATTATAGTCCGATACTCTTAATTAATACAAATTTTAAAACCATCACAATAACAGCCTATTATTAGGCAGACTATAGCCATAAATATGCGACAATTTAAAATATTTTTCTACCTGGTCATTGGACTTTCTATATTGATTATGATACTCCCCACTTATACAACATGCTACCAATTAAAAATATATAGAATATAGTCGAATTGTATATTAATAAAACCAAACTAAAGATCACGAATGTCAGTGAAGAAAAAATCAAGTTAAGCGAATTGTTCATAATGAAACTTCTGATACGTTCATGATCATTAGCTCGTTGCAAAATATCTCCTAACATCTTATTTTCAAAAAATGAGACGGGAAGTTTCATTAATTTTATTAAATAATCAGATATCAATGCGATGTTAATTCGTGAAGATATATGTTGCAATATCCAGTCCCTAACCGCTGAGCTTAAAGTTATACTGACAATAAGTGCTAGATTTGCAAACAATACGATATTAATAAAACTCACATCCTTTGTTTGTATACCAACATCGATGACAGCCTTTGATATAAAAGGTAATGCAGCCTGCATAGCCGTTATCAGCAACATGGTTATACCCAAATAATAAAAACTATTTTTATATGGCATAAAATAGCCACTCAGGTTTTCAAGTAGGCGCCCACGCTCTGATTTTTCTCCAACTTGTCGCTGTTTAAAATCGGCTTGTGGTTCCAGTACAAGAACAACACCTAAATTTCTACTTTCATTTTTTTTTATCCACTTGTCCTCAAACTCTGTCTTTTCACACTTGATATAACCCTTAGCTGGGTCAGAGATATGGAAGAAAACCTCACCATTTCTTCTTTTTTTGATATCATATATTACTATAAAGTGATTATTGTCCCAATGAACAATTACTGGAAGAGGCACTTTGAATATCAAGTCATCAATTTCACACCTGAGAGCAAGAGACCGAATACCGATAACTTCTGCAGCATGTGAAATTCCAGCAAGCGAGACTCCTTCTTTAGTGTTGCCACAGAGATCACGGAGATAAGGAAGGGAATAGTATTTCCCATAATATTTGGCAATCATTTTCAGGCAAGAGGGTCCACAATCCATCTTATCAAGCTGGCGGTCTAAAGGAAATTTGACTATTCTCATTCTTATTACAATCGCTGAATCCAGTAGTAAAAGTTAATTTATAGTAGCTAAGCAAGATTAAGCTGGAACTTATCTGAATATTTAATTATTCTTAAACACCAGTGTTAACAGGATCTAATGTTGCTTCTTATGTATATTAGAGATTTTTAGCATCCATATATTTTGAAGGCAAAATAGTGACAGTTCCATCTGCTCGCAGCTCAATGTAAAATTTTATGATGCTGGCGCCGGTTACACCTGAAAAATAAGTAGCCGCGTGCCATTTATTCTGATCATTTCCTATAACCTGTAAAGCCGTGTCCGAAAATGCCGACTGTTTGCCCACAATCAACTTTAATTCTTCGATTGATCTATCATTTCCCTTTTCAATGATTCCTTGCAGTAAAATAATAGAATCCGGTAAATTAGAAATATTTTTCTTTTGCAGATCATCTGCAATTTGTTTAGCAAGATCTTTATATTGACCGTGAAGCCTTGCTGCCATACCATTCGCAACTACCTCGGTTTGTTCACCAGTATTATATCTTAATGAATAGACAATGGAATCTTTGTAAATGGTTTCTCCGATCTCCCAGTGGGTCGGAAAATTGAACTTTTGATTTCCAACCAACTGATTTAAGGAGATTTTGGGTGCTCTAAAATGAATGGGTCCATATTTATTTAATATATCTAAAGAATCACCTTTAAAAGTCATATCATAGTATGATCTACTATCAGGATTATCCCGAACCCAAATAACTTTAGCATGATCTTGTTCTATAGGAGCGGAAATATACTTAACTTCAGGATGATGTTTAAATATATGATTATTTGCAGTGTCGTATAACATAAAGCTGAGAGAAATCAGTGACCTACTTTCGCCTGGCTTATAATTAATGTCCATTTTTATAGTTTCCGCTTTATGGTTCTGATCTTGTGCATAAGAACAAGACCAAAAGAAAAAACTTATTACAGTAAAAAAAAAATTAAATTTATGATTTATCATGGGTTTATGCATTTTTGTCAGATAAAAAATAATGTAAGCTGATCGAGAGGATATATTGGAATGTTTTAATATAATCATCTTCAAAAGTTTTTACAGTCTTTAGAAGCGATAGGCCATTCTCATTTCAGCATTCTTTCTAATGGAAGCTTGATTAAGAATATGAAAGTATATTAGAGATTTTTAGCATCCATATATTTTGAAGGCAAAATAGTGACAGTTCCATCTGCTCGCAGCTCAATGTAAAATTTTATGATGCTGGCGCCGGTTACACCTGAAAAATAAGTAGCGGCGTGCCATTTATTCTGATCATTTCCTATAACCTGTAAAGCCGTGTCCGAAAATGCCGACTGTTTACCCACGATCAACTTTAATTCTTCGATTGATCTATCATTTCCCTTTTCAATGATTCCTTGCAGTACAATAATGGAATCCGGTAAATTAGAAATATTTTTCTTTTGAAGCTCATCTGCAATTTGCTTGGCAAGATCTTTATATTGACCGTGAAGCCTTGCTGCCATACCATTCGCAACTACCTCGGTTTGTTCACCAGTACTATAACCTAATGAATAAACAATTGAATCTTTATAAATAGTTTCTCCTATCTCCCAATGCGTCGGAAAATTGAACTTTTGATTTCTAATCAACTGATGTAAGGAGATTTCGGGTGCTCTAAAATGAATGGTTCCATATTTATTTAATATATCTAACGAATCACCTTTAAAAGACATATCATAGTACGATCTACTATCGGGATTATCCCGAACCCAAATAACTTCAGGGCGATCTTGTATAAAAGAAACAGCAATATACCGGATCTCAGGGTGAAGTTTAAATATATGATTATTGGCAGTATCGAGTATTTTAAAATTGAGATAAATCAATGAGGTGCTTACCCCGGGTTTATAGTTAATATCCATTTTTATAGTTTCCTCTTTATGGCGCTGATCTTGTGCATAAGATCGAGTCCAAACGAAAACATTCATTAAAATAAAAAAAAACTGGAGCTTATAATTTCTCATGGTTTAACTAAATTTTATAAGATAATAAGTAGTACATTATTATATTCTAAGGACAATCCAAACATATCAATACGACGTAACAAGACTCTTCACTATAATTATCTACGAAATGTCTGTTTCAGTTTGTAGAATCGAGAAGGTCCAAACTCATAAGGTCCTCTTACTTTTCTCATTTCCGCGTATGAAATATCCTTTTTAAGTTCTCCACCACCCATTTTGTAATCGTAAGTATCATTCGAATTTCGTATAGCTGCATGATATGGGCTTGTCATATTACTATCTTCATACAGTACGATCATCTCTCCTTCAGATTGCGAACATTGTTCATAAAACATACTCAGAAATGCATTAAAATTTAGAGCTGCCTCGTCTCCACTAGTGCTCATATTGTTAGCAAACCATAATCCATCTAAACCAGCTGCATATCCAAAACAATTATATCTTTCATTAGGGGTAGGTTGACGATAACCTATAGAATAATCATAAATCAAGTCCACATTATACAATTTAAAAGTATACCCATTAAGTACAATTTCATATTCGCCCATGATAGCAGTACCGTTATTTATACCGTAACCATAGGTAAGTGTGTTGGTATATGTCATGATTATATTACCATTCGCATCTCTGGGCCAAGGATCATAACTATTATTATAAACAGGCGGTGCATAAATTACCCAACTATTATTTATATTAACCCATGGATTAAATGAGTAATATCCTCCGTACATTCCTTGATAACTCATATTATAATTTGTTGGAACGACCTGGTTTCCATCGTAACCTCCATTATAATGATAATTTCCATTATTATCAATTGTTAAACTAAATCCAAGCGACTGGAAATAATACAGATAGTCATTAACATCAGCTCCCGCTCCACCAGTAATTGCGGAAAGGAATTCCAGTTTCTCAAAAGGTGAATTTTCCAAACACAATTCCCGTTCAAGGTCTGCAAAAGATAATTTACTTGAGGCTTTCATATTGGTTATTTTTACTAAATTAAAAAAAAGCATTCAATATTCAAAACAATTTGTATTTAAACAAAAAATATTTTAAGTTAGCATAATAACAAGCTAAATAAATCTTTTAGATTAACACATCAATTGTTTGAATCAATATATAAGTAACCTACTTTAACAAATAACTAATAAGACCAATATTTATGAAGGGATTTTCCGTAATAATGCCTACTTATAATCAATCAAGTTTCATTCTACGCGCAATAAAGAGTCTTGAAAAACAAATTTTTAAAGATTGGGACTTGATAATTATTGATGACGGATCAACAGACGAAACAGATTTATATATTAAGAGCGCAGCGAATAAAAAGGATTTTACATTAAAACATATCAAAAATGAAGAAAACCAAGGGATAGGCTATTCAATAAATCAAGGGATTGAGATTGCATCATACGAATACATTGCATATCTTCCTTCAGATGACTACTTTTATGAAACACATCTAAGCGTCCTTTTTGAAGCACTTGAAAAATCGGAAAATATTATTCTCGCGTTTAATGGAATGCAATATGAATCTAATAACTCACTGACCATTACGCACGATTTTGAAACAAAAACTACCCGAAGCAACTATTCGTTACAACTCGTTCAAGTCGCTCACAGAAAAACAGACGATAGATGGGTAGAGCGCAACGAATGGGTTTCAGAAAATCTATTTTATACATTTTGGCAAAAATTGACATTTAGAGGCGCGTTCTATCCCACAAAAAAGATTACGTGCTATTGGACTTCACACCCTTATCAGAGACATAAAATAATGTCTGAGCAATATGGTGGAAATTTAAATTATTACCGCAATTTTTATGGCGTTAAAAAACCTTTAAAAATAAAAGCGTCTGATGATAAATTTATTGACGAGACCAAAATGTATGAAAAATTCATTGGGAAAGATATTGCAAATAAATCCAGTGGGTTAAAAATTCTGATCGTAGGCGAACTTGGTTATAATCCTGAGCGAATTTTTTCCCTTGAAAAGGAAGGCCATCAACTTTTTGGATTATGGATAAATCGCCCTCCTTATTCCCATATAAATATTGGTCCTATTCCTTTTGGAAATATCGAATATGTCAACTTAGATGACTATAAAAATCAAATAAAAAAAATAAAACCAGATATAATTTACGCTTTATTAAATTTTTGCGCAATTGATTTAGCATATGAAGTGGTAAAAAGCTTTCCTGATATCCCATTTGTCTGGCATTATAAAGAAAGTCCCCAGGTATCCATTGCAGCTGGCACATGGAAAAAGTTAATTCATTTGTACCATTATGCAGACGGAAGAATATATATAAATGAAGAATGTAAAAACTGGTATGAACAATTTTTGCCTGAAAGTACAATGAGTGAAAGCAAAACTTTCATTTTAGATGGGGACCTACCACATAAAGATTTTTTTACCGATGACTTTTCCCCAAAATTATCCGGAACCGAAGGTGGTGTACATACAGTCGTAGCCGGAAGAATGATTGGAATTAATGTTAATGATATGCAAGCGCTTGCAAATAACAATATCCATTTACATCTGTATACCGAAAGTTACCATCAAAAAAATAAAGATATCATAAATCAGCTTAAAAATAACTTTCCTAATCATTTCCACATACATTCGCACTGCCGTAATTCAAACTGGGTTTCAGAATTTTCAAAATATGATGCTGGTTGGCTACATTTATTTAACAGTAGTAATAAAGGAAATATAGCACTAGCGGGTTGGGATGATTTAAATATCCCTGCAAGGATTTCTGTACTTGCGGCTGCAGGGCTTCCTGTTATACAAAAAGACAATAATGGCCATATTGTTGCAACACAGTCAATCGCTAAAAAATTTAATTTTGGAATATTTTATAATGATTACAACGACTTATCTAAAAAACTAAATAATAAAAAAACAATAAAAGATTTAACAAAAAACATAATAACAAAAAGAAATTATTTTAATTTCGATTACCATATTCCATCGTTAATTAATTTTTTCCGTCTTACCATTGTCTCCAAAAATAATGAAAGATAATATCAGTAATAGCAAAGAATTATTTGCTGTCTCCAACACCTTATTACTTTATTACCCTGCAGTAACCTCTTATAGCTTTTTGGAAGGAAAGTTAGGAATTTCGGCCTTCTTTTACGAATTTGCAAAGCTGAGTGGCCAGGACCAGTATAAATCGATGGCTGATGACACCGTACGTGAACTATTTGTCAAATTCAAGACTAAAAAAATCGCTCTTTTTAACCTTTTTGAAATTGGCATTGGCATATCTTATTTGATTAATAAAAGATTTATTGAACCTGACTTTACCTCATTGTTACAAGAAATCGATAAAATGCTGTCTTCTTTTAATCCTGAAATTGCAAAGAATATTCAGGATAATTCAAAACTTGCATGGGTAGGAATATTTGTATTACGCAACAAAGAGAGTATTGAAACACTGAAAATTTCTTTGATTAAGAAAGTATTGGATATATATGAAAACTTCAACGGATTTTATCATTTATCCACACTAGAGATTAATGCAATATTGTATTTCTTGATCGCAGTTTCAAACATCCAACAATTTAAACTTAGAGTATCTGAGCTGCTAAAAACAATCGATAATACTTTCTCCACAAACCACACCAAAAAATTAGATTATGATTATTATATTTTAATGAAATTTTATGAAACACATAAAAATCCAACTACAGAGCATCTGTCAAATCTAAGAAATAGCATCCTGACTAATATTGATGATTGTAGCGATACGGATAAATTTATTAAAGAAAACTTACATTCCTTACTATTTGCACCAACTATTAAAACAGTGCAATTAAAAATCGATTTCATTTCTGCCATCCAAAAAGTACAATCGCGCATTATGGATGGTAGCTTTGCAATCAACGATGGATTGGCCGGAAATGGATTGGCCGGAATTGGTTTAGCTGTTTTAAATTCAAAATAACTTTAAATATATTATCATAAAGTTTTAATTTCAAATCGCATAATGTGGAAAAACAATATGATTACTTGATAGTAGGCGCGGGATTATTTGGATCTATATGCGCTTATGAATTACAAAAATTAGGGTTTCGTTGCTTAGTTATCGATAAACGTAATCACGTAGGCGGTAATCTATATTGTGAAAAAATAAATAATATAAACGTTCACAAATACGGGGCCCATATTTTCCATACTAATAATGACTTGGTTTGGAAATATATTAATAAATTTTTATCCTTCAATAATTATAGACATTCGGTTATCGCAAATTATAAAAATGAAATTTACAATTTGCCATTTAACATGAACACGTTTGCTCAGCTTTGGAAGATTTCTACCCCTGCGCAAGCCTATGATATATTGGAATCTCAGAGAATACCTTGTCCATCTAATTTCAAAACTCTTGAAGACCATGCCCTTGAAACAGTAGGTCAAGATATCTTTGAAAAGTTAATAAAAGGCTATACTACGAAACAATGGGGAAGATCAACTGACAAGCTTCCCGCATCAATTCTGAAAAGAATACCGTTAAGATTTACGTTTAATAATGATTATTTTGGAGATACTTTCCAAGGAATTCCTGTAGGTGGCTACAATCCCCTATTCGAAAAACTTCTGGCGAATGTTGATGTTAAAATATTAACTAACTTTTTTAAAGAAAGATCATATTTCACTTCATTAGCTACAAAAATTATTTACACTGGACCAATAGATGCCTTTTATAATTTTGAATTTGGCTATTTAGATTATAGAAGCCTAGAATTTCAACAAAGAATATTACCTTGTGATAATTTCCAAGGAACATCTGTCGTCAACTACACCGATATTCAGGTGCCTTACACTAGAATCATTGAACATAAGCATTTCGAATTTTCCAATTCACCTTCAACAGTTATTACTTATGAGTTCCCTAAAAACTATGAAGTAGACAGCGAACCCTATTACCCGATAAATGACACAAACAATAATCAACTTTACAGAAAATACCACGAAAAATCCAAAAAAGATGTTAATATAATTTTTGGAGGAAGATTAGCAGAGTATAAATATTATGATATGCATCAAATTATTGCTTCTGCTCTGAAAAAAATTAAAGAAGAGACGGATAGAAAACTATAAGTGGCATAAGTAAGTATACCACAGATATGTCTCACCAAATGTTGCTGCAGAAAAGTCATCTTTATCATAAAAGGAAAATGCACCCCATTACGGAGTGCATTAATTTGGCTAATCAATTGCAAAATTGGCACAAACAAAATCACTTCCCTCTTCGCCTGCCCACTCTCCCAAGCAGTCTACTCGTCACAAAACTGACCACCGTACCTACTGCAGCCATCAATACTGTCTGCGCAAGATCGCCAAAAGAGAATGAAGCCCAGATCGAGCACAGCGTGCCACCCATTGCACCCAATCGGATATCATTCCATTTCATCGGATACCTCCTTTTCTTTCTGCTGCACAATAGACTCATCCGGCGGAGACTCCTCCGCTTCCTTTTTGTCCGGATCATCCAGCACCGTCTCTACTATACCAAGCCCCAGCGCGATATATTTGATGATATGCAGTGCCTTTCCTGGCAATTTAACAGGTGCTAGCAGGATCACCTGCAAGACCTGACCGATTTTATTGATTATTTTTTTCATTTTGTTTAATGTTTGAAGGTTAAATGGTTAGAGGGTTAGAGGGTTAAATGATTAGAGGGTTATGAGGTTAGAAGGTTAGATGTTAGAAAACGTTACTCCGTCACTAGTTACTCTGTTACTCCATCACTACGTTACTGGTTACTCGTCACTTCGTTACTCGATCACTACGTTACTCTGTCACTAGTTACTCTGTTACTCCGTCACTCGTTACTCCGTTACTTCTTCACTCGTCACTATTTAATATGTAAAAACACTTCTTCCCCCATATCCCACAGCGAATACACCAAAGCTTTTAACTTTTCCAGCGCTTTTCGGCTATCCGTACCGCAACCTTCAGCTGTTAATTTTGTCACAGGAGCGATACAGCCCAAAAGCTCTTTCTGCGCATCATTGGCAGCATGGATCAATATTGCTTCCCTTCCCAATACCGCAGGAATACCGATCTGTTCCCCATGTCGGGTATATGTTCTTTTTTCCAGTTTATAAGTACCTACTGGAATACAGCTGAGCCGACGCAGATTATTACGCCAGGGCAGTTCAATCGTATGGCATACCAGATCACCATCATAGGTCAGGGCGCCATTTGTACCTTGTGCTCCATAAGTCCGTTGGAGATGCAAGATTTGTTTAGTTGACATGTTTTGTAAACTTCATCGTTATCATTAAATAGACAATTTGTTCTGATCAGAAGGGATATATCGGGAGGCAGCGGTTAGTAAAAACCCACCTGCCTCCCGAAAATATCCTTCACGACATCATCACCTTAGATTAAGGCATGATCACCTGACTAATGGTCAGCGCATTATACTGTCCATTGGCCAGCGGATAGTAGGCATTGTTGACCATCTGAAAATAGCCCGTACCTACCAGGACCAATACACTTTTTTCAGGATCAGCATCGAGCGAAGCCATGAGGTCCACATCCATGGGCTGCATTTCTCCCAGTTTGATGTAAGCAGATCTTCGGATCACAGGACGCTGATCCAATTCATCTCCCGAAAACTCCTGCAGCACCAGCGTATACTGCACATGCGTAGCACCACTCAATTTGGCGATGTGCAGGTTGGGAATCAGCTGCGGGCATGAAAAAAAGCCATCACCGCTAAAACGGTCGTACGTGACCGTAAAGGGTTTTAAGGTGATGGCGCGCAAACTGGATCGTTGATTGCACTCCATTCCTTCCAGTAAGACCAAGTTTTCAGGCACGATCACCCTTTCCCCGCGGATATTCACTGAATCCATCTGAATAACTTTGAGCAATCGGCTTGCTAAACGTTGGCTGAATTTATTATCCGCATTTTCAAACAGCACATCGCGCAGCAGTTCACGCAGCTTTTTACCCTCCTGCTGGGCTCTGCCAAACTCACTCCCATTCTCACGGGTACGTGCAAATGCTGGATCGTTCGCAATTCGGTCACCCGAAACACCGGTTTTCATTCGTGCTTGGTAACCCACACTTTTTGATTTGTAAAAGGAAAGATCCCCGATCGTTCCATTTAATTTGATTAAACTTTCTACTCTTGCCATGACATTATTGTTTTGACACTGCTAAGATGATCATCAGTACATAAGCACTGGGATCAAAAGCGTGGAAAAGAGGAAAAATGCGGAAAAATGATACTAAATTGGTCGCCTAAATTGACGAAAATGTACCGAAATGAGAATAAAACTATTTTTTGCAGAAAAAACTTATCTTAGTACATGAATAACCAATAACATCATTTTTCTGGGGAGGAATTAAACCTAATCTGCAAAGCTTAAGGAATAAAGCATGCTTTAAACTTGGACGTTATCTAATGATAAAGCATGGCATAAGCGTATATAAAGCATAGATAAAGCATAGATACAGTATAAAAACTGTATGTTTCACGCACTTACAACGCACTTACCACGCACTTAGCCTATGCGTATACGGCACATAGCAAAATAAGCTTTATGCGTGCTTTATTTATGCTTTATACCTGCTTAACAGGTAGTTTGATAGGATATGTTTGTCTGCGGGAGTCACAAATCACAAACAAACCAGATGATCTGATTAGCAAATGATCATCCCACTAAAGACCAGGATAACATGAAAAATAAATATCGCTTATGCATATACCCCAAAGAAGCGGCGGTTATATTGGGGCGTACAGAAAAACACACCTATAAAATCTTTCAATCTATACGCGATTGCTACGGATTGAAACCAAACCAGTATATCAGCATCAGTATATTTGCAGATTACACCGGATTGCCCGAAGAGGAAATCAGAAAGCTCCTGCTTTAATTGATTCTATTTAGAAACAGCTGGAGAGGACTGTTTCTAAACAAAATTGATCACTCTATTCCGCTTGATTTATAAAAGATAGCAACTCCTGGTAATCCAACGCTGAAACAGGGATCTTCATCTTGAGGTCCTTTATTATAATTTTCGAATGCGTATAGCCCTCAATGGCCTTACGGTGGATGACATAGCTTCTGCCAATTCTCATAAAATCTTTTAACGGCAACTGGTTGTACAGTTCTTTTAACGTAATATTGGATTGCAACTTTTCAATTTGATTATCCTCACCTCTCAGATAGACAGTCAATTCCTTCCCATTAATTTCGGCTACATAAATATGTGCTTTATCAATGATCTTCATCATTTTTGTTTCCATACAGCGCAAGAATATCGTGGTGGATTTTCGGACGCGCAAAGCAGCGCGATTATCCACCTCCGCGATTGCACGATTTAAAGTTCTCACCAATTTCTCATGGCCCACCATCTTATCCACATAACCCACGGCCTGCATATCGTATGATTCATACGCATAACTGTTATGCCCTGAACAGATCACCACTACCGGTGGATCGGGTAAAGATTGTATCAACGTATAACCGTCCATTCCCGGCATATCCATATCCAAAAAAAGAATATCAACCAGATTCTGCGTGATAAAAGAGCGTGCTTCAAATGGATCCGACTGGATAGGCAAAACATTTAAAAAATCAAACGTTTTTAGCCGATCGCGCAATAACTTGACAGCATCTGGCAGATCATCTACCAGCAAAACCTGATATAAGTCCTGTTTCATCTATTCTGAATATTGATCTGAAAAATAAATAAGCCTTCCTGATCCCGATAGCTGATGGATATAGGCCAATCATCGGCCTCTATTTTATGCTGCATCAAAGAAAATCCCGTACCGAGCGATTGTATGCTATTCCTTTTAACAACATCATATGGATTTGTAAATGTAAGTATCAAATGATTAAAATGCTGCTCCCAGTTGACCTGCAAGCCGCACTGTCCTTTCCTCCATATCCCATACTTCAGCGCATTCTCTATTGGTAATAGCAGTAAACCTGCAGGGATATGTCCCTCCCAACCCTGTAGCGGTTTATTAAATTGAACTGCCTGATCTCCGTACACCAAACAGATTAATTTTGTAAAGGATAAAAACATATCACATTCATCCTCTGCGGTAACCCCTTTAAGGAGCTTATCCGAATCCAGCATATAGCTCATTAAACTGGTAAATTCCATAAAATATGCTTCCATCAATTTGGGATCATTCTTTAGATTTTGTTGGTAGCTCAAAGCCACAAAGTTTTTAACAAAATGAGGCGCAATATGTCTTGATTCCAATTGAAGTGCGTAGCGCTCCATTTTATTTTGCATCTTGTTTTCCCTGAGGTTCGAAGCGAGATATTTAAAAAAAACTTTGACACCGACTATCGCAAATGGCACTATATTGACTAAAATTGAAGAAAACAGTAACCGGAATAAAAATTGAATTAAAGAAAAAGGATGTTTACCGCTATCAAAATAAATCCCGAACTGCGGCAGCAAGCTATAAACCAAAACATATATCACTATAGGGATGGATAGCATAAGCTTCAGCCAAGCCCACAAAAAAGGTCTCTTTTTATTCCAGTGGTCTGCTTGGAAAAGACCATCAAATATCCGGTAAAACCCAAATCCATAACCCGTATAAAGCAAACCAATAATCATAAACTTACTCTCTTGAATATCTTTCAATTTTACCGACCAGTTCAAAGTCGCAAAAAAGAAGGTTATTCCGATAAAAATTAAAGTAAGGCTTATCCATTTAGGGAGTATAAATTTCATTAAGTTCTTTGGTCGTTGATCAATAAGCAATTTATAAAATATTTCCTAAAAATCAATTTGGAAAATAATATTAATGATATAGCATATAATTTACACGATCAAAGTAGGCCCAGCCATCCTGAATAGGCAATTTCACGAAATGAACGAGCATCTTTTCATCTTTATTTAAATATAACAGGTTAGGATCCCACATACCATTCCTATGCAGATAGCCCCAACATTCCCAGCGATGAGGCTGCCGCAGCAGCAATCCGGCTAATCCAGCAAACAGGCTCGCCATTGTTTTAATCACATAGATTTCCCTCGACATCGTAGTATCAGGCAAGGAAATATGCATAAGATCAAGTACCAATACATCTTCTATTGTATGAGAATGCAAGGCATAAATCGGGCATTTAAGCAGATAGCTGATCAGAGCAATACCTGGCTTCACGGCTAGTTTCCCAGCAAGAAAATCAACTTCAATTCGCTTATCATGAGCAGAAGCGGCACTGGTACCATCAGCAAATATCAACACATGACGATGCTGTTTCAGACTCGATCTGATTTTAAAGATCAGCATCGGATCGTCACTAAAAAAATAACAGCATTTCGTTTCATTTACGGTGCATTTTCTTTGCAAAGCTGTCAGAACAGCTGTGTTTTTCTCCCATACAGCCCGATCCATCACAAGATCAAATGCAATACCCTTATCTGCCAATTTCTGTGGCCAAAACAAGTGATCGCCCAAATGGAAAAGTACCAAAATGCCAGCCGGCAATCCATGCCAATCGATCTTATTCGATAAACGCATATTTGTTAAATCAAGAAGTTTGTTTTTGGGACTGTGATACTGCTCCCATTCCTGAAAAACAACGACATGCTGTTCCCAAGGTATCTCCGGTATAAAATGATGCAGATGCGAAGAGAATATTGCAAAACCCCAAGTATTCAGTGTATTGTTCATAACTTTTTTATTTAAGCGCTTTGCCTCAAAACGAGGCAAAGCGCAAGTGTTATCGGTTCTTAAAATAAGATGGGGCATTTTAACTCCATCTCATCATCTTCTCCATCCTTGCTTAGCATAGTAGATACTTCTGTCCATTCCATGCAGGTCAACCCATTCATCTGACGCACATCTCTGATTTCTATATTTTTTAATTTCATAATATTAGTCGTTTAAAATTTTTAAAATAGTCTCCGCTTAGCCATCGAGAAAGACAATGATTATTGTGAATTCACATGTCAAAAATGGGCACGAAAATGAGACTAAACCAAATAAAACCTTACATAGGCAAAAAAGCAGAATAAGCTTAAAAAGTTCGTCCCTGAAAGCGCTCATACCTAAAAAAGTTCAATTCATACCCTAAAAATGCCTGTGTGCGATTATTTTCAATACCCGGATGCAATCTTTTTATATTTATTAGTTTAAGCCCTTTAAAACCAATAAAGCCTTTATGAATATATCTGATCATGAACAACAATTTTTTGAATATATGAGTCAAAATTACCCTATCCCACCGCAGTTGTGGCAGGAACTTAAAACCGTGTTGGAAATTAAAAAAATCAAGAAAAATAGATACCTCACTGCGGAGCAATTTGATCTGCATTTTATCTTGGATGGTATGATCATCAAGCGTATTGAAAATGCCAGTGAACCACACGAAGAGGTCGTCGATTTTATCAGTACCGACCAGTTGATCTATCATATCGAAAAGATGGATCATAGCCAATTTGAAGCAGATGTCGACTCGACGGTTATTTTGATCAGGAACAGTAACCTGTCCAAAGTCTTAGAAAAACACCCAATATTTCTCCAACATCTCGAACATTTATTTGGCGAGGTATTGTTGAGACGCAGTTACCGAGGCAAACTCATTCACCTCACGGCCAGGGAACGGATCTTGAAATTTAAAGAGGATTATCCCGAAGCCTACATGCACTGTAGTGTCAATGATAAAAGTTCCTTTTTAGGAATGACTGCTGCATACTATAGCAATATTAACATTTAAACGGTACGCAACGATTAGCGCTATTCAGATTGATCAGCCACACATTTCATCAATCTGAATAGCAAAATAAACTCACGTTAAGAACTATCAAATTAATGACTTTCAAGAAATTCAAAGATTTATTTCATCAAATTTAATGATGCAAATCTCAAAATTTCATGTTGCATATCTCGAATTTTAAAGATTCAAACCATCCTTTCTGCCACTACCTTTACTTTAGTTGATCGGTACAATAATTACGGATGTCTCCTCTCCCATTGGTGGTTAGCAGATTGATCAAAATAAAAGATGCAACGGGTGGACGCCAACGAGAGCGATACCAATAGGATACAAGCAGAACCAAGTTCACCCTAAGCATCTAAAATTATAAACTAGATTTTTTAAACATGAAGCGACAGCAGAAAAATAGTACAGGACAATCTGGAAGGCAGCCAAAAGGAAGGCGCTTTGCTAGCTCCATGATGAGCTACAAGTCTACAGCTACGAGCTGCAGGACTGCTGGACAGATTGCGATAAATCGCAGGTCTTTATTAGGAAGCTGCTGTTGCGGAGGTCCGGTGCGTGATGCACATGGACGTAGATTTACGACATTCCCCAGATATGGTACGGGGAAAAAGTTTTTGGTCAAATAAGGAGTCCTAAAGCCAAAAAAAGCAGCTCCCAATCGGCAGCTGCAGGGGGCCAATACGCTGATAACGTATTGTGATCAATTCATAACCTAATTAAATATAGTAAAAAGATCGGAGGCCCAAATGGCGTATTTTTCATTGAATACCAGCGGTAACCCTACAGATCCACAAGACTATACATTACAAGGTAGCCAACCTACATGTTTAGGTGAAGATCAAATTTGTGCTGTACAAGCTTCCAACAACGGAAGTAACAAACCTGTACTTACAGAGGCATTGAAAAATGAAATGATCATCGCTTTACATAGTAGAACTCCCTCTACCAATGTAAGTCTTAAGGATTCGTAGTGTACTAATATTATAATATATTTAATATTTAAAGGGGCGTTTTTGACGCCCCTTTCTGTTTTATTTATTTTCTTTAAATACGAGCACATCCACCCAACTCTTTCTCTCCACAACTTTTAAACCATACATTTTAAGTTTCTGATTGAGCTCTTTTAAGCTATTAAATGACGGTAATATAAATTTATTTTTTGAGTTTACCTGATCTATAGTGATCGGGTATTTTCCAGCAAAATCTAATACAAATGCAAGAACACCAGTACCTTCTATCTCTTGTCCTTCCAGTTTAACATTAACTGGTCTATACTTACCTTTGATAACCCAGGTTTTTCTTTTTCTTTTAGCCCAAAAAACTTCCAGATTGAGTAGATTATTGAGATCAGCTAATACTCGCTTCGCCTGAATACTGTCTAAAACTTTTTCTTTATCAAAACGCTCATAACAGATCCCATTTTTTGAAAGCCAAATACGGCCTGTACCCGAATCTCCAAAATTTTTATATAATGTAGAATCTGCAACATCCCATTCAATCCGGTGGGGTGAAATGATAAATTGAGGAGTTTTAATCTTGCTCCAAACCGCTACATAAGTAGAAAAAATGGGTTGGTTAACGATAGAAGTTTTGTAATATCCTGACAAGGAATCCAGTTTATAGGTATAACTACTCGGTGGTCTGCCATCTTGAAATCCTGAATAAGTAATCTGCGACAGGAAGCTTTTTTTATCATGCTCAAGTTCATTTGCGTGTGACTCAAAATCATTTTTCAACGGAAGATGAATATGACCGTCTGTGAAAAGATCTGTAATATTACGTTCAATAATAAAATCCGAATAAGTGACTGCCTGTACCACTCCTTTGTAAATCCAAGCAGCGTGCGGTATGGACTTATGAGGAAAATATTTATTCAGAATCGTATCACCGTAAAGTATTGGAAGATCAATCTGATGCTCTTTAATGAACTTATTCGTATCCCAAAAACGTGTTATCGTTTCCTTATTTTGCCAAGTCACTAGTACGATTTGTAATTTATCCAGATGCTCTTCTTGTAGCTTCTTCAATTTGGGCAAAGCAGCAATACAAGCAGTACAATAGGTATCAAAAAAGTCTAAGATTAAGATCCTAGTGTCATTGTTTAAATCTAGCTTATTGTCCGTATCAAATAACCTATTGGTAGCATTGAATTGAGGAACCATATCACCAACTTTTAATTCCTGAACCAACGATTGTTGTGGATGCTGAGCATAAGTACGTCCTATCAAACAGATCAATAGGATTAATAAAAATTTATATTTTTTCATGTTAACGTATATTTTGTGGAATACCAGTGAGGTCAATCACTATTTTTGGAATTAATATCGCATACGGGTTGCTATTAGGTAACAAAGTATACTTTTTATCAGCAATGCGACGCACGAGTGTTTTTTCAAAACGAGCTTTTTGATTTAGGCGCTTTAAGTCTGCCCATCTCCGACCTCTAAAGACCAGCTCTTTTCGACGTTCATTAAGCACAATTTTCAATAACCGTTCTGGATCACTTTCAGTGATTTCACTAAAGGTCCCAGTTGCCCATCTGTTTTTTAGTAAATGATTTAGATCTGATAACCCTTGCTGTATGTTGTTTGTTCTGACAGCAGCTTCTGCTCTTATCAAGTATATTTCACTCGTTGTGATTCCAACAAAGATTCCACTTTCACTTCCGTCGTAAGACCCTTTAAAAGAATAATGTCCGTCTTCGCTTTTTTGATAAAATCTTTCTTTCCTAAGATCTTGGCTACCATAAGACAGGTAGAGGTTACTATCTACTCGACTAAAAAATGTACCTAACGGTCCTGCTAAAAAAGTCGATGCAGGAAACAATACCTCATCATTAAATCGGGCAAATGGCATCGCAGATGATGCTGGCACATCGTTAAAATTGATCAAGAAATTATTTAATTGAAGCGCTGAGTCCGCATACTTAAAGGCATTGCTATAATCGGCCATATCTAAATAAGTTCTTGCTATACCCGCATATGCAGCAGCCTTCGAAGGTCTGCCCAAAGGTGGTTTAGTGTTTCGTAAACCTGTAATCGCATTTTTATAATCTTGAATGATCTGATGATAGGTTTCAAAGAGTGTCGACCGAGACGAAGGATAGTCGAGGTCAGGGCTTAATCGTATCGGCAAACCAAGATCTTGAGTAGCAGTCATGGATCTATAAGGAGGAGCAAATACCACCGCCAATTGGTGCAATGCAAAAGCTCTAAAAAAACAGGCTTCCGACTCGAGCTGCCTGAATTGAACAGGATCGCTCATTTTCTCCAATTTATTTAAAATCTCGAGCACCTGATTTGCTTGATAAATGGCTTTATAAGGATTTTGCCATTGTGTGATACCGATGATAGATTGATCAGACCACAGGTAAACTTCCTTTTCGTCCTGATCCGAAAGGGCATTCCAGCTATCGGTATTCACAAAATAGTCATCAGCAGCTATTTCACCAAAAGTAGGATATACCGTATTTAAGGTTGTGTAATCATTCAGCAGTAAATTTGCATGTTCCAAAGTCTTTGGAACAGCCATTTTCTTATCGGGCTTCTCATCTAAAAACTTGCTGCATGAAGTGAGCACAATAACGGCAAATAGAGTATATGTTATAAATTTTTTCATTGTTTTATAGATTGCAGTTAAAACCAATTGCATATGATGTAGGAAACGGTATGTTAGAACCAAAATCGGGATCAATATTCCATTTATTGGCGCGCCACAACGTAGCTATATTTTGTGCATATAAATAAAGTCTGGCATTTTTAATAGGGAGATGTCGCAATTGAGAAAATTGCCAAGACAGTTGAATATCCTTCAACTTTATCTGACTCGCTGATGATACCAATGCCGAAGATCCCCTGTAAAATTCGGATGCTACCGCATTATTGGGATAAGTAAAGGCAGGAACATCAGTAAATATCTCATCCCCCGGTTTTTGCCAACGTAGCCCATAGTCAGAATGTCCGAGTCCACCATCAATAAAAAACTGGTTATCAAAAGATTTCCTTGTAAACTTATGTCCCAACTGATAACCGATATTAAAGGACAATTCCAGCGACTTATAAGCAAATGTATTTCTAAAAGATCCAAAATATAGAGGAAGAATACTTCCATGATAGTCGGCATCTTGCACTGTCGCATTATAGACCATAGCATTATAATCGGTCGATATTTCGCCATTTACATATCCACGAGGCATACCATTTTCAGGATCCAAACCAGCCCATTTATAGGTCAATAAACTATATAGATCCAATCCTTCAATCGGGGTCATTAATGCTGTACCAGTTCCTTTGACGTAGTTGCGGGCAATATTATTGCTAATAAAAGACTTCTTGACCTTGGTTCTATTATAAGAGAATACCAGATTGGTGATCCAACTCAAGTTTTTATTTTTGACTTGAACGGCATTAATAGAAAGATCAATACCTCTTCCATCCAAGTTTGCACTGTTCACATTTAAGAACGCAAAGCCTGTTGTTGGGTCTACCTGCGTATTCGCGATAAGATCCTTCGGACGCTTTACATAATATTCAACGGCACCGGACAGTCTGCTATTTGAAGAGGCGAAATCCAATCCTATGTTGAGCATACCCACGCGCTCCCATCTCAATCGAGGATTTGGAGGTGTGTAGATGCCCGCATAATTTTGATTGGTTATATAATGAGGGGACGTTGAAATATCAATAATAGGATAAGCAGCTACCGAATTATTCACATTTCCATTATACCCATAAGTAGCTCTGATCTTTAATAATGAAAAGCCCGAGTTTTTCATAAAGGATTCATTCGACAGTAACCACGCAGTACCAACTGACCAAAACGGCTGTCCCTTACTGTTTGATTTGACTCCAAATAGGTTTGAAGCATCTTTTCGAAAACTTCCACTCACTACATATTTATGATTAAAAGTATAAGAGGCATTAGCGAAATAGGAAACATAACGATTTTCAAAACCTTCTATCTGGCTATAATCTCTTAGTATAGAAGTGCCACCTACACCATTAAAACTTCGAATTCTTTTTCCATACTCTACAGGCTGAAACGTTAGATATTCAGGATCATACCCCCAGAAAACCGACGAAATCATATCGCTAGATACCTGACGAATTTCCGCACCAGCGATAGCAGCTAGCGTGTGCTTCTCATTCCATTCACTGTTCCAGTCAGCTTGCAGGCGAGCTTGCTGTGATTTATTATTTCGATGTAATTTATTCAAAAAATCACCTAGCGGAAGATTCCATGTCACCTGATTATTATCCCATGTTGCATTGTAATTCAGTACCTCCCGTTGTTGGACAGAGCCTATACCTCTCCAGATCTCGGTCGGCTGGTAAGCCCGTTGATAGGCATAGAGTCCCGAAATATTTAATTCGGGCAGGATTTGGTAATTGGTCTTGAGATTGAGAAATGTTTCTCTGATCGTCGTATTTTGATGTGTCTGATCCAGTTCGTTAATCGGGTAATAGTCCCAATTCAACAATCTTCCACCTCCTACTGTATCTCGAAAAATGGGATTGAGCGGTATCGCATCCACCTTTAATGCATTTCCTTGCTGATCCGCAAGCTGCAGATAGGGATAGTTACGAGACATCATATTATAGCCCATCGGGATATAACTATTTTTATTGTTTGATTCGGTATACGTCAATCCCAGATCTACCGTAAGATTTTTCAAAGGCTTGAGCTGAGTATTATTTTTTGCGCTAAAACGATCATATGATGAGGTAACCAGATTTTCCAGATTACGGTCATATCCAACAGAAAAAGCGGTATTTAACTTTTCACCTCCACCGCGAAGCTGCAAACTATACTGCTGGTTTACCGAAGGACGATACATATATTTTAAGTAATCATCTCTCACATCAACACCACGCAATTTGTTCAATTCGGTATTTAATACAGCCTCAGTAATTGTTTTTTCTTTGTATTGCTTTAACAGCTGAATTACTGGAGTTAGGCTAGCGTTATATCGATTGATTCTAGAATTCCAATAACCTTTGTCAAACATCAATTTCTCCAGATCAATATAATCAGAGGTATTCATCTGTTGAGCACTGTACAGATCGGGCTTTTCACCGATCGTTACATTTGAATTGAAGCTCAGCTGAAACGGCTGATTGTACTTACCTCGTTTAGTTGTAATAATGATAACACCATTCCCCGACTGTGCCCCCCATATTGATGCTGCAGCAGCATCTTTCAATACGGTGACATTTTCTATATCATTAGGATTGATATTCATGAAGTATCCATTTAAGGGATCAAAATTATTGGGGTATGGTACACCATCAACGACAACTAAGGGCCACATATCAGATGACATCGTGCTCAATCCTCTCACATTGATATTGAGCAAACGTCCCTTATTTTCAGAGAAAAATTTTGAGCTCGATATACTCGGCACTACATCCTCTAGCCTGCTCACAAAATCTGTCGACACTTTTCTATTGAAAAGCTTATTGTCAACAAACTCGAAGCTTCCAGTTGCGCGTTCTTTCGGAATCTTCTGGTATCCCGTCGATACGACTTCAACTTCGTCAAGTTTATTATCCTCAGGTATCAATTTTACCACAATTGATACACCTGCGGTATAATGGAGCTCTTGGCTTTTGTAGCCGACATAAGTGAATTTCACCAATCCTTTCAAGCTCGCGACAGACAGGCTGAATGTCCCGTCTTTCTTGGTGGAAGTCCTAGCCTTTTCGCCTTCGACTCGGACCGATACACCATCCAATGGTTTGTTATCTACAGCAGATACGACTGTACCTTTTAGTATATACTTCGCTTGTGCATCGACCTTTGTCGAAGCTTGCAGATCTTGCACCGTACTGACCATGTGCAATGGCAGCACAACGACGAGCAACAGCAATTTGCTGATCAGCAGGAAGCCTTCCCCTTCAGGTTTCAATAGACTCCGGAGGTAATCCCAGAGTTTTTGTTGATATAATATATGTGAGTTCATTTGTTTAGCTTTTTTAGGCATAAAGCTACCTGATCCCCTTTTCATGCCGAGGGAGACTCGATCCCAAAAGTCTATTATACCCTCGGCAGAATCGGGTTCACAGGTAGAAAATTTATTTTAATTACTTGTTTTCTTTGTTTTGATTCTTGGTTTTTTTAGACCATCCGCCTCGCTCTCATGATCATCGTCGGTTGCTCGTCCCAGATGAGTTCTACCGACTCGCCATTCTTGGTTTTGATCGATCTGCTATCTTTGACGATCGAGAGCTGCTCAACTTTGACATCCAATTGAAAGTGATCATTCAGATCATTGCAGATCCGTTGCTGATACTGTTCTACAGCGGTATCGGCAGGTACGGTGAGTTCATAGTGGTAGATCAGTTTTTCACCATAGTCACAGGATCGACAAGGAATATATTTGGCTCGGTCGTGTCCAAACACGATAATCTGTTCTTTAGGAAAGTTGGATGGCAGCCCCAAAGCAAATAGGTAGCTTTCATAGACAGCCATGCAGACCATCGTGATCCGAAGTACATCTTTGCGCGCATCGCTCACAATGGTGATATAGGGATCGGTCTTTTCTGCTGACGGAACCAATAGCGAATAGTACAATTCTTTAGGTCTTTGCGCTACGATGGATAGAGGCACATGAGGTACGCGACATCTGGACCTACCTGCCGCAGGCTTTTTAGATTTTTGTTTTGGTACTGGTGTTATCATACTTGGTTTTCTAATCATCAGACCAGTATTATTACTCAGATACGAAGACATTTCTTCCTCTCGGGATAGCGCGTAGCTGTCCCCTTTGCAAGTTTTTTGCATTATTTTAAAGGTTTAAATTAGTTGCCTTAAACCCTACCCGACTGGACATAACATGGGCCTTAAGGAAACCAGATTAAAAAATTAATTAAGAAAAATGCAATTTTACGTCTTCGTCAATTGGTTATATAATGGTCTTCATCATTGCATCATGTAGTTAAAGAACAAAAACCGACTTTTAAAATATTAGTGTATCACGATAAAATCGCAACGAACAATATTTGCTTTACTAAAAAAAAGATGGTACTTTTAAAGTGTCAAGTAAAAAAGTAAGCGTCCGGTCCTCTTTTTGTTGGAGCATTTAATGGTGTACCAATAAAATAAAAGTCGGAAACATAATCCATCATAGTATGGGAATAAGCTAGTTTTAACCTAATTAGGACGTTATTTTTAATATTAAGTATGGTTGCGACCCAATGCTTGTACTACAACGCGCCTCTTTAGATTTGGAACAAAATCCCCTATCCTATTTTGTAATTATGTTTTATGTAACGCCTCATTCTGGCGCAAAGAATGTGTTCTTTTTTAAATTGGAATTGACGAACCGATGACGCTGATCCTGGATCTGGTCTGTGGTGGTTCTTTTGGTGATTTTAAATCGTTCTCTCATAATTGTTTTTGGTTATGAAAAACGATGTGCACTCTGGAAGCTTGAGAAAAGTCGAATTGGTTGAAAAACCAATAAGATGAACCATCCTGCTCCTTGCCCAGGAAACCGCTAAGAAACCTGTCATCAAGTCTACACGAGACCTGAATCTTGAACGCAAGAAGACTAACAGACGGCTCACCCTACTGGTAATATATCGTAAAGATAGCATTTCCAGTAGAAAATGGCGAACCGCAGTCCTCTCGTGTTCATTTAGCGGTTTTCAGACGAGAGTAACATCGTTGTTGGCATAACTAAAGTTATGCCCTACGTGTCGCTTTTTTAATAACTAAAACAAATATAGCTAATAATATTTAATTGTCCGCTATAGCGGACAATATTTTTTTCATTTTTTATAATAAAATAATGGCGAGAGGTAAAGACGAACATCAGGAACATCTAGAAAATGACCTATTGAGTTTTATTTATGTGGAATTTATTGCGCCAATTAAAATTAACGGCATTAAACCGACTATACGGCAGTATGAAGAAATTACCTCAATTGGTAGAACGACAATTGAAAAATTGATAAAGAGTCAAGGATACGATGTACCAATTTCAACCATTTCCAAAATTTGCCAATACGCAAATATATCTCTGCTAGAGTTTTTTTCAAAGTTTGAAGAATACAAAAAAAGGAAGGAAGGAAAATTGAAAAATAATTAGATAAATACTAAATCAGAATGATTATGGCTGAAAAAGAGGAATCTATTTATGAACTAAATAAAAATATGTGCAAGTTCATCCAACAGAATTACTTTGACCCATTTAAAATTGACGGAGTAGAAACTAGTCAAAACAAATATGCAGAAGAATGTGACTTATCATCCTCTACTATTTCAAAAATTGAGAATCCAAAAGGTTATAATATTTCAATATCAACACTTCACAAATTAACAAGATTCCAAAAAATTGATTTAGATAAATTCTTTACAGAATTTATAATTCAATTTCCTCAGCATAGAGCGGAATTATAAATAAAAATTTTTAAACACATCACTTGCAGTAATAAACTAAAATATAACACGCGAGCATACAACTCTAAAATATAGAATTTCCAATATTTTAAGCAATCATTTCAATCCATGAGCAACGAAGAGAAATTTATAACTAAAAGTAAGATGTTTAGACTCCAGTTTCAGCTTAGTGAAGATGAAATTGACCTGCTATTGTTAGGTAAAAATGTGGTTTATAAGGGAGTTGAATCAAATGATCGTGAATTGACATTACAACTGATAGAAGCATATCCCTTGATCTACGGGTTAGACCATGACAAATTTCAAAAAGATGAAACAACGTATCCATTATGGGATGATCTGCCAGAAGCAACAAAAAAGTTAATCGAAGACAGACCATATACTGCTTCGGATAATGTTGGAGATGAAGGTCTAAAAAATACAGCAAGTTATGTAATTCTCGCTATTAAACATTTAGAGACAGGAACAATATTTTCAGAATCAGAACTCACCAGATGTCTCCCCTCTCCATTGAATCAAGGAATCACAATTTACCAAGTTAGTGGAATGCTGAAAGGTGCATTTAAGAAATTAAGGAAATCAAGAAAATTTAAGAATGAGAAGGGTGAAGATGTTATTGATGCCCTTTACCTGATCCACAAAGTTATGGACGAACGCTTAATAGGAAAGGCTAAAAGGAAGTTAGAAGTAGATTGATGGTTGCGAAACGAATTGTAAATGTTGAAAACTAGGCTTGATTAGCTTTAAACATTTTCAAGAAGTAATATGAATTTGCTCACGCAGAGCACTTAGTAGGAAAATAAAATGATACGATGGAAAACAGCCTACAATTGTTGTTCCTTGAGAATTTAGAAGAAATAAAAAATGAAATACACAGTTATTACAGAAAATGATATCTCCCAATGGAAAGATAATACAGGAAAGCAATATCATTTCCCTAAGCGTTACTTAAACCATATAACAAAAGGAACATAGGTGGTTTACTACAAGGGTGAAAACAAAGATAAATCCTTTACCCCAAAAAGATTGTCTGATCTTCCTCATTACTTAGGTATTGGAGAAATAGGCAATGTATACAATGACCCGGAGTCAAAAAAAAATGATTACTATGCTGAAATCATTAATTTTCGTCCCTTCTCTTATCCTGTTATTTTTAAACAAGATGGTAGTTATATCGAAGTAATACCAGAATCTAAAAAGAAGAACTATTGGCGCGACGGTGTAAGAGTAATAGATAAAGACACATTTGACAAAATTATTTCTTTATCAGATTTAGACAGCAATAATGTAACAAATGATAGTGAGCAAGGTGAAGCAGAGGCATTAACCAGTATTGAAGGAAAAAGCAAACGCAACAATTTTATTTTATCTTATATATTTTTCAAATCCCCTCCGCTATGCTAACTATAGTATGTTGTCAATGACTACGTATAGATCTAAATTTACATACTTAATTAGCAATGAAAGAAAAATCTAAAATTTTAATAAAGTTTGGTAATCGAGTTAGAGAAATAAGAATTCAAAAAGGTCTTTCTCAAGAACACCTTGCTTATTTAGCTAATGTTCATAGAACTTATATTGGTATGATTGAAAGAGCCGAAAAAAATATTACTCTTATTAATATTGAAAAAATTGCTAATGCTTTAGGTGTAAGTATTAATGAAATTTTATAATAACATGCAACCAAATATTAATTTAGTTACAATTGATAATAATATTAATTTAATAAAAAAGTTAATTCACGAACTTGTGTTACAACCAAGAATTAAAGCCCTCGAATGGTCTGAAATTACAAAACAAACACCAAATATGAAAATTGGTTATCCTGGACAACATTTAGCTAGTTTAGTCACTGGAATGCAAGGTTGTAAAACAGGAGCACGGGGTAATGATATAGTCGATGGCTCGGAAGTTAAATCTTGTAGTAGAGTTGATGCTTCGGATAAATGTAACAATTGTGGAGAAAAACTTTCACGTGCTGAAGTTATTTGTAGTGTTTGTGGGTCAGATAAAATAACTAGAGATAATACATCAAAATGGTTGTTTACAATCCGAAACGAAAACGACTTAAAAGTTTTGACTAAAGATTTAGATAGAGTAATTTTAGTATTAGCCGATTATCCTGATTTCCATATAAATAATTTTGATGACATTCAGTTTCAGGTATTTGAAATCTGGAATAATTCAGAAAGATGTAAGGAGTTTACAAATCTTATGACGAATTATTTTAATAATATTTATCAAGTTCATAGAGGAAAAAACAGCGCTAAAACCCCTGCTCCAAAAAATTTTTGGCCTTACTCTTACCAATTTTATAAATGTAATCCAATTAAAGTTTTTTCTTGCATAGTTAAAAACGCCAATAAAAAACCGATCATTGAGGATATTTTTCACATTGATCCAAAACAAGATAGAAGTGATCTGAGTTCTGAATTAATGCCATCAAATATACTATCAAAAGAAGAGGTTCCTGCTTTGGTTGAAATGCTAAAAACTGTTCCGAAAAATTTATTAGAAAAAAGACTAGTCGTCGGCAAAACCATAAAAGATTTAACTGAGATAGTTTCGGCACGTACTTTTAGTAAAACTAAAATCTCCCAAATCTTACCTTATATTGATGAAGAGTTAAGAGAATATCTACCACTAAGATTAGATAAAACATTTGAGATAAAAACAAAACATAAGCGTTAATTTGTATGCAGATTTACAGACGACACTGCTATGAGTATAACTTCTAATTGAACCATTGACACAGTTTATTTTACACTCCCTCAACTTATCATATGATAATTAACTTACTCCCCTAATTAAAGGGAGTGTAACTTCAACTGTGTTATTGGATAATTAACCAAATCTTAAAAACCTCTATCGAGTTTTAGTCTATCCCTAAATTTAATATAAAGCTGAGTTATAGTCAAGCCCTAATAGTGCATTGGCATATTCTCAAGGTTAGCTAAATGCGCAGATAAGATAGAGCAAGCTGGTTTCAAGCCTTTCAATACGATTTCGAGAACCATAAATATTCATCATAAGACGATATTGAACTATTTTGATAGGAGTGCACAAATGCTTGTGCAGAATCTTTCAATGCCAAAATAAAAGCATTTAGAAGTCAGTTTAGAGGTGTAGAGATATTAATTTTTTCCTATTCAAATTGACTAAATTATTTGCTTAGTCCACAGGTTTTGAAACTGCTACCTTCTTCTTTGAAGCGCTTAAAGTCGAATGGCATCTTGTCTTTCATGAAAGTTTAGTTTGAATAATCTAATATAAAAAAATCTTATAAAATTATTCCGTTGACACAGTTTGCGTTACAATCTCAAATTAAAATATTAAAACCATTTTAATATTATATCTTTATTAACATAAAGAGCTTTTAAAATAAACTGTGTTAACTAGTTAATTATTAACTTAGAGGCACAGTTTGAATTACATTCCAAGAAACTGAGCACAATTTATAAACCTAAAGGATTTAAAGTTCTTTCAACCCTATTTAAAACTTCATTATAGTAATTTTCATCTGAATCTATCGTAATGAAATTTCTGTTTAGCTGAATAGACGATATAGCAGTTGAACCGCTACCAGCAAATGGGTCAACAACTAAATCTCCTTCATTACTACTGGCTAAAATCAATCTTTTAATTAAAGTTAAAGGTTTCTGGGTTGGATGAACTCTTTTTTCATTATAGAAATCTATATCTCTCCAAACATCAGTTAAACCCATCTGTGGATTAAACGTTTGTGCAACATCAGAATAACATAAATCAAATTTTAAAATTTCTTGAAGTTTATTCCAAAGCTCTTTTGTTGGGAATTGTTCACATATATTTTTTCCGGTATAAATACTCCACATTCCACCACCATTACTTTTAACACCTAATGCTTCATTAATTTGTTTTGAGGATAAACCCTGTTTTAATTGATGTTCTTTTAAAAATGGTTTCACAAATTGTTTGTTATTCTTCGTGATAAATAAACAACTTTCCGTTACATTTGGAAATATACGGTAGTTTTTAGTTGCTCTTCCTGAAACAGAACGCATACCTTTATCTATAATAATCTGTTGTCTTAACTCCAAACCTAGCTCGTCAAAGTAAGGAACAAGGTGTGCAAGAGTTCTAAAATATCCAAATAAATAAAAAGTACCGCCATAGCGTAAAGTTCTGGCGACTTCTTTTATCCAAGTTAGTGACCATTCTATATATTCTTGTTCAGTTTTCCATTGATAATCCCATTTTTCATTAACTACTTTCCAGTAGGGAGGATCTGACACTACTAAATCGACACTAAAATCTTTTAATTTTGAAAGCTCATCTACACAATCTCCTAATATTACCTTATTCATTTCTTTCTAATTGTAGTCTTCAAATCTATATTTTTTTTTTTAAAATACCAAGTGTTAAATTTTAGTTTTTTAGAAATCGCATATAGATCAAAATTATCTTTAAGGGCTTTTAGCTGTACTTCTTGTGGAGTACCTTGATCTATAGAAAAAGTTTGTGTTTACCCTGACATAGTTTAGAGCATAACTCGCTGTCTAAAATTTTATATTTAGACTTTCCCTATTTATTAACAACTTTTTAATTTCGAACTTTCATCTTCATTTAAACTACTTTCAGTTCCATACAATTCAAAAAGTAAATCAGTTTTTTTCTGCCCCTTTTTATATACGAATTCTGTAGAATTGAATAACTCCAACGGATCAAACTCATTTAAAACTAAATGTTTATTTAAATTATGTAGAATTCTGTAATCAGTGAAATATTTATTCCGTCCCATAGAATCTTTAACATCTTCCTCCCAAGCACAGCCATATTCTCCAAGCCAATTATAAAACAATAGCACTACTTCATGATTTGATAATTGGGCTCTAAAAATTTTCAAATATTTTCTTTTATCTTCATAAGTTAGAAAATCATTAGGTTGATCTACCACATGCTTAACCAAACTCAACATATGTCTATAGTAATGTCCCAATCTTATTTGATGTCCTCCGAAGGGTAAATAACTAAAATCCAAATAAAGATCTTGTGATACCAATTCCTCGCTGAAATAGTTCTTTAAATGCCGTACACCATATTTATGTGAAGTCCTCAAAATTTTCAATTCTTGGAGGAGATCTTCGTAATAATCAACGTTTGTATTGCCCTCCCAAATAACTTCTATTTCATTTTGATCAATTTGTTTTCTAAGAACGTCTTTACCAGAGAAAAAAATATGATATGCTAATCGAAAAAGCTCATAACGTCGCTCTGAATAAAGAAAAACATTACCGTTATTAATAATATATTCTGATTTATACATAGGATAGTGTTGTGCTTTGATCACCTGAAAACACGCTTCTAATTCCTTAACCATTAAATAGAAAACTTTCCTGCCAGTGATTTCCTTCTTTTCTCTCGATTGATCCTTAACTTTATTTTTTAACAATCTATTATTCTTACCATTTAAGTTCATTTTATCTTCTCTTGCATATGAATAAATATCTTTAGATTTTCGATGTACACTATGAGTAGTCACATAGCCTTCAATTGACATTTCATTTACATTTTCTTTATGCAGACGTAGCATTTCATAAAACTGAGATTCAAATTTGTCAATTCGATATTGTCTATCCTGTGATTTGACTTGATCTAAAATTTGCTGATTTGCCTTATATTGTATGTAAAAAGCCAACCCAGTGACAATAACGCCTGCAATTGCTATAAAAGGGCCCATAATTCCACCTAAAGTATCACCAGTACTAGCAGTATTACTATCAAAATCACCTATAGCTTTGCCCGCAGTAAATATAAATGGAGCGAAAATGCTAAATACAATCAATAAAACTGCAATACCAAAAAAAAGGTAAGTCCATTTTGCAGTATAATCATCGTTATTTTTTTCAAACCTATTTTGCTTTTGTAAAATAATGTATACGGACAGAACAATAGAGGTAATAAATAAAAAAGAAATAAAAAGGGTATAAACTTCAGGCAATAAATACATGAGAATGGTATGGTATATTTTTAAAAATGGTTATATTTAATTTTAACTTAGTTTAAAGTAAGGGTAAAAGATAATTCTTTATTCATCTGCTCCTTGATAAAGCCGTTTTTATCAAGCTCATGAATGACACCTTCAACATGTTTATAAAACCTGCTTGTATTTATTTCCAAATCTAGATCATCATCGTAATTAAACTTGAATCGCTCTTTGGTAAATCGAACTTCTCGTTCTTCAATACCAAAATTAAACCAACCAGCATCAGAATTAAAAGATCTAATATCAGAATTTCTATAAAAAACAGATATATCCCAAGATTTATTACGTGAATAAACTAAATCAATCGCTAACGAATTAGGATTGTTACTGGTGCTCTTTATAATTCGATTATCCTTTTTTACAAGATCTATATAACAAACACTGCGTTCATAGTGCTCAAATTGATAAATTGTCCCCGAGCGGCGGCAATAGCTTGTGAAAAATGTACAGGCTAAATATCGATCTGAACTTGATGATGCCACTCCTTTCATTAATATGACATTGGATACATCATTTAGTGACAACTTACCGGCAAAACTCATACTACCACAAGTATTCAATAGATCCTCCTCAATACAGAAATAATAGCGCCAATCTGTATTAATCATCTTATCGATCCTGGAATTAAAGCTTTCATATAATGATGTGATATCGTCGTCTAACCAATCTTTCATCACTTTATCGAAATTGGAATTAAAACAGATTCGATTTAGCCAAAACCTTCCGTCAACAATCAAACTGTAACGAATTCCCCCATAGCTTGTTTTTGAATTGTCAACGTAATCAAAGTATGATAAAAAATATCTGCGTAATAGCCTACTTGATCTATTGCTGGAAGATAGGCTAGTTTCTATACCATCCACAATATCGGTAAAGAACATCAATTTCAACTTGGAAACTATCCGACCTAATAGATTAAAATCGAAAAGTCCATTTATATCATACTGCTCAGCTTGATGAAAGAGTAACCTAGTCTCTCCTTCTAGAAACTCGTTTAAATTATAGTCGAAATATGTTATTTTTAGGAAGTTATACAATTCAATATTTATGGATGGATCTGTTAGCCATATCAACTTATGTTCCTCATGGTCACCATATGCCTTTCCAACTAACTCTAAATGTTTTCCTAAATCAGGGTCTATTAATTGATCAACAAAATTTAACGCTTTAAAAATACTTTCCGTCGTTTTATTTGCCACCTCACTGCTGTGCGATTGATTTAGTATAAATAATCTAAACTTATCAAAATCGGCATCGGATATCGCAACATGTTGATCTTGAAAAAATAATTGAAAATACAAACAGGGCAGATAACGAAACAGTTTATTAAGCTTGGACCTACTCTCTGTAAAATATTCTTCACGATAAATTTCATTGTCCATTCCTTCAAATAGACATCTTTTTAATGCCAAAAATGATTCTTCTATAAAAGCAATATCAAGATTCATGACTTGATATTTTTTCATATCATCATCATCTGCTTTCAAAAAACCCAAATCATTGATCGTCAAGACCCTATCCCTTTGTTTCTTTAAAATTGTGACAAGCGTTAAGAAATGTTCAAATCCGAGATCAGCGTTTTCATTATCACACTTATTTCTGAAAAAGAAATCTTGCCATTCCTCCCACTTTTCGCCTGCTTTAATTTTTTCTTCAGATTTATCAATCTTCTCAATTAGTTTGGCTCGTAATAATTCTTGCGAAGATAACTTGGCCCCTCTACTGTTCATATAGAGATATAACTTCTCTCCCTGGCTGCTTAAATTGGTATCAAAATAATTAAACTCAACATAATTCTCTACGTAATCAATAAGTTGCTCATTATCTAACTCTTTCTTTTTCGAGAGATACGATACAATCAAGTTGAAGTTATTCTTCAGATTGTTTACGGTCTTATCATACTTATACTCATTTTCAAAGTAGTTTGGATTTTTTACTACGTCTTTTTGATTCAGCACATCATTGATGAATAGTAACAGAAAATCATGTGCTGATTCACGAACTTTATAATCAACTTTTGGTAATCCATTGACGAAATACTGTTCTGCAAATTTTGTACTCAACCCAGCTCTAACATAAAGTGCCATCAGTAGCAAATAAAGAGTAGTTATCCGCTGTTGACCATCAATCAGAAAAAATCTTCCAGGAAATTCCTTATCGTGATATGCGTATAGAAAACCCAATTTGAGCTTGTATTTTAATCGATTAAATTCTTTGGATAAATATTCAATAGTTCCCGCATCATTGATCAGTCTATCTTGATCATAGATACGTAACCTACTAGCGTCTTTAGTATCAAAACGCTGCATAACACTCTCCAACAAACCATTAACCTGCGTAGCTGACCAAACGTAGTCTCGCTGCAACTCGGGTATTACAAATTGCTCGATCTCATTATGTGAAAGTAGTTCTTGTAAACTATATCTACCTGTTTTCATCTTCTTTATTTATTTTTATTTAACAGCAATACTAGATGACTATAACAGTTTTGAATCCATATACTATTTGCCTCACAATCTTGAATATTCCAATCATCCAAGTTTTTAGAAAATGTAAACTTTTTGTCATTGTCGGTATCTACATTTGTCAAGATTTTTGAAACAATTTTAACAGTGTGTGGAGGTACAAAAGATCCTTTGGCTATACGATCTAATAGCAAAATGCGCTTTAAAGGAAAAATGCAATTACTTAGTGCGCTATTATCGTCAGATCTTAATAGAGTCAAATTACCGATGGTATGTTCTTCGACTTCTGAAGTTGCTAATTTATTTCGTTCATTTTTAGTTAATCGAATGCCCAGCTTTAGCTTTTTTAAAAGTTCAACTTCTCCTTTTTCCGAAGCTTTTTGAATGAACCATTCTTTGAACTCTAATTCATCGCACTCACTAGTATCAAGATTTTGAGGATAAATATGTTCAATGGTCCATTTTTGTTTACGAAATACATCAAAATTAAATCTTGTTGAAAAATCAATTTGAAGATTACCAGACTTGTTAATAAGTGGGAATACATTTATTGCTAAAAAAATTTTATTCAACAATTTACGATCATTGAGATAATCAAGATTTGCTACTTGATTGGTTAGATCCGTTTTATTATAAAAACGATGGATATTACTAGTACGTAGATTAGATTCTTCAACCTTTAGGATAGATTTTACGATAAACTTATATAATTCATCAAGCAAGTCTGATTTTCCTAATTGGTATATCGTCTTAATATTGCCTCCGCAATAAACATAATAACCAATGAGATTATAAAGCTCGTTGTCTTCATACCAATTCGACAAGCGCTTGCTAATCTGTTGTATTTCGACAAGTTTACCATGAGCTTGTTCGTGTGTAGAGATAGAATCATTGTATAGATTAAACAATTCAAATTCATTTTCACTTCCTTTTTCACCGTGATTTTCATATAAGAACTTCTCGGATATCAAATTTTGATCTATTTTTTCTAAAACGATAGGCTCAGCAAGATGTAAAATGGAATTGATCCCTTTTTTCTCTTCCTTATTATTTTTCATTCTGAATTTATCAAAAAACAACATGTTTCGTTCTTCATGCATAAACCAATTATTGATGCTATCCCATTTGTTTGCAATACGATTACGTTCTTCTTGTATTTCCACAAATGATTGATACATGGTTTCGTTGCGAGTTGATTTGGTAAAAAGTAATCCTTTGATCAATTCATAATTGGTCAAATCAACTTTGTTGTTATTAAGATTTGAAAAAATTTCTTCTGCTGATGTAAACTCATCTTCAAGATTTATGATAATTTTAACATCATTTAGGAAGTAATTATAATATCCTCGAACATCCTCCTCACCAATAGCATTTAAAAATTTAATAATACAAACCTTAGCGTGATAAAGGTAAAACAGATCTTGATGTTCTTTCAAAAGGATATTGTCTTCTGTTAATGTAAGAATTTCGTCGAATATATCTCGACCTTTATACCGCTCGAAAGACAGTTTGTCTTCTGCAATATTATCGAAACTGCTGGGGTATTGAGCTTTTATTACATACAAAAGTAAGTTGATGGTAGTGAGTCGTTGCTGGCCATCCACCACCTCCAACATACGACGATCTTGAGCACTTTTTTTTACTGTTATATATTGTAAATAATATTCAGGCGCATTACTTACATAAGCATCATACGTGTCTAGAAGCAGTTGAGGGACTTGATCATTTTTAGTTGATGATTTCCATTTATAACCACGTTGATATGCTCCAATATAAAAACCAGTTACACCAAATATTTTAAAGAAATCTTCCTTGAAAATAGAATTAACATTATAAATAAAATCCTTCATATAAAAATAACTTGTAGTCCAGGTTTCGCGTATGTAAGTTTGGATATTCTTTTTTGATAATCAAAATATGCCTTTATTAACAAGCTGACAAGTGTTAGAGCCAGATCTAATTAATATAAAAAAACATAAGATAGAGCAACCCTACTATAGATCGCGAAAATACAGAAACTAGCTATTTACTAATACGGGAAACCGTATTTTAACGAAAAAAAACAATCTTTTAGTAATATTCGTGACTGCATTTTTTATTTGTTCGAGTACTCCATCCAATCATTCACTTGTACATTAGCCACTTTCCATAATACTGATTATTATCGTCACTATCATATTGTAAATGGGATTTATTGCTGAGATTATAAAAACTATGTAAAATACTGCCGGTTATGTATTTGTGGGGCTTGGTAATTTTGTCAAACACCAGGGCTCTAAGCCAATGTCGATCACTTGGAAATTGGAAGAACCGATTCCCGAATACTTATGGACAGCTTCTGCTAAAATGGCTGTTGGTTGATATTAATTTAGACGCTTTTGTAATGATAAATTTTGTAAACAAAAAATGAAGGTAGCTTGCTCAAAAAAACAAGCTTAACCAGGTTCGTAAATATCAATATGGATATCAAGATCTTGAAGTGCCTCAATAATCATTGGCTTCACCACATCCCAATCTAATCCGCCATGTCCACAGCCTAAAGGAGGAATAGCGATACTTTGAATATCATATTCTTTAATAGCTTTCTGTAAGGCTATTAATCCATCGTGGATATAAGAAATCTCTGACGAATTTCTCCAGTGCTGCTTAGTAGGAAAATTGACAATGAATTTTTCATTTATCAAATCACCTTCCTTCACAACTAGAATCTTCCCGATACTTAATTCCCCCTTTTTACAAGCCTCTTTATATACCTTATAGTTTGTAGGATATTGATTTTTAAATTGCAAAGCAATCCCTTTTCCCATAACGCCTACTGTATTAACAGCATTGACCAATGCCTCGGCATCTGACTTCAGTAAATCTCCCTTTAAAAATTTAATCATCTTAGTAATGTATTTTTATGTATCGACTTCCTTTATTTTGGTGAAGTATCCTTCAGTTTTCTATAAAACCTTTTGAGGTTATTGCATCATTTACGTAGAAAAATATATTTATAATTATCTTGGCTTGTCCAAATTTTTCTAGCTGATTTCACCGAGAAATAACACCCTCTTAAACACGCCCACCACTTTTAAATCCAACAACTCCTGATCGCGAAGTGCAATAGGTTGAAAAGAATCGTCATTGGACATGGGTAAAAGTATGATCTCTTGGTGCTCCCACCCCTCTTCACTGACCGTTTTCTTACTGCTATACTTCTTAATGGTATAATGAGCTCCAAATTCGCTATCAATAAATTCATTGGACTCGACTAGACAGATTAATCCATTGCGAGAACCTCCTTGATACTTCTCAAAGAGACAGATAGAGCCATTGGGGATCATCTGATTCATAGACTCTCCTACTACCCTACAGGCAAAATAGCGATCTGGGTCGATGGTCGTCCCTTCAATCTGGATATAAGTAATCTCTTCGGCCTGTTGAAGCTCGGAAAAACTACCTGCCGCAATCTCAAGATCGTAATATGGGATACTACCTGCTGTCTGGAAATCGCTAATGACATAAGCTGGGGCAAGAGTTGAATCGCTATCATCTGAGCGCTTGACCACGTCCATATACTGACTTAAATAATCTTTGAGATTAGGATTGATGGCATAGAGATAGACTCCACGGATCCCGCGAAACATTAAAGTTTTATATACATTTTTGACATAGAACAGTAAATCAAGTTCACTGGTATTATTCTTTCCGTTGGTGTCTTTGTACTGGTCACGATCTACTGTGATCTTATGATTGATCGGGTCATAATCGATTTCTTTACCAAAGACAATAGCGATATAATTGAGGTCATTGCCAAAGACGGTATGGATACTCCCGATTTCATGTATGGCATCTTTGGAATTTATCCAGTCTTTTGCTGTGGAATTCCAACGTAGATCAACGCCTTCGATAGTCATATCATAGAGATGCCTATTCTTTTTATTTTTAGTCTTGTATTCCCAGCTAAAGCCGGCTACTAATCTGGATATACCTACTTCTGCTTCTCGTTGAAATATCTGCTCACGCATATCGACAAAGCTTTCGTAGAGCTTCAGTTCAAATCCTTTGGATTCGAACCGCTCTTGAGGCAATAGATCCAAGTCAAATAAGCGATGGACAAAATCGGTAAACAGATCGCCGCCTTCGGAACGGATCTGTGTATGCAGACAGACCGTTTTATAGGCCGCAGAGTTTTTTAAATCTTCAAAATATGATGGTGGTAGATCTGTCGGTCGTATAGACTGGTTGCTGTCGTAAAAGAATATCTGATTTTCGGATTGCTTCACGATCCAGTCCAACTCCGTTCCGGTGTGGACATCTAAATCAAGTCGTATATTACTTTTATCAAAATCTCCATATCCGGAGATGTTCTTCCGTCGACGGAGACGGTGTGCCTCGTCTACCAGAACGACTTTATAACTCCGTTTTGAAAGATCTGTAGGTGATATGACCATACTGGCACTTAGCTGATCGATGGCTCTAAAAACTTTTTGCAGGGTACTGCGCAGTGAAGTCATCGATACAACGATAGCGATCTGATCTTTGAGCTGGTCTTCATTTGTTTCTGTAATGCCATGCTGCTCACGGTATCGCTTCAGCAGGGTGAAAGCTGCTACAGAGAACTCATCTTCCATCTCAAACTGTTCAAAATAGCGGATCGGTGTCACCAGGAGCTTGAGTACATAAATGGCTATAATGGTCTTACCTGTGCCGGCATTCCCTTGTATAAATATTCCTTTTTTATCCTCCACTAAAGTCTCTAAACAGGCAAGTACGGCTTGCTGCTGATCAAGGTTGAGACTCTTATAGGGTGAATATTTAAAGACATTGCTATTGATGATTTCCTCGAATGAGGTACGTGCGATATGCAGTTCTTCAAGTTGATTCCAGATCTGCGGAAACAACAGTTCATACTCTTTCTTACGGTGGTAGTAGTGTCCGTTATTACCGAGATTGGCATTGACAAGCGTCAACCCTTTCTCTGCGGAAAAATGATTGATCAGAAATGCTTCTAGATGAAGGGTTACTGATTTATTAAACAGGTGAGAAAATATAACATGTCTGCTCAATAAGTCTTTCTTGACCAGGTGTCCATTATGATTGGAAAAACGATTCTTGATATTGATAGATTCGCCGATATAAATGGATTTTTTATCATTGAGCAGGTATACCAGCGCGCTATTGTAGAGATCGAGTTCGTCATCAAACTCGCCTTGCACCTCCCCCGTTGGTCGTACTGGGATGATATGTACTTCGTTAATATCGAATGGTGACATGCTATAATTCGTTATATTTCTTTGCCGTTCCTTTGGCTTTCTCCACCGGGTATTTTTCGTTATTCAGTTTCATCTTTTCCTCCACGATCTCTTTCACATCTAAACCATGCTTATCGGCAAGCAACAGCGCGTACATCAAAACATCGGCTAATTCTTTTTTGAGTTTATCCGGATCAGCATCTTCATTGCCTTTCCACAAGAAAAGCTCCAGAAGTTCGGATGCTTCAATACTCAATGCCAAAGCTAGATCTTTGGAATTGTGAAATTGCTCCCAATCTCGCGCATCTCTAAACTGACGGATCTGCTCTAATAATTGTTGAATGTCGGACATGATAAAATCTTTTAACTACTGTTGGGTACTACCCAAATATCTGAAATATTGTTTGAAATACAATTAGGGATGGAATAAATAGATTACATAGTTTGAATCATAACGTATATAAAATTCCAGAGTATCGACATATCCTGTCAATGATCTGGAATGATCTACAACGCGCTTTATAGCGAATTATACGCTAAGAAAAATAATAATCTATAATAAATTGAATAGTTTTATCTAGACTAGTCTCAAAAAACTCTTCCTGTTCATATACTTTGATGACAAATTTATGTCTGTGAATTGGTGAATTATAAACTATTTTCACAGAATTTCCAAGTATGTGTGTAATACCAAACTGATCATACTTAGGCTGATATCCAAACTGTATCGTATGTGTATCAATCCTGAATGCTTTTATTATGTGCAAATTTACTGTTGATAAGAAATGGACTGATAAGAACAGAGACTTGTTTTAACTGAATCCAATCTGCATCTTTTTCATCTTTTATACCCTTCTGATTATTTACTTTGTGACTCTCTACAGAAATTATTTGTGTAGCCAACTTATCATCTACACGTCCCAACTGTAAATTTACATCAGGTAACTCTGCAAAGTAATAGGAAACTTTGCCCTCCTTCAATTTAATCGCTGGTCGACTGGCGTCTGCTAATGAGTTGCGCCAATATTTTAGTGTATTCAAATAGGTCATATTCTCCCTTTTCAAGTTTATTAATCAAACTTAAATAATCTGTCGAATATTTAGTTTATATGCTCAAATATAATTTATTTTTTTTCCTCTTTCTTAAGAAACAACTGTGAATAAATACTTATTGGAAAGCACTATTATTCTTAAACCGTATCATCAACTGATTTTATGCCTTTTGCCTAAAACAATTTAATTTTTAATTTGTAAAATAGTAAATAGATGCTTATATTTGTACTAACAGTACACGCCACGCTACCCATAAGAACAGCGTCCCAGGGCGTGTCTTTTGTTTTATAGACCTTTTTTAAGCCACATTCTATGTATGAAAAGAAACCTTTCACGATAGATGATCAAGTTCAACAATTAAAAGATCGCGGATTATTTATCTCTGAATCGGACAATATACAACATTATTTATCTCATATCAGTTATTACAGACTTGCTGGCTACTGGTGGCCCATGCAGGAAGATAAGATTGCTCACAAGTTCAAATCAAATGCTAAATTTAGTGATGTACTGGCATTATATAATTTTGATAGAGAATTGAGAATATTATTATTTGATGTTATTGAAAAACTTGAAATAAGCTTAAGAACCAAATTGATCTATCATCTTTCTCATGAGTTTGACCCTTGGTGGTTTCAAAATTTCAATATTTTTCAGAATGCTAGTGATCTTGTGAAAACTTTAGCTGTTCTAGAAGGAGAAATTGATAGATCAAAAGATATATTTATAAAGGAACACAAAAAGAAACATAAAGATGATGGACGCTTCCCCCCTTCTTGGAAATCTTTAGAACAAACAAGTTTTGGCGCTTTATCAAAATTATATGGAAACTTAAAGAATGATGTTGTTTCTAAAGATATCATTGCTAAAGAATTCGGTACTGTTAACCATACTTATCTGCCAAGCTGGCTTCAGTCTATTGCTCAAATAAGAAATTATTGTGCTCATCACAGTAGACTATGGAATAGAAATTTACCTGGAAGTCCAAAACTTTTGAGTAATCCGCCCCATTCATGGATTCAGAATGTGCCGAAGCCACATGAATTTCAATTTCTTTATATCCATTTATGCTGCATGAAATATCTATTAAATGTCGTTCAACCGGAAAACTCATTTACCCTCCAATTAAGAATGCTATTAGATAAATACCCAAATGTTGATCCAAATGCATTAGGTTTAAAAGAAAAGGGGAAGAAGAAGCTCTTTGGAAATAGCTATTTTAAAAGATAGAGCAATTGAACTTTCTCATAGAGATCAATATTGGGCTTCAAAAACATGGGAAATGGTGATCTTGCTGGGATGAACGTTTGAGGAAGAATATGGATGAAATTTCGCTAAAAACATGTTTTGAACAAAAAAAACTAGAATGCGTATAACCTTTGACCATTCCAGGATTTAGACTCTATGATTTTGACATCGATACAATTTGTAATGAAGATTATTTTTTAACGAATGATGAGGATCAGATCCATGCATTTCCTTGATTTAGTCTTTTAAAAATAAAAGTCTACTTTTCTTTAAATACTTTGCTCCTATGCCATGCTAGATTTTCCTGTGATGGATGGTATTGTTCAGTTTTTGGTATTATAATTTTAGTTCCTTCTAATTTTTTGAGACTATAGGGATGCTCTCCAAGTTCGCATATATGTCTTGAAACCAAAATACGATAATCTTGATCTACGGAAACCAAGCCACGATCAAAAGCCCTATGCAAATTGGGACATAATGCAAGTCCATTGGTGACCTTATCATCGTGCGAAATAGAAAATGGTACAATATGACAAGCATCAATAAAATTGTGATTGTACGTAGACCGCAGCTGCATACCCGTCATCGCACAGGTATCCTGATACAACTGGGGGATATATCTTTTGAAAAGGTGTGATCGTATAAATACATCTTCTTCTGTATGAATCACCATATGTTTATACTTAACTTCGGGATCATTGAGTACCAAAGCCTGCAGATCGTGATAATACCCATCCCCGATTTTTTTATGCTCGTAATAATATTGAAGTTGGTTAGGGAAATAATGCGCCAAAATAGAATTTCGGATTAATTTCCTATTTTCAAGCGATTGCAATAATGCGTATAATTGAGGTGAAAGACTTCCGTAAGCAACAATGGATGCTAATGTACTAACGCTTTTGATATGAGCTTGCATAGGAGCTCCATGGTGAGTATGGATAAACCAAAAAGACTGTCCATCGACCTGATCGCTCTGCAGATAATAAAATGGCTGAGTAAAATCGGGCTGATGTGCTGTGGTAACCAACATCCGCCAATTCTCCTGAAAAAGACCTACAAGATCTGCATTGACAAGAAAATGATTGTCATTATCCAAGCCTTTTTCTATTAACTCAATCAGAGTTAATAGAAAAACTGGTTTATGAGGTGCTTTACCATATTTGGTAATCCCTTGTTTTAATCTTGCAAATGCTTTTAGATATAGGCTCAGATTGCTCATGTAGGTCAAAGATAGGAAATGCAAAGTAAAATATGAGAGAGTTTCATTACCTATAAACACGATGCTATAAGTAACCTGTGCTATAATTAAACATAACAATAAAGTGTTGATCTGTCAATGTTCTTCGATGATGAAACTTCCGATGAAATGGGAATTTCCGGGAGGCAAGATATAACATGGTGAATCGAAGGAAGATTGTCTACAAAGAGAAGTTAAAGAAGAACTGGGTATGATCATTACCATTGACCGTGCGCTGAATCCTGTAGAGCATTAATAATCTGATTTTGACATATGCCTCTATCCTTTTAGCTGCAAATGGGAATTTGGTAAAGTAGTGCCCACAAAACATAGTCAGCAATATGGGTAGACACATCGGAATTATTAAATTACGAATGGGCGGAAGCTGATCTGCCAAAACGCGTAAATTAGTCAATGCCCATCTATTTACTAAATAAGGCACTGACTACAAGCCAAGTAAGAAATATTGCTTGATGAAATTATTAATAAGTTATCGTAAATCGCAAAGATTTAACGTGTTAATATTTCTTGAAAACGATTAATTTCATCGCGGAATGATCTGTAATTTCTAAGAGAAAATTCAGTAAAACTTACGGTTGAACTGCTGGGATCGTGAATAACAAGTCTGTGAAATGTACCTAATTTAGAAAATTCTTTTTCCTCGTAAACCTGTATATCGGACTGGATGTTGAAGTCAAAATGATAATTTTTGAAAACTGATTTTACCGTTAGTACACGACCATTGAGCTCAACAGAATATGGTGTTTGTAACGCTATATAAAAAGCATAAAGCCCTACAGGCATTAACAAATAATAATACCATTTGAAAGACTTAAAATAAACTTCACCATATTGTAAATTAGTATATATTACACAGATAAATAACGCAATTGCTGCTATTATTCCAAACAAAATACAATAGAACCCGATACCCAATTTTGATTTCACCATTTTATTAAATTTCCATTATTTACTATTTGTGACAAAAGTTACGCCGACAGAAAGACCTATCATAAGTAATCCTATAGGACCAGGGACATAAGTCAAAGCATCCAAAAATATAAATTTAGTAGCATCTATCATATCATCATCCGTAATTTCACCATCAGAAAGAGCAACTATTACTTCATAACCATTAACAATTGTTCCTGCAAAGGCTAATTTATGAAGCACATTATATTTCAACGCTTTTTCAAATACAGGAGATATATCTACTCCACCAGTTAATTTGATGAATTTAGTAATAGCGGCATGGCTTAAAGACTGAAGACCGCTCGCTAACCCTGCTTTATCAACAATATCTCTTAATGCAGCAACACTAAATCTTTCTCTAATGTTAAGAAAATTTTCATCATAACCTTCTGGGATTCTAGTAGAAAATTCATTTTTTGGAAAATTATCCTCATCGTATATAGCACCAAACGGACATATGACGACACAAAGACCACAGCCTATACAATCTGCTTCTTTAATAAACGCTTTAATTGTATTTAATTTGCCATTTATATATCCCTCGGTTACGCGTAATGCGTCTGGACCACACGATTCTCTGCAAAAGCCACAGCCAGTACACTGTGAATAAGCAACCTTAAATACCGCCATTATGCTAAATTTATATCTTTTATATCAAAAATGTCTCTGTGTAAGATTGAATACTCTAAAGTAAAAACTTTGGTTTTCTCATTATATCTTCTTGATTTTTCAATTGTAGATGTTTTTAAAGCCTGTCCATAATTATCACTCTGTATCGAATAAATACTACTCCCTATTTGTTTTGATTCTTGTTTTTTTAGACCATCCGTCTCGCTCTCATGATCATCGCCGGCTGCTCGTCCTGGTTGAGTGCTAGCGACTCGACATTTTCAGTAGTGATCGATCTGCTATCTGTGACGATGAGAGCTGCTCAACTTTGACATCCAATTGAAAGTGATCATTCAGGTCATTGCAGATCCGTTGCTGATACTGTTCTAAAGCGGTATCAGCAGGTACGCTGAGTTCATAGTAGTAGATCAGCTTTTCACCATACTCACAGGATCGACAAGGAATATATTTGGCTCGGTCGTGCCCAAAAAACGATAATCTGTTCTTTAGGAAAGTTGTATGGTAGCCCCAAAGCAAATAGGTAGCTTTCATAGACGACCATGCAGACCATCGTGATCCGGAGTATATCTTTTCGTGCATTGCTCACAATGGTGATATAGGCATCGGTCTTTTCTACCGACGGAAACAATAGCGAATAGTACAAATCTTTAGGTCTTTGCGCTACGATAGAAAGGCGCACATGAGGTACACGACATCTGGATCTGACGGATGTAGGCTTTTTAGATTTTTGTTTTGGTACTGGTGTGATCATAGTTCGTTTTTTAATAAGGTAGACCGGATTTTCACTCAGATACGAAGACATTTCTTCTCTTAAGGTCAGCGCATAGCTGTCCCAGTTGCAAGTATTTTGCATTTTAAAATAGTTTAAATTGGCAGCCTTAAAACCGTACTATTTGAACATAGGTTGGGCATTAAGGAAAACCAGGTTAAAAAATAAAGAATGAAAAAGCACTTTTACGTCTTCGTCAAGTAGTTATAATATGGTCATCAGTAATGCACTCTTTCGGTTAAAGAACAAAAACTGACTTTTAAAATATGAGTGTATCACGATAAAATCGCAACGAACAATATTTGCTTTACTAAAAAAAAGATGGTACTTTTAAAGTTTCAAGTAAAAAAGTAGGCGTCCGGTCCTCTTTTTGTTGGAGCATTTAATGATGTACCAATAGAATAAAAGTCGGAAACATAATCCATCATAGTATGGGAATAAGCTAGTTTTAACCTGATTAGGACGTTATTTTTTAGGTCATTTGAGCAGTCAATGATGATTTGTTGAAAAAGGCTAATAAAAATATTGGAGAAAATAAAACAAAGAAAAATATACAGCTGAGATAATAGAAGATGCTAAGATTAAAGTAGGTTTTTCAAAGACCGCACAAAAGTGGCACTTACGACCAATTATGAACACGGGTAGATTATGAGTAAGAGTAAAACAATACAAGTTAAAGAATCAAAAATATCAGTTATCATTCAAAATGAAACAGATTATATCAACTTGACTGATATGACATCCTCCCTCCGAGAAGGTAGTGGACTGATAGGGAAATGGATTAGCAATAAAAACACATTAGAATATCTTGGTGTGTGGGAAAAGATAAATAACTCGAATTTTAATTACCCCGAATTCGGGGTAATTGCCCAAGAAGCCGGAACAAATAGATTCATTATGTCTGTAGGGCAATGGACAGAAAGAACACAAGCTACAGGAATGCTTGTAAAGGCTGGACGGTATGGTGGAACATTTGCACATAAAGATATCGCATTTCATTTTGCTATGTGGTTAAGTCCGGAATTTCAAATATACTTAGTCAATGAATTTCAACGTCTCAAAGACGAAGAAAACAATCGATTAAAATTAGATTGGAACTTGCAAAGAACATTGGCAAAAGTAAATTACCATATCCATACTGATGCTATTAAAGCAAATCTAATACCCAAAGAAATCACAAAACAACAGGCCGGCCTTGTATACGCCACTGAAGCGGATTTACTTAACACCGCTCTTTTTGGCACCACAGCTAAGGAATGGCGAGAAAGCAACCCAACTATAAAAGGAAATATGCGTGATGATGCAACAATAGAGCAACTAGTTGTGCTGAGCAATCTCGAAAGCATCAATGCTTTACTGATCCAACAGGGATCGTCACAAAGTGATCGACTTATTGAATTGAATAAGGTGGCAATCATGCAGATGAAATCATTAATGGAAAGTGAGGCGGTTAAGAAATTGAAGAAGAATTGAAAAAGCAATTCTAAACAACCCTATTAAAACCAAATCATTTATGAAAAAATTAACATTACTCGTATTCCTTCTTTCAATGATTACAGCTGTTTTTGGACAAGAAACCGCAAACACAACTGTTAAAACAATAACCCACTAAATGAAACATCAATTTACATTACCTGCCTTCCCTGATTCTAACTTTCAAATTGAAGTGTCTTTTTGGACAGGGAAGCAAAGATTATACAAAGACGAAGTACTCGTGGAGCGGTCCACTGAAAAGGGAAAACCTTTTTTAATACCAGATCACAATGGAGATATCGTGAAAGCATATCCAAAAGCTACATTTCCAGATATCATACCTGTACTGGAAATCAATGATCTTAAACATCATATTGTAGAAAAACTAAAGTGGTATCAAGCAGTATTAGCAGTCATGCCTTTTTCCATAGTATTTATTGGTGGCGGCGCACTAGGTGGTGGCATTGGAGCTGTTGCCTTTATGCTCAATCTACAATTACTGAGAAATGAAGATAACGGCAACCTTAAATATTTAAAAGCAATCGGGGTTATTATCGCTGCATTTGCAATTTATTTTTTGATTAGCGCAGTGATTTGGGGATGGATTAATTAGAAAATTGAAAGAATTTGGAATAAAATAAAATCTTAGAATAATATGGAGGATCTTATTAAATCACTAAAAAAAAATCTTTTAAAGTTTGATAAAAAAAGTATTAAAAGGGAGCTAACAGTAAGAGAGAAAAAACAAAAAGAACATCTAACTTATGAAATCTATTGGGCTAAATTCAAGAAATTTAAAGCAGAGTTCGAGGGACTAATCCTCACTGATATTAACGAACTAGCGAATAGCTTGAAAACCAATCTTCTGGAAAAATCCATCGTACTAAAAACCGAAACGCATATAAAAAAAACTAGCAGGGTTTTTGAACCTGATCTTTCTTTTTATATGATTATATCAATTAGTGACAAATCTATCAGCTTAAATAATCGGTGGAAGAAATCTCCTTTTCTTTTAATAAAAGGCAATCATGCAAAAGATACAATTGAGCTTTTTTATGTTAATCAAGATCAAGCATATGTGTCTAGTGTAATTAAAAAAAATGTATGGGGGACTCGAATAAATCAGTTTAAAATAGATGAGTATAAGTTTAATTTATTAAAACCACATATTGAAGCGTGGCTAGATAGGAATGTAGACAGAATTCATAACAGCACGTCTCAAGTTTAGAACCTGATATTACTGAATCATTGAGAAGTCTATATGCTGACAAAGCTCGAATGAAACAAATGTTAATAAATAGAGGTAAGAAGGAATAATTGTATTAATAAAATTAAAGGAGAACTAGGTATGATCATTACCATTGACCGTGCGCTGAATCCTGTAGAGCATCAATAACCTGATTTCTCCATATGCCTCTATCCTTTTATTTGCAAATGTAAATCTGGCGAAGAGGTGCATACAGAACATAGGTAGGCGATATGGGTAGACACATCTGAATTATTAAACTACACTGGACGGAAGCTGATTTGCCGATAGTACGTGAATATTTGAGCGTATGACTGTTGGAATATACAAATCACTGATAACACAATCCTTATAAAATAAATTAAAGGAATTGCCTACAAAGGAATTCTATATCAATAAAATACCACTTGTGTTCCTAACTATTTTCATAATCTATTCATTTATAGTTTAATAATTATGGCTAAAGAAAGAAATAGACCATAAACATATATCGCTTAAAACCGAAACATCTAAAAGTAAATTATGTTTAATCAAATTTGATTTTTTATTACATTATTAATCACATAGATTTAAATTGAAGTATTTTATTTCATTGCATATCATATTTTAACCCCTTTATGAATTATTCTCAATATGTTTATAAAGTAAATTTCATATTTTGACCCTTAGTTCAGGAATTAAGTTAGTAGAATCAACGACATCGAGTTGCTAACTTAGTCAGCAGATGAAGCTAACAACTCCATATTGATCATTACCCTAGGTAATAGGTCAAAAAAATAGCAATCCTAACTCCTTCCCTAACTTGGTGGTTCATGATCATCGTAACGATATTCAAGATGATCTAACGACCGAATATTCCCCTCTTTATCCTTACTGTAAAAGATCGCCATTTTTCTCCTGAAAAGCAAGAGTGTCCCGTTCTCCTCTGCACCAGACCAAACGCAGGAATAATGTTTTATAGCCTGTAAGATCTTTGCATGACCAGGCTTTTGTGGACTCAATGATTCAAGATCAGTAATGCCTCCTTTCCAAAGAACAATAAATTGCACGAGGATCGAATCTTGTGTGGTTTTTGCAGGAGGTTTAATGGTTTGCAAACCTATATTATTTGCTAATTTTTTGATGTAATCTTCTTCTCCTGCAAATGGTCTGGATTCCGATTTTGCACGGTGGTGGATATCATAAATAGCACTATTGAATTTTTCCTCATAACAAGGCGCTTCGGGATCGAAATCCATAGGATAATCAAAGATCATATCAGACTTTAGCGTTGATCTAAATGATTTTTCAGGAAAATGATCATATGGATAACCTTCATCTACTAGATGTATGAAATAACGTTCACCCCCGGCAAAAGGGATACGATCGACTTTCACTTCTTGCAACCCCTTGAGATCGAAATAATATAAAGGGAAATGATCTTGGATAATAAGTCCCGGATTTTGGATATTACAAAAGTCATTACGCCAATGAAAGATAACATCTTTAATCGGTAGACCGGTATACTTCTTAACAATCTCGGGTATTGTCATGCGGTTGGCAAAAAAATCTTCCTCCGTATCTATATATATAGAACCTTTATAGACAATACCGTCAATAACGGTGTCTTGTTCTGATCTCTTGATACTGGTATATTGTTCTGTTAATGATGACCGGACGATATATGGGCTCACCTGTATATTATTGATAAAATATGCAGGGTCGTTGGCATATTCATCAGGCGGTGAAGGTGGATACCAGGGTGTATGGAAATATACGACTCCTTCATACATAGTCTTTATGGATGAAGTGTAATTGAATACGCGTCCTAACCTCGCCTCTGGATAATTGAGCAGCTTCTGCTTTTCAATGATACCGCCGTTTAAGATAAAAACATAATTTTCAAATGTTCCATATTGCTTTGGATATAATAGCGCGCTGTTAGGAGCGTTGGTCCTGAACTGCTGGGACCGTGCGAGATGCATGTTTACCAGCATGATAACGAAAAGTAAAAGGCATTTTATAGGAGCTGTTGTCATAAGATTGTTCTAAATTAAATAATGTTTTAGCGATATTTAAGACTATCTAGCGACCGGATATCTCCTTTTTGATCCTTACTATAAAAGAGAACCATTTTTCGGCGACATAAAACTGGCCTACCCCCCTGGACGGCAGGAGTCCATCCACAGGCATTTTTTTTGAAAGCGGTAAGTATAACTTCATGACCTGGTTTATCTAAATCGGCACTTTCTAACGCGGTAATCATACCATCTTTGAGTACGATAAACTGGACCGTGATAGAATCTGTTTTCGTAGTGGAACTGGGTTTAGCCAAAGGAATTCCCGTTGTGGATGATAATTTCTTCAGATAAAAACTTAAACCTTTGTACGTCGAAGCATCTACTTCTGGCCTGATAAAAATTTGTTCGTCTTTTGGATCAAAATCTGATAGATAACACGGATAAACTGTATTTAGATCCAAAGGATCTTCAAAAATTAAAGTGCCTTTAGGCAAACTCTGTCTATAGCTGTCGTCGTGAATGTGAATAACATACCGCTCTCTTTCAGCAAAGCGAACACGGTCTACCTCTATTTTATTAACGGATAAATCGCGAATTTTGAATGAATACAGCGGAAAATGATTTCCAATGATCGTACCGATATCATCCTCATTGCGATACTCGTCTTGGGTATTTCGCCAATGGATGATAACCTCTTCTGGTGATAAATCGGTATACTTCTCGATAAAATCGGGTAAGGAAATACGGTCTGCAAAAAAATCCTCATCGGAATCCACATGTACGGAGCCTCGATACTGGGTACCATCTATTATTGTGTCTTGCGTAGACTTCGAGATGTGGTTATACGCTTCCATTTTAGTCAAACGAATCTGATAAGGACTAACCTGCCTGCCATTGATGAAATAGGCCGGTTGATCAGCATATCCAACCGGAGGGGCGAACCGTTGTTCACTATGAAAATATACGGCCCCAGGATAGGATTGCCCTTCTAGCGTAAGGGGGTAAGGAAAAATGTTATTCAGCTGTGCTTGCAGATTATTGACCAGCGCCTCCTGTCCGATAACCTTTCCATTAAGCACAAAGGCATAATGTTCAAATGTCCCATATTTTTTAGGGAACTTGGCAGAACTATCTGAAGTATTGGTGTGTACAGACTGAGAAAAGCCCCCTATTTCGGATAGAACTAAAATAAAAAGCAATATATATCTGTTCATTGAAAACATCTTATTACCTGTCCGGTGTTTGCTACTCTGCACTAGCAACCAAATAAGGGTTAAATAGTATCTTGTTGGTAAGTTGCATAATGGTTTATCATTAATCTCCTCCTAAAATAACATTAAAAAGTTATTGATGATGATTATATTTTAAATCCTTCTTTAAATTAGGCATTTGAGAATGTGCGTGGTTATTGCTCATCAAGGTAATAATACTGGAGGTTGGGGGAGATAACATCTAAAAGAGATTTAAAAGCTATTCCAATTTTGGATTAGCATGCGCTATTTTTCAAATGACTTATTTTACGGATCCTCGATGCTACTAGTAACCTGTGCTATAATTAAAGATAATAATAAAGTGTTGATCTGTCAAGGTTTTGCTACTCCTAAATTCCCATTTAAATGAGAATTTAGGGTGGCAAACCTGAGCAAGATGAAACACCAGAAGATTAACTACAAAGGGAAATTAAAGAAGAACTGGTCTTTCCAAACGGCTTTAAGCTTTATTTATGTTATACAATTATACCTTTTTCAATCAACTCTATATTTAAATGAAGGAGGTGCATCTTTCATTTTCGCTCCCCATTCTTTATTAGGGTATGGCCCCATTACAAATTCTATTAAGCCACCGTTTACGATATCATCATGCGCAAACCAAGCCTTACTCCAGTCCTTTCCATTGATCTTAGCAGACTGGATATACTTATTTTGTTTCGACAGATTTTGAGCTTTAATCGTCAATTTTTTACCATCTGATAAGGTAATCTGAGATTCGTTAAAAAATGGGGTTCCAATGACATATATAGGCATTCCGGGAGTAACGGGGTAAAACCCTAACATAGTAAACACAACAAATGCCGACATACCACCGCCGTCTTCATCGCCAGGCATACCCATCAGGTCATTTCTAAACCATTGATGTACCAATTGATGAATTCTTTTTTGAGATTTCCAAGGCTGACCGGCATAATTATACAAGTAAGGAACATGTAGACTGGGCTCATTTGCCATTGAAAATTGCCCTACGTTACCGGTATGATCGGGTAATTGACTGTAAAACTCAAACTTACTTTTCCCTAGAGGTTCTCTGAATGTCTGATCCAGATTTTCAATAAATTTATTACGGCCTCCCATCAAATCGATCAAATCTGCAATATGATGCGGCACATCCCATCGGTATACCCAACCATTATTTTCCCCATAATACTCACGTGCACCCTGTCCACCATCATACCTGTAATCAAACGGTTCTATAAAATTCCCATCCTTATCTTTAGGATGAAAAAAGCTTGTTTTGCTATTAAAAACATTTCTATAGTTGAGCGCATGTTTACCATACTTTTCGTGATCTTCTTTTTTTCCTAATTGCGATGCCAGCTGCGCCAGACACCACTCATCGTAAGATGTCCCCAGGGTCACAGCAATGGGTTGACGCTTCTCAAAATGATGTACTTCGGGTACTGTTTCAGCCTCCCCGGGTTTCAATGCAGGTATATATCCATGAGTTTTATAAAAGTCATCCAACCAACCCGCGGGCTGTGCCGACCAGGGTGCCAGTGTCTTGTTTTCAATTGCTCCTTTAGCACTTTGGTATGCTTTTTCTACATCAAATGAACGAAGTCCTTTGACATAAGCATCAGCGATCGTAGCCACACCATGATTAGAATTCATACGTCGCGAATCGCCGGTAATCTCTGGAAAAGTAGGTAACCAAAACTGATCCATCTGCTCGGCCATCCTAACATAGGATTGGATTATATCAGATTCTACCTCCTGATCGATCAATAGCCGTAACGGATGGGTAGCTCTGTAGGTATCCCAAATCCAGTCATCGGTATAAAATGGTCGTTCGTCTGTATGCACCTGACCATCAAATGCACTAAAATAACGACCATCTTCTGAGATATTAACGGGTCTTTCATAGCAACGATACACCGAGCTATAAAACAAAGCTTCATCATCTTTGGACAATCCTTTCACTTGAATTTTACCTAAAGCATAATTCCATAGATCACGTCCTTTATTCGCTAGCAATTCCAAATTATAATCCTTTATCTCGCGTCTTAGATTTAACTCCGCTTGTTCAACGCTTATAAATGATATACCATATCGTATTTTTAATAACTCCAATCCGGGTTCAAAATGAAGAATGGCAGCTACCTGATCTCCTGATTTGGAAGTTACCTGGTCATCCAACTGCCCTTGGTCATTTCGTATTCCTACTTGAAGTGGTTGCTGGTTTACCTCAGCATATAGATAGACTATTGTCTTATTATCCAAGTTCTGAGAAGCTTTAATCTTATTTCCGCTCACTGATATTGTTCCAGATTGGGTATTTAGAATGAGTGAAGGTGCATAGCGTTTCCTAAATCTAATTTCATACAATGCCGACTGATGGGATGGTGCATATTTGACATCGATATCCCCATTCTGCAGATTGGACGTATATAAATAGGGTTTGATTACTTCATTGTCATAGTCTAAGGAATATACATTATTAAAATGTGTTTTGTCAGTTCTGTCTACTGGACTTAGATTAAAAGCAGACCGTCCCCGATGACTGGTCACAATCATAGGTAAGCCATAGAGTTGATCTGTGGTAAAATCCTGTCTTTCAGGATACACCCGAAGCATACTATTGGGTAGATGTATAGTCGGGTATGTGGGTACCAGCAAGTGGCTGATGTTGCCCATATAAGGATTGACCTGATCAACTGGCGAATCAATTTTATTTCTTGTTGCGCAGCCCACACAAAGCATCGCCAATATATACAGGCGTCCTTTTTTTAATATTGCTATCATATATTTGCTCAAAATGAGGTTGCACAAAGTATATATACTTTGGCAACCTCCATTAAATCATTATAAAACATCTAGGCACTACAGGACAGTCAATTGAATCGTAGAGGCATAATTATACTTGGCTTCGCTCGCATCAATCAGTGCACCTACTCTAAAATAATACGATTTTCCTTTGACGAGTTTGCTATTGTTTGCCACTAAATCGATCTCCAGTTGATAAGTATGATTTTCATCTACTTTCACATTAATATCTTCTTGCTTATTTACGATATTTAATGGCTCTCCAACATTAATCTCTTGATGCGCAAACAGTCCGATACGCTTAACCGGGTTTTCTACCGTTTGTTGCACCTTAAATGTGGCCACCACCTTATCTCCCATTTGCTTAATGACAGCATTTTTGATCCGGATATAAGGTTGTACTTTAAAATCCTTGACCGTACTGCCCGATACCTCAATCTCCTGTTTTTCGACAGGTACAAAATTTCCCCTTACAGGCTGTATCGTATACCGGTTTGCAAACATGAGGTTGTTACGATAAGTCCCCTCGTTTTTAACAACAATGTACTGCGTCTGTGGATTTTTGAATCCGAGTTCAATATATTCGATCTGCGCACCTCTAATGACATCTTGCTGGATAAGCTCACCAGTCTCCACATCATATAGGCCACCTGATATCGTGGCATTTGGCCCTTCATAATTATCAATATCACTGAGACCGCAAGCTGTAAACAAAGCAAGTTGCAGTGTGACGAAGGATAGATATAATATTCTTTTCATAGCTTTCATTTTAGATGTTATTGTTGTGGATTTTGGATTACACCATTTCCAGCGACATTTGGAATGTGTCTATAATAGTCCTTTTCTGGAAAATTCTGACTATTGGATCCTGCCACATTTTTGCGGACAAAAATATACTGTGGCTTATTACCTCTCAAGTCGATTAAAGGAACCAGTGCCTCTTTTATCTTATTTTTAAACGTGGTATGGAATGTTCTCCTACGTATCAGATCCCAATAATTTTTATTCTCAAATGCGAGTTCAACCGTACGTTCTCGAAGCACATTTTCTAAATTAAGTGCTATCGCCACCGTATGGCCGGCACGAAATCGGATATCATTTATCGCTTTGGTTGCCAAACTAACGGCATTTTCTTGGTTATAGCCGCTTTCCACTACCGCTTCGGCAAAATTGAGCAATACTTCTGCATAGCGCATATCCATGTAATCCGTTGTGGACTGTAGCCAAGTGGTAAACCGCATATTTTCATTCAAGAACTTACGCATCAAAAATCCAGTTCTTGTCATATCCGCAGAGCCATCAAAACCCGAATACTGGTTAGGCTGTTCTTTACCATATGTAAAATATGTTATGCCTTTATGTTCAAAAGAAGTCCGACTATCGATCAAAGAACCGTCTGGTTTCACTATTCCACCATTGATCACAATGGTCTGACCTTTCCAAGAGGCATTCGGATAGATAATCGAGGCAAAGAATCGCGCATCTTTATTCTTGAAAATTTCATCTGGCGAATCAAAATGGCGATAAGCAACTTCTTCTTTGTACCCCTCAGCCGATGAAACTTGACCATCAGCTCTCGTCACAACCGGTGAAGCATGACCTGGGTTATCATAACTTTCGTATAAATCGACCATTTCAAGGATTGGATTGGTACGTCCACGATGTGGAAAACCTTCTCCAGTCTGATTCGGTCCATTCCAACCATCAAGGTCGTGCGATAGATCGTTACCAACCTGCGCATAGCCTTTTATTAATATCGCTTCTGATGAAGCCACACTAGGATTTACAAACATCTCCTGATAGTTTTTGATGGCTTCAGCTGGGGTAGCAGGAGTTGCTTTATATAGGCTGAATCTACCTGAACTCATCAACGCCATTGATGCGTCTATACAAGCTTTATAATAAGCTGCTGCTTGCGAAGCCTCCATGCCTACAAATTTTAATGAGACCGCTTCTCCAGACAAAGGAGCACTATTCCAATACTTAGCTACCGATGCTGCATGTAGTGCTGCGCGCGACTTAAGGGCATAAGCAGCCCATTTGGTTGCTCGACGCTTACTTTCATCACCATTAGCATGCTCCTCAGGAAGCAACTCGATCGCTCGGTCACATTCACTTAAAACCAGATCCCATGTTTCTTTTTCAGTACTACGGGGTACTTTTAACATCTCGAAGTCATTCGTGAAATCCTGGTTATCCAGTATCAAAGGAACTCCGCCATAACGTTTAGCAAGTGCAAAATAAGTGTATGCTCTTAAAAAAGCTGCTTCTCCTGACAATACCTGCTTTTCTTTATCAGCCATATTCAAGGTCGGTATTGATTGGATAAGAATATTGATACTCCTATTCAGCTTATAGCCTTTCTCCCACCAGTCATTTCTATATTCATTCCAATTTGGCCATTCTGAGTGTATAGCCTCCATACCATACTGGGCAAGAGAAAGAAAACCCGTATTACCCCGAGCATTGAAACCTTCTCTAGGGAAATAAACGTGATCTTCAATAGGTGCCTGATAATATAAATTGGCTAAGAAAGCTTTAACTCCGTTAGGATCCGATAAAACCGCATCTCCTGGTATCTTATTACGCGGTGTAACATCCAAAAAATCGGAACAGGAAGTCGAAAAAACCAATAATGCTCCACAAAGTATGTTGGATATATGATGATATTTCATAATTCTAAATATTAAAATGTAAGATTAACCCCTATGTTGTAACTCTTGATTAACGGATAGTTATAACCTGCATTATAGTCGCCCTCAAAGCGCTCTGGATCAAACTGCTTGATGAATGCGTCGGCAAAAGTGAATAGATTGTGCGCATTTCCATAAACCCTTATCTTTTTGATCAAGCGTTTATTCGCTTCGCTTAAAGGGACGGTATAACCGAGCTCTATACTTTTCATACGGAGATAATTGGCCTTCATACGCCAAGCATCGCTCTCTCTATAAGATGAACCCATATATTCAGAAAATCGGTTTGCTGGCCATTTTCCCGCTATCCATTCACTATTTGCATCATAGGGGTCAGCCAGATGCCATCGGTCATAGAAATATTCTGGAAGATTTCCATTATTGAAAAACATTTGTGAAAATACTTCATTATAGCGCATGGTATACAAGGATGCTCCTTGCATGACCATATTCAGATCTATATGCTTCCATGCCGCATTCAAGGTAAGTCCATAGAACATCTTCGGGTCACGATTTCTGAAAATAGGCATGAGATCTTTATCGTCGATAACACCATCTCCATTAACATCTTCATAGGTAAAATCACCGGGCAGGATTTGTGTATTACCACGATCACCGCCATAGACAATAGCCTGATTAATCTGCTCCATGTTTTGAAATTGACCGGTGTTATTAAATCCCCACTCCAAATCATTCCAACGGTCAGCATATCCATTTCTCCAACGCTCATAACTACTATTAGCCTCCGGTTTATCTACGATCAAGTGTTTAGTACGGGCTAGATTCATATTAATACTAATACCATACTTAAAATCATTGACCTGATTTTGATGGGAGATGACTAAATCAAATCCACGGGTAAGTTCACTTTCAAAATTCTCGATAGGCATATCGCCTCCAAATGTATTGGGTAGTCCTCCGCTTCTCTGAATTAATTTCCCAGTTTTTTCACGTTGATAATAATCGGCTTCAAAAGCTATTTTCCCACCAAACAACGCTCCTTCTATACCAACATCTGTAATCTTAGATTTGATCCAGGTAAAATTCGGATTGATTACTCCTGGAGCTCCCAGCCCACCTACATAGGAACCATTCACAAATTCAGCCCCCTCCTTTGGTCGTGGAGAAAAACCTAAAATATGTTGAAATGCATTTCCTTGGTTCTCACCAATCATCCCATGGGAAGCTCTAATCTTTAGATTATTGACGAAAAGGAGATTATCTTTCATAAATGCTTCTTCAGACAATCGCCATCCGGCCGAAAGATTGGGAAAGAAACCCCATCTTGCGCCTGGAGCATAACGATAAGAACCATCGTATCGAAAAGATGCTCCCAATAGATACTTCCCCTTGAAATCATAATTAACACGACCTATGTAGGACATGTTTCGTTCCTCAATTTCATCACCATTATTGGTCTGCCTTCCCGAAGCATAATCCATGACATCAGTGGTATAAAAATCATACTCACGCCAGAGGTAACTATGTTTTTTGGTATACTGCTTCATTTCAAATACAGCAGTTGCACTTAGGTTATGGTGCTCTGCAAAAGTACGGTCATAATTAAGTTGGCCCTGAAACACAAGACGTTCGGCATCATCAATATTATTAGCAATCCTTGGATTATTAAAGACCATGGAAGTGAGGTCTTTATTATAGATTCTATAGTTCTTCCATACGTTCTTATTGTAAACGTTATAGCTATCGTAAGAAACAGTACCAATAGCTTTCAAACCTTCAATTCCAGGCACATCATAAGTCAGTGCAATGGACGATTGGAAACTTTTATTCCGATCTTCTGTGTAGCCAGCATAGTCCTTCTGGGACATGATGACTGCATTTTGCTGATTATAAATATTGGCAGGATAATTTGGGTCTCCATTGATAAAAGGGCTTTCGGTTGGATGGCTGATAATCGTTCCTTTATACATCCAGATAAAACCATCTCCTCCAGGGAATTCACGCTTAGATCGACGTCCGGATATCATCACATCGGCCTTAAGGCGCTCACTAAGTTTAGCTGAAAGATTACTTCTAAATGTGTAACGATCATAACCCATATCGCCACTTTTGAAGAGTCCACTTTCATTAAAATAGCCAACACTTGTAAAATAATTAATAGCGTCGGTACCACCTCTTACCGAAAAATCATGTTGATGCTGTGATGCTGTCTTTTTAAAAGTCTCGTTATACCAATTTGTACTCTCATAACCGGGTGCACCTTGACGCCATTTATCCAGTTCCTCCTTCGTTATATGATGAACACCATCCCTAAAAAATATCGCATTATCGTACATTTCTAAATATTGGGCTGCATTTGCCATCTTCGGCACATTGGTCGGTTGCTGTAATCCTACAGTTCCGATATAATTAAATGTTGGTTTTCCACTAACACCTTTTTTGGTCGTCACTAAAATTACACCATTTGCGGCATTCAAACCGTAAATGGCCGCCGACGCATCCTTTAATATCGATATATTTTCGATATCATTCGGGTTTAGCTGCTGGAACTCAACTCCTCCATCACGCACAATACCATCAATGACATACAGCGGTTCACCAAAACCTCTGATATTGATACTTGATCTAAATGCTCCCGGTTCAGAACTTTGTTGCCTTATTTGTAATCCCGGTATTTTCCCTTGTAAACTTTGTGCTAAACTTGAGCTGGTCGTGGTATTGATATCTTTGGCCTGTATTGTGGAGATCGCAGCTGTAACATTCCCCTTTTTCTGAGTTCCAAAACCAACTACGACCACTTCCTCCAATCCCGTTTGATTCGCTTCCAATTGAATATCGATATATTCACCGTTGATGACCGTACTTTTTGTTGCATAACCGACATTGGTTACCTCCACAATATCTCCTTTGTTTGCTTGGATACTAAATGCTCCTTTTGCATCGGCAGCCACCTGTCGGTTTGTTCCAACAACTTTAATAGTAGCTCCACCAATGGGCGCACCGCTACTATCTGTTACCGTTCCACGTACCTGTTGTTGCATGATAATAAGTCGACTGATTCTATTTAATGGTAAGGAAGATCCTTCAAGTGGCATAACCACCGTTCCGATGAGCAAAGCATATCCCGACATCTGCTTTGTCCACCTGAATATTACATCCCTCGAAGTCCATAACTTTCGATTACTTTCCAAATTGTTCATAAGATTTATAGGTTTTACTGTGGTTAAAGATTGGTGTCCAGTCTGATTAATTTTCATCAATAAACCAGACCAAAGGACTATTAATCCTGCATTTTCCACTTCTAATAAGCGGTTATCAAGACGTAATAAAATAGTTCATCATATCATAAGCCCCTCCTGTTTTTAATTGGTAGCACAAATAAAACAGAAGGGGCTTAATTTTGACTTAATTTTATATTAATTTGAAAAACAAGTAGAAATTAACAAATTAACACACTGACTGTCAGGGAAATATTTTTTTTTAAAAAATGCCTAACTTATAGCATTAATAAACATTTTGGGAATGTTTTAAAATTTCTTTAAGTGTTATGGGATAGACTTCCCCATAAAGTTTAAGGTATTCTTGTGCAAAGCTTTCATAAGTTATTCGAGCTTCCTGATGCATACCCGATTTAGACATCAATAGACAAGATACATACATGGCATCTTCATTCATCGAATTAAATTGCATGATCTTATTAGCAATCATAAGCTGCACATCTTCCTTCTCATTTCCTAAAGAAATAGCTTCCAGGTAACCGGTGTAAACCTCTCCCACGATTGTTGAGATCTTACTCTTATATTCATCCATCCATTCATAATTCAGATCCTCTAAAAAACTTCCTTTTTGAACGATGTCTGCGATTATCATCATTTTTTTTCGATAGTCTAAACCTGTATTTTTTGATACCTTTTTAAAATAGGCGTAATCGATTTGTGCATGCTCCTCATCCAGTTTTATCGCCCAATAACCTGTTTCCTTAGAGATCTCAAGTCCGGCCACATCCGAAAGAATTACTTTTAACTTGCCCATATTGACCAATAGATTATTACGCGCACTCTTTGTAGATTTGTCCGACCACAGCAATTCATATAAACGCTCGGAGCTAATGCCCTTTTTGGATGAAAAAGTATATAGACACATACTAAGAAACAATTGTCTAAGAACGGGGGTAAATTGACGCGTTACTTCCACTCCTTTGTTATCAAATACTCGAAATGACCCGAATAAATAGATATGATTGACCACCTGCTGTTCAACATTTAATTCTTGTTCTATTTTTAAAGATGAGCTCATTTCTTTCTTAACAGGTACGTTCAAGCGACCTGATCTCGTTTTCCTAGCTCTCCACAAGAAAAAAATCAAAATTATTACTCCACTCAAAAACAAAAGAAGCCCAATCATACCTTTATTCGTGACTAAACCATTACTAATAGCGGCAGGATCTAAAAACTGCGGTGGAAAATTAAGACTATATATTTTCACCTCCGTTTGTTCGCCATTATCAAATAAAGTAACCGCCAAGAGTTTTTGAGAGCGAGTAGCATAAAAAAGATCTGAATAGGATTTAATATCACTAAATTTATACGGGATACTATCCGACAGTACTTTAACCGCTGTACCATCTAGCCTACCAGACAGCAGTCGAATACTTGTGTCGAATACGTTTTTAGTATGCATTAAGGTATAATATTGTGATCCTACGATGACCATAGAATTACCAAAAATATATTCTTGATCAATTATGGGAAGGTTGGCAATTTTACGGATTGTTACATTTACAGGGTCAAAATAAAGTAAATCATAATAATGGTGTGGATTCAACTCCTGCTTACCTGATTTATTTCCATATCCACCCAAGATATAAGCCCCCTTATCAGTTACTCCAAGACTAGACAAATATCGAGGTGTGTAAGCAGACTCCTTGAGTGTTACGTCCTGCCATTGACCATTCTTAATCGAAATCTTTGATAGCTGATTCTTATATGTAAAGTACCCGTAACCACCTAAAACATAAATTGAGGAATCGGTCTTGTTGAAAAATTTATTAGAGTGCCAGTAAGCAGTTGTTTGTCCTGTTGCATATTTTTTACTCCAGGTACGGGTTTCTTCATTAAAAGAAGTCAATAACTTTTGGTCTGGAAAATAATTAAAGACACTTTTTCTCTCACCGACATAAAGAGATTGATTACCTTGCAAAAGGCCCAATGGTCCATCAGCATATACAAGACGTTCCTGTTTACCTGTCGCTATTGCATATTTAGTAATGTATTCATTGCCTACTATGTAAAGAACTTCTTTTTCTTGATCAAAACAAACACTTGCAGCTGGGCTCGTATGTACTAAATTTGACACTAACCATTTACGATGTAAAGACTGCACCCATATTGGATTTATCGCAATCGCCTTTTCATTTCGGAACTGATCAGAAAGATGCCCCTCTTCCTGTAAAGCCCATTTATACTGCTCTTTTCCCCCGTGATACAGTTGAATATCTTTGACATATATTGGTGGTACATCAGTAGTAGAGTATCGAGGCATATTGCTCGCTCCAAAGGAAATTCGAGCTGAAACCTGTTTTGGAAATGATAGAGGTGTTTTAAGTTGCTGTCCACCAATACTAAATTGCAAATTTCCTGATTTCAAATCCAACATGATATGCACATCAAGCCATTGATATGCATCGACTATATTATTTTTTAATGCAATTGTATATTCCTGATCACCTACTACTAGACTTAACTTTCTATTTTGCGGACTATAGTCACGGGTGATTAAATCTATATTATATTGATCGTTAAGAATGAGTCGAAATACATAACCAAAATAGGTCTCCTGACCCGGGCGGTACTTCAATGCAAACTTCATATCAAACTTATCCTTTATGGAAAGCATATTTTCGCCAAATAATTCGAGTCCAGTCCGTCTGTTCTGTACCTCTTCGTGGCTAACAAAATACAAACCCTGAGCATAACTCGGTAGTGAACTAGCAGTCAGTATACAAATACATAACAATTTTAATAATATACTATTCATATTTTAATACTCCCATTCCAACTTCGTTCAGCACTTCCTTTAAATCATTCTGCCTCATCTACTCTAACTTTTACAGCTACTTATTTCACATAAAACTTCACATAGGTAATCTTAATATCAAATTACACTACTATACCTGATTATAAAAAACTGCTTCTAATTATAATTGGTTTGATTACAGAATTTCCTTTTGTATTGATACCACTTTTTATTTCCCTTTTATAGTAGTTAAACTTAGATAAATTTGCTTGGATACACAATAAAATTATCAAGATCATTAGCTCCTTCACCTTTCAGATATTTCTTATAACATATGAAATTCAAGCGCCTTGATCTCCAATAAGAACTTGTCTCTATAGTCAGAACTAATTGTAGTTAAGTTATAAAATCGATATAGCCATCATAAGCATTTATGATATTCTTCTAACAGATTTCTCTAGATCTATACTTTTTAGTTCCTTTTGCCCCCCATTTTAGAATCCTTTCCTACTTCAGTCTTCAATAGTCGGGTTACAGGGGCTAAGTAAGGAGTCCTCAGCTGTAGCAACCCTACCTCTAGCTAGTTTTATAACTCGAAAATTAACATTTTCAAGTGATTCATCATCCCTTTACGTAAACTATGCCATAACATCCTTTTGACAGTAAGCCTATATTCTTAAGTAATTGCTCTACCAATTCTATCATACCATTATTGTGATTATGATTAATACCAATCAATAAATATTTGCGCCCATTCAATTCTTTTAATTCTATAAATTGATTAATAGATTAATAGATTGAAAAGAACCAATCAATTTTAAAAACATTTTTTTGGAGATCTTCAGTTTGATTAATAGCATGTTCTCCGTCTGTGCTCGGACTTAATGAAATCCAACCCATTGCTTACATCATATTCTTTCTAATATTTGCCGGTTGCGCTCTAGTTAAAGTATTTACAAAGGTATTATCAAAATAGTAAAGCCTCCAAATATACCATACTACTAAAATTAATCAATCCACATGAGTTCTGGAATCTGATTAGTAATCACATCAATAATATTGTCACTGTTGCATATCATATGATGATTCTCATCTAATTTACTAAACATTCCATAACTTTCTTACTTAAACCATTCAAGAAAATTACATGTTTTTGTTTTACAAAACGTATATATAAAAGGATTATTTAATGTATTCATGCGACCGGCTTCAGTAACAATTCGATAAGCTAATGGATTCTTAAACGCTATCTTTAAAGATCTACTAACAAGATCCGATTCCTTTAATAAGACGATTAGACTTTCTTCTTTAAAATTCATTTCGTAAAAAAAAGGATTATTTGGAAGTTCTTCAATTGGCTTCCATGGTTCATATTTTTCTTCTATCATTTTGGATATCAAATTTTTGTTTCTGAATTTTGAGTATTAGGGTTAAATAGAATCTTGTTGGTTAGTTATTTAAGGGGCTATCAGTAATCTCTCCCTAAAATAACATTAAAAAGTTGATGATGATTATTATTTTTAACAAATAAAAGCCATTCTTGGCAGAATGGCTTTTCATGATCTTGATAAAAGGTGATATATCTTATAGGCAGTTAAAAATGAAAAGACTACCAATTTAGCTCATAATTTGTGCTTCTGCCACCCGAATCTGCTTTAATTAGAATACCTTTATGAACTAAATCTGTAATATCTCGTAATGCGGTATCAGCCGATACTTTGGTCATCTTTGCCCATTTTGATGAAGTCAGATTTCCTTCAAAATTATCCATTAATTTATTCAACATCATCCGTTGCCTTTCATTACTGATATGAACACTGTTTTGCATCCAAAAGTGATGTTTTCCCACGACTTTATCTATTATCGTATTCGAAGCAATAATAGCTTCTTTAAGGCATTTTAAAAACCAAACTAACCAATTGGTAATATCAGAATCTCCTTTTTGCGTTTTCTCTAGAATCGTATAATATTCCTTACGTTCTTGTTTAATTTGCGCAGACATACTATAAAAGCGTTGATTGACACCATCCGCTTTCGATAGTTGCATATCTGTCAATGCACGAGCGATACGTCCGTTTCCATCATCAAATGGATGTACAGTCACAAACCATAAATGTACAATAGCAGCTTTTAAGACTGGATCTATACTAGAATCCATATTAAACCAGCCTATGAATCTCTTCATTTCCTCTTCGAGACGTTCAGCTTTAGGTCCTTCAAAGTGTACAACTTCTTTTCCCATTCCTCCCGAAACCACTTGCATATCTCCACTTCTCCATTGTGCTACATCGATCTTGTACAAGCCACTTCTACCGATTGGAAATAATGCGCCATGCCAGCCAAATAATCTTTCTATACTTATGGTCTTATCTGTATTCTGTGTAGCATCTATCATCATTTCTACCACACCATCAATATGTCGGTCAGATTGTATCAAACCTGAATTATCTAACCCTAATCGAGTAGCTATTGAAGAGCGCACTTGTTCTGGATTAAGTATTTGCCCCTCTATTTCTGATGATTTCACTACATCTTGTATAAGTGTTTCTAAGTTTGCTTCGTCTTGTAATTCAAATCCTAGCAACTCTACTTTTCCAATAAGTTTTCCTTGCAGATGTCTAACTTCGCTTAATAAATTAAGTATCTTATGGTCTTTCCATTGGAAATCGGTCCAATTATGTCGTTCGTGTATATAGACTGCCATCGCTTCTAAAATGTATGCGGTAAATATAAGCATTATTCACCGCAATAGAAGCGGAGAATAAACTATTTAATATCCGCACAAAATAAGCAGCACAATAGTAGTGTCCATAATATCACCTTATTGAGTTAAACCCCAATGTTATATTGTAGCTTGTTTAGAATCTAAGCTGTGCTTCATCAAAATTTGAAATATCAGTTGGTTATATTCGGTTAATGATGATCAAAACTAAGACTGGGCGGAATCTGACCTGCTGCTGGTATGTGAGAATATCTGAGCTGATGACTTTTGAAATATGCAATAACAACCGTTTTGTAAAGAGAGCAACTCATTTCGGACAAGTAAGCATATTACTGTTCAAACAATAGACTATTTTTGATTTTATAAAAAAAACAACATCATTGACGATGTGGGTTAAAGCGCTATAATTTCATTTTGAAATAACCTTATATTTATATATATTTAATATCAGTTTCGTTACTTTAACCAAAATAACCTAGGGGTCATATTATAATGGATGTGAAAGGATTTTCATGTAGTCTAGATGAATTTAATCGCTTTAAATTAGGGGATGAACGTGCCTTCTATAAGATATTTGAATATTATAAGCCAATCTTGTTTCAACGCATAAGTCGACTATGTCCTTCTCAGGTGGATGCCGAAGAAATCCTGCAGGAGATCTTCATCCAGTTATTTTTAAAACGCCAGGATATCCCTGAAGTTGAAGCAATTTATCCGTTCTTATATATTGTTGCAAAAAGAATGGCTATTTCTGCATTTAGAAAGGAAGCCGTTCGTCAACGCTTTGAATTAACGCAGTATTCCCAATGGGACGAAACACATGACCACTTAGGAAAACAGATTGAAGACAAGGATCTGATCGTGTTTTTAAATGCAGTTGTTGATCAATTACCTAAACAACAGCAAGTCATTTTTCGAATGAATAAGATCGATGAACTGAGTTATTCGGAAATATCAGATCAAATCGGAATCTCAAAAAATACGGTAAGGAATCACCTCGTGGCTGCCTATCATTTTGTCCGTTTAAGGTTAGAGAACATCTTATTTCTTATATTTTTCATAAAAAATATCTTTTAACTAGTCCATCTTAGTTTGTGGCGCGATTAATCTAATAGCGCACAATAAATGGAAGATGTCTAAAGTAGAAGCATATAAAAAACTTATCCGCCAGTTCTATGCAGGTTCCCTTCAGGGAACTGCGATAGAAAATTTTATTAAATATATTGAAGATCCAGAGTTTTTGGAGGCTTGGGAAGAGTTGATGGAACAAGATACGGATGAAAATACTTCGCTTAAAGAGCCTGACGCAGCACAATTATTTGCCAGAATAAAATCCGACGACCGTGTTAAAAATAGTTTAACCGACATACCTGATCGCTCAGTATCAAAAATAAAAATCTTCAAAAGTATAGCGACTGCTGCAATAGTGTTATTGCTGGGCACAGCGGCTTTTCTAATTTGGAACCAGAATGAAAAGGAAATCGACCAAATAGCTCATCTCCAAAATGTAGATACGGAATTAAAGGTTTTACCTGGAACGAATAAAGCACAAATTATTTTAGAAAATGGATCACGTATTGACCTGGAAAAAATTAAAGGTGATACGGTGATCCCTCATGGTGATTTTGATATTGTGAAAACAGCGGATGGCTCGATATCTTATCGACCAAAATACCCGGGTAAAGAATCATCAAAATTGGTCCATAATACCATCGTGACACCTGGAGGTGGAGAGTATAGATTGATCTTGCCGGATGGGACAAAGGTCTGGTTAAATGCCATGACGACGCTTCGATATCCAGTTCAATTTAATAAGGATATTCGAGAGATTGAGATGACTGGCGAAGCCTATTTTGAAGTTGCGAAAGTAGTGAAGGCTGGTAAACGTGTGCCATTTATCATCCACACAGGATCTCAAAAATTGGAGGTATTAGGAACGATCTTCAATCTGCAGCATTATGGACAAAAGATTGTCACCACACTGCTAGAAGGTAAAGTGAAATTAAACTTTGCGGGGAGTGATCATGATGGACAATATTTATCGCCCGATGAACAAGCAACATTTGATATGGCTAGTAATCGGGTCAAGAAAATACAAGTAGATCCTTTCTATTTTTCGGCATGGAAAGACGGAAAATTTGCTTTTGAAAAGACCGCTATTGAGGAGGTCATGGAAACAATAAGCCGATGGTATGATGTGGAAGTTATCTTTAAGAATGAATTGACAGATTTTCAATTTTCAGGAACAATATCTAAATATGAAGATATTAATAAACTGCTTCAAACAATTGAACTGGTGGGAGGCATACATTTCCAATTAAAAGGAAGGAGAATTTATGTAATGAAATAATATCTACCCATGTGAAAAATTTCAGGAGCGTTGCGACCGCCCCTGAAGTTATGTCTTTAGAAAAGACAGGAGGCCGAACAAATCTTAACTTATAAAACACTGATCAACCGTATGCAAAAGTACAAAAAAATTCGGTGTGGAATGCCTATGAATTTTAGGCAAACCTACACCTTTAACCCATTGACTATGAAATTGTCAATCGCACTACCTTTATTATTTGCCACAGCTTTACAAGTAAGCGCCCTCACCTATGGTCAGGGTATAAATTTGAAGAAACAAAATGTTAAACTGGAGACCGTGATCAAGGATCTGCAAAAGCAAAGTGGTTTCAATATTTTGTATAAGGAATCGCTGGTATCCAATACAAAAAGAATAAATATCAATTATCGTAACGCTCCATTTGAAACTGTTCTGAAGGATATTCTTGCTCCATATCAGATCACTTATAGGATGGTTGATAATAACGTAGTGCTGAGCAAGGGACTGCCAAGAACTGCCCCTGCGATCGAAACCCACACACCTGTGGCACTCGTACAGCAACGGAAAATTAAAGGAAAAATTTTAGATGCTGCTGGTCTGCCGCTAAGCAATGTAACAGTCACGGAAAAGGGTACGTCAAATAAAACCGGTAGTACTGAAAATGGGCAGTTTGAGATCCAACTGTCCGGTAACAATGTAACGTTGCAATTTTCAATAGTTGGTTTCCAGCCACAGGAACTTGCTGTAGCGGGTCAGTCGGATGTGATTGTCCATATGAAACCAGCCATTACGGCCATGGACGAAGTGGTGGTGGTGGGCTATGGTGAGCAAAAACGTGTCAATCTGACTGGGGCGGTTAGTCAGATATCGGGTAAAGAATTTGAGGACAGACCTGTCACCCAATTAACGCAGGCTCTGCAGGGAACAATTCCCAATTTAAATATTGTATTTGGATCTGGAAAACCTGGAAATAGCGGTACTGTAAATATACGTGGTAATACCTCTATCAATGGCGGCGGGCCATTGATCTTGATCGATGGTATACTGGGCACATTGGACCGGGTCAATCCAAATGATGTGGAGTCTGTGACGGTCTTAAAAGATGCTTCTGCAGCTGCTGTATATGGTGCGCGTGGAGCTTTTGGAGTGGTATTGGTAACCACTAAAAAAGGCAGTAAAAACGGCAAATCGACTATTGATTATAGTAATAACATCGGATTTACGAAACATGCCACTAATACGGATTTTATAACGAGTGGATATTGGAACGCAAAACTCAATGATGATGCGATGTACAATGCATTGGGTTATCGCACTACCCGTTATACCGATGAAGACTATGAAGAGCTATTGTCCAGGGTCAATGATCAGGTTGAAAATCCCGACCGTCCGTGGGTAGTGGTCAAAAAAGATGCAAGTGGTCGGGATATATACCGCTACTATGGCAATTTTGATTGGTTCAATTACTTGTATGATGATAGTAGACCCAAGAGTGAGCATAACCTGTCGTTCTCTGGATCTACAGGAAATACCCGATATGCGCTGTCCGGATCGAAGGCCAAAGAACAGGGTATCTTTAATATTGATCCTGATCGGTTTGGGCGATACAATTTACGGGCTAACATCGCTAGTGATGTTAAAGAATGGTTGACGGTGAGCAATAGTACGCACTTTTTCAAATCATCTTATGATTGGGCAGGATTGGAAAATAATTTTAGTACGGTTGCGAATAACGTGAGCAACAGTCCAACCTACCATTATCATGCTATGTATGTGCCTCGCAATCCAGATGGGACAATAACGGGATATTCGGGGATCAACAGTTATCCGATTGGCTATGGCCTGCACAATGCTCTTGAAAGTGGCAATATGAGGGGGTATACGCGTGGTACTGAGTTTACCAATATGACAGAAGCGGTTGTTAAGCTGGGTAAAGGTTTGAGCGTAACGGGCAACTATTCCTACCGGGAGTATCGATCTGATTATTCTTACAGACAGACCAAACAACTATACTCCAAGTATCCAGGCGTGATGGAACTGTCTTCTCTTTCGCAGTTAAATCAAGACAAGCTGAGAGAAAGTATGAGTAAATATGTCTGGCATTTTATCAATGTATTTGCCACTTATAAAAAAGATTTTGCTGATCATCATTTTACAGCTATGGCGGGCTTCAATCAAGAAGATCGTATGTACAAAAGAATCGGCGGAATCGGACAAGATTTGCTTTCTGAAAGTTTAAATGATCTAGACTTGGTCATCGGTGAAAAACAATTTGAAGCTGGTGCAGATGAATGGGCGCTAAGAGGTGGGTTTTATAGATTAAACTACGATTATTTAGGAAAATATCTATTTGAGGTGAGTGGACGATATGATGGTACTTCTCGTTTTCCAAAACATAGTCGTTTTGGATTTTTTCCTTCTTTTTCTGCAGGTTGGCGGATCAGTGAGGAAAAGTTTTTCCAACCGTTGAAGAATACGGTCAATAATTTGAAATTGCGTTATTCTTACGGATCGTTAGGAAATCAAGAGGTCAGTACGTATGCGTATATCTCATCAATGGGTACTGGACAGATTTCCTATCTTGTCAATGGACAGAAATTGAATGTGGCCAATAATCCTGCACCTGTTGCCCCTACTTTGACCTGGGAGGAGATCACAACGAGTAATATTGGTTTAGACTTCAGCATGTTCAACAATCGGTTGGATTTTCAATCAGATCTATACGTAAGGCAGACCAAAGGTATGCTGAGCAGAGGAAAAACGCAACCAGCAGTTTTTGGGGCTGCAGAACCTCAAGAAAATGCGGCCGATCTGAAGACAAAAGGATTTGAAGTTTCTTTGCTTTGGAAAGATCAATTTGCTGTAGCAGGTAAAGCATTTCATTACTCTGTTCGCGCGATGCTGTCCGATTACCAAGCTGAGATCACAAAATTTGCCAATGATGCGGGTCTGTTAAATAACTACTATACAGGACAAAAATTGGGTGAAATCTGGGGGTACAAATACGATGGGCTTTTCAAAACGACAGAAGAGGCTCAGGCCTACGCTAAGCTTGTCAATCAAGATCAAATCAACAGAAGGCGTGTGCAAGCTCCTACTGCTGATCTTCGGATGTTGCAAGCTGGCGATATCAAAATTTTGGACTTGAATGGCGATGGAATTATTAACGCTGGCGATAATACCTTGAACAATCCTGGAGACCGGACCGTCATCGGTAATGATCAGCCTCGCTATTCCTACGGGCTTAATTTATCGGCCAATTGGAACGGTATTGATGCTTCGGTATTCCTACAGGGAGTGGGGCGCCAAAATTGGTACCCTAATCTGGAAGCACAAGCATTTTGGTCTGTGTATGCAAGACCGTATGATTCCTTTATCCCGGCTAATTTTCAAGATAAAATATGGTCTCCTGAAAATCCAAATGCTTATTTTCCTTTCTTGAGAGGTTATACTGCCCAGAATTCGGAATTATCTGTCGCTAATGACATGTATATCCAAGATATAGCCTATTTGAAACTAAGGAACCTAACCATCGGATACACCCTTCCACTGTCACTGACAGAGCGCGTGCACATCAATAAATTGCGTGTATTTTTTAGTGGAGAAAACCTCCATACTTGGACCAAATTAAAGACCGATTACATTGATCCAGAACAAGTGATGACAGACAATACAGGAAGAAGTTATCCTGTAGGACGAGTATTTTCTTTTGGAGTACAAGTTTCATTGTAAATCGTATAAATCAGTTAAATCATGAAAACGAATAACACGTATATAAAATTTGCGGCATTTGCAGCAGTTCTTCTCTTTAATTCCTGTAACGATCAATATCTGGAGCGATACCCTTTATCTGAATTAGCTCCAGAAAACTATTTTCGTACAGCATCAGAATTACAGACCTATACCAATGCTTTTTATAGTGATCTGCCGGATGCATTAGCGATTCACTATAACAATCCCAATCAAGGTGATGATGAGGCCCGGAATACATTAGCTGCCGAATTTCAAGGTACGCGAACGACTCCATCTAGTGGCGGAGGATGGAGTTGGACGGTGCTGCGCAAGATTAACTTTTATTTGGCCAATTCACATAAATGTGCCGATGAAGGAGCGCGCTTGCAGTATGATGGAGTAGCTCGATTTTTTAGAGCATACTTCTATTTTGACAAGATTCAGCGATTTGGTGATGTGCCTTTGTACGAAACAGTAAACGAATTGGATGACCCTGCCATGTTTAAAGCAAGAGATTCACGAAAAATTGTTTTTGCGAAAGTTATAGAAGATCTTGACTATGCTATCGCAAACTGTCGCGACACAAAAAGTGCGCAGCTGATAACCAAATGGACAGCATTGGCCTACAAATCGAGAATGTGTCTATTCGAAGGCACCTTTCGTAAATACCATGGCTTAGGAGATTGGGAAGCCATCTTGGAAGAGGGAGTAAAAGCCGCTGATGAGCTGATGAAATCGAATACCTATAGTATCTATAAAAGTGACGTAAAAACAGCCTATCACGAACTTTTTATTGCAGAGGATGCCATTGCTTCGGAGATGATCTTGTCCAGACAATATAGTGCTGCAGTACCGTATGTGCATTCGGCCAATTTTTATATTCTGTCTGCATCTTATGGCCGGCCGGGAATGGTGAAGCAATTGGTCAATAGTTATTTGATGAAAGATGGCACCCGCTTTACCGATAAGCCTAATTTTGAAAAGATTGGTTTCTATGAAGAGACGCAAAATAGGGATCCGCGTCTATCTCAGACTATCCGTACTCCAGGTTATAAAAGGATCGGTGCTACGACAACCTCAGTCCCTGATTTTGCAACATCAGTTACAGGATATCAATATATAAAATATATACTTGCTCCCGCATTTGATGCTGGTCAGTCGACTAATGATATGCCGATCATAAGATATGCAGAGGTATTGTTGAATTATGCAGAAGCGAAAGCTGAATTAGGAAATTTGACGCAGACTGATATCGATCGCAGCATCAAACTACTACGCGACCGTGTGGGAATGCCTAATCTGTTATTAAGTGCTGCAAACTCCGCTCCTGACCCCTATTTATTGGCAAGTTATCCTCATGTAACCAAAAGTGGACAGACTGGTGCCATATTAGAGATTCGTCGGGAGCGTCGTATCGAATTGGTGAAAGAAGGTTTGCGCTATCAGGACCTTCTACGTTGGAAAGAGGGGGCAAAGCTCGCTCAGCCATTCTATGGCATGTATTTTTCAGGAGCTGGCGAATATGATCTGGACCAGGATGGTAAGTTGGACCTGGTTATTTATCAAGGAACAGCGCCAACAAAAAAACCGGGCGTCCAATATCAAAAACTGGGAGAACTGGTATTAGAAAATGGCAGCAATGGTGGCCGCATTGTCAATTTACCAGACATTGACAAGAAATGGATAGAATCAAAAGATTATTATTATCCGATCCCGACTCAAGAACTTCAATTGAATGATAAACTGGAACAAAACGAGGGTTGGGACAAATCAGGTACCTAGTAAAGGCTTGATCGAAATCGTATGACTAAGGTCGATGGACCTTGCTCCTATCTTTTATATCAATAGAATAGAACTTTTTAATTTTACTTATAATATGATGAAAAAAAATAGATTATTTCCTATAGTACTGATACTTTGTATCGTGATGACTGCTCAGGTTACAATGGCCCAAGAGTATTTGAAAATCGTATCCTATAATGTACTATATGGACTCAAAAAAGATTCGGTCAATATCGATCGATTTGTCAATTTTACGAAAGATTGTAACCCAGACGTCATTGCATTGGAAGAAATGAATGGATATACGCAAAAGACATTGGAACAGTTGGGGCAACACATAAAACATGATTATGTGTTGCAATCTAAAGAAGAAGGCTTTCCGGTTGCCATAACATCGAAATATCCACTGGTAAATTTTCGTAAAGTCACAGAAAATATGTGGCATAGCTACCTATATGCGAAAATAAAGGGAGTGCATTTTTTTGTTATTCATTTTTCACCTTTTAACTATCAAAAAAGATTAAAAGAAGTGGCGGATGTGCTGGCTCAAGCAAAGGAAATCCCTGCCCATGAGCCGATCTTGATCATGGGCGATTTCAATTCGCTAGATGCATCTGATCGAGAGCAATACGGTAGTAAAGTTTTGGCAGGTATGTTGGAAAATGAAAAAAAGCATGAGCATATTCGTAATCTCAATAATGGCCAGATTGATTACAGCGTGTTAGGTAAATTAAAACAAGCTGGATTTCAAGATACATACCGCTTATTGCATCAAAATTTTGAAAGTACCGTACCAACATTTAAAGATGGGAATGGTCAAGTGAAACAAAGTGCAACAGGTGTACCGAAACGGATCGATTTTATCTGGGCTAATGCCCGCGCTGCTAAGATGGTGATCAAAAGTGGTGTTATAAAGAATGAATTTACCCATTATATATCTGATCATTATCCCACTTATGTGGAATTGGATCTGATGAAATAATAAAAAGCAAGTTTTCAAGAAAGAGTTCCGTAGTTCAACAATTTCGGGACTCTTTCTTTTGAGCATCTCTTAGCGCCAACAAACTCCGTGTCATGGGACTCTTCCCTCCTATGCCATTCTAGATTTTCTGCTGTTGGGGGTGTTGTTTAATTTTCTGTAAACCCTTGTTTGGTGTGTTTAATTTTAAAAATGACTCAAGATCGTTGTCTGGAAATAGATTATTAATTATTCCATCTGGAGCCAACTGTCTGCTACTATCAAAAATAAGAATGTCATAGGATCTGAAAGGTACAGGGCTATTTTTGTCATATTCGACCATCTCGGTACTGTATAAATAATCTACTTTTGTCTTTTTTCTCTTCACCTTGGGTAATCTTCGTGACTTCGCAGCGATGAAGTCTTCATCATGCCGCACCTTTTTATCTATAAAAAATCTCCCGATCTGTCATTGAAAATTAATGTGGGAATTCTTTAAACTTTGGAGGATAGTTTAGCGTTTTGAAGCTATAAAATCCGAAGTCAGCTCATTATTCAGCATTTTAGTTTATGTTATAATAATCTACATTTAAAATTAACAATAATGATGACCAAACGAGGTGTGTTTTACCCAATTTGGTCATAACATCCTTTAATCTTGCAAATACTTTTAGATGTAGGGTCAGTTTGCTCATGTAAGTCGAAAATGGAATTCAATAAAATGACGCAAGCAGTTTTCTGTTTATTTTTAGTGAATAATATATCCCCTAACAGTTGTAATATGCTTGAGGAATCTCAACAGCTATTTTTGTCATGTGCTCCAATTGCTGAGCAAACTGATCGAAGAAATACGTATCTGCTGTAAAAACATACAGATATTCTTCGGTGCTAAGATGCACCATAAAATCTGCATATCCAGGTCCTTTGGCGGGAAGGATATTCTGAAAAGTAAAATATTTGATCTCATCAAAATCTAGAATCAGTGCAGTATCTATCCCTGCAAATCCTATTTTTTGATTAACATCGTCTACCCAGACACCACTTTGGTTTTTCAGTAGTTGATGTATCTTGGAGGGCACATTCTTAATCGCTCTACTTTTTGTATAACTGATGCTCATATCCAATTTTTTATGAAAGGAAATGATTTCAGTAACCTGCATCACGGTTTCATATGCCTGGTTTTCTAAAAGATGATGGTATTGTCGTTGGTTGTAAAAATGCAACGAAGTACTGCCATCATCGTAACCATAATCTGCATCGTAGGTATAACAAATGGAAGCTTCAATGCCTTTGCTCAATACGAAACGTAAATGGCATTGATCATTTCTTTCATAGCCATACTGATCGATGCCGATATGCTCATCGATCCAAAGCTCCCGAAGTTGTTGGTAACTTTGATCGGTATTGGTTTCATCATAGAGCTGCACAAAAAACTCTTGAATGGGTGCATTTGATCTTGTATTTTCTGCATATATTTCCAATTGGAGAATCAAAAGTGCACCGATCCTGACGGGATACTTGAATCTTAAATATTTTACGCCAAAATCGCTGAAATAGGTTTCTATACAACCTAATGCTTCCAATTGCTCATATGTCGTATCCCAAGAGACCATCTGCTTAGGTGCTGTATATACTTCGTAGCCAAAATCTTCGTCACCTGGATAGGTATCCAGAATCTGGTAATTTTGAGCCATTTTCTTGGTCCAAATTTTTACTTTATCATCTTCCTTTTTGGCTTTACTGACGACAAAAAAGGTTGTATTGTCAAAATGAAAACGGTTTGAGAGTTCCGGATATACTTCATCAAACCCATTTAATTCCGTAGATATATAGTGTTGATGATCTGCAAAAAGGAACAGAAAGGGCACATCGCCCAAAATCTGTACATAAGCGTATTTTAAAGTCTGAAGATTGGCCTTTTCGAGATGGTCATGATCTTTATAAAAAAGCGTATCGCCGTCTATCCAAATTTCTTTTCTATGCATTGTTCTATTTTTTTTATTAGCTAATTTGCTCCGGATATCAATCCTCTTCTTTCCATGGATGCAGATCATCAGTAGTCTTTGTAGATGTCACTTTTCCATCAACATACCTCTGCACTTGGTATGTTCCAGAATCTAGACGTTGAATCGTGATACCATAGTCGGGCTTACTTTTAGCATTGTAGGATACCGCTCCCAAATAGTTTTTTTCATCGTAAGGAAAGCTGTAGGAATGAAATATAGTTGCGAAATTTCTTTTATCCATATTGCCTAAATCACCAAGTTTGTTGTGGAGTTGGTCAAAAAACAGGTTTAGATCTCCATCAAACTCAAACGAAAATTGTGAAAATAGAGGGCTTAAGAAGTCATTCTCTAGATCGTCCATATCGGGGAATGTTGTCTTGATAAAATGAAATTCGCGCACTATGCCATCTTCGTCCAGATAATAAGCTGTCGTAGCATGAGGTGCTATTTGATCTATTTGTTGGACACTCTTTTGGGAAGTAGCTACTCGCTTTTTTCCTTTATAAAAATCAGCTTGCAGAAAACCTTCTTTTTTATAGATATGCAGTTCGTTATTTGACTGCATATCATGGATCATCACCTTATTATCTTTCAACTGAAAATCCAATCGATTAAAATAATGCATCGCAAATAGATCAATCATAAAACCTATGCGCTGACCATTTTGATACTGATCGATTCGTACGACACCATGAGGCAATTCATGATACACAGGACCATCCAACGCTTTCCCATTGTGGTAAGTCGTTTTTAGTGTGTAATTGACTGGTGCAGTTTGCGTATCCATGTTGAGGTAATCTATCGCATATTTGGCAACCAATAGACCGTTTTGGTAGTAATTGACATAATTCAGCTCTCCCAATAATTGTTCATCACTAATCTCATAGCCATTAAACGGTCTACCGCCCCTGAGTTCCAATTGATAGACATTTTTTTGATCGTCAAAAATCCTGATGGTATTGGTTTCCTTTAAATTAGGATTCACCTGTTTCATTTCTTTCCATTTGTGTGATGTTTCTTTTGAATGATCCTGAGCGCAAAGTATTGCCGCGCTACTAGTCAAAAGAAATAGGGTCATGATGTATCTGAACATATCTCTTTATATTTTGGTGAGTTTGAATTGTTCTCCATCATTTGTAAGCTCGGAAGCCACATTTATTGATGGTTTGAACATCCTGATGTCCATCCAAGCCAAATATTGTTGTTGGTACGGATCTGCTAGCTCTTTGCTCATATCTGAAACGGATATTTTTCACTTAACTGATGGTGAATTTGGTTAAATACTGTAGTGAACTGAACTTTTGTCTCCTCAGAAGTTCTACCCTGCTCGTCCATCCTTGCTTCTAAATCGCGAAGCAAAAAAGCCATTTGCACACTTTGCTCAAAATTAATTCCCATGGATTCAAATCCTTCATCATAGTCATGGTCGTAAAAGAAAACCATTCCTTTTTTGTCAAACAACCACCGATCACCTTGTCCTGTTCCTGCAAAAACCCAAAATTCTTCCGTTGCAAATTCTTTATTTTCGTTCACCGCTTCTACAGAATTGAATAATATAAAATCTCCTGAAATTTCAATGGTTTTAAATTGCGTAACCCATTTTCTATATTTTTCAGGAAACGGGAATTGCAGTGTTTTAGGAAAATTCTGAACACAGCTTTCGGATTCCGAAAACTCGGCTCCTATTTCCATAGTTGTTAATATGTGGAAGGGATTCATGGACTTTTCTTTTTCATATTTTAAACGTTAATGACTTCAATAATAGTTCATTTATTTTTATAATTCTGGCATTAATGATCGCCACCGAGGCGCTGTCGTGTTCAATCTTCGGCTTTCCCCTAATACTTAAGTAAAACGCTATTTCTTCAATTTCATTATCCATTTTTTTAACCAAATTAAACCACCAGCTATTTCACCGCCTTACTTTTAATGATTATTCAAATTAAAGATAACAAAACTGTGGAGATGAAAATATCCCTGATACGAATGATTTTTAGTCTGATGTGATCATATTAAAACGTTCATCTTGTCAAAAGAAACAACCTCATTTAGATTCATGTTTGTCATAAAAATTGAAATATCTACTTGAGCGTGATTTGATCGTATTTTTGAATTCCTATTTTTGAAGATCGGTAAGCTCTGATCGTTCTAACCTTTCTTTAGCCTTTTTTGAAAACTTTATCATGTCCAAGTCTCTGCGCGGTAAAATAGATATTCTCCGCATCTACCTTATGGTTTAAACTTGCTTCGTATGCTGTCTCACCCACAACTAAAAACAAACTATCGGGTGAAACATAAGACTAAATACCAGCTTATCCAAAAAATCAGGTATTTTGTTCAGCTCGCTCATATGTTTCAATAGATACATCCATTTATCCCTATCAGTTTTGATATCAGTATCATGCTTTTTAAAATTCGGTAAAACTAAGACGCAAGTAAAGTATAGTTGACCTAATCCTGAAGAGCGTTGGAGTATAAAAGCATCTACATATGGTTAAGAAAGCGATATACTATATTAAATTGATAAGATTGTGTACCTTTAAACTACGATGTTACATGTAACCTGTGCTATAATTGAACATAATAATAAAGTGTTGATCTGTCAACGTTCTGCTAAAATGAAGCTCCCGATGAAATGGGAGTTTCCTGGTGGCAAGATCGAACTGGATGAATCGCAAGAAGACTGCCTAAAAAGGGAGATCAAAGAAGAACTGGGCATGACCATTTCTACCGTCAGAACACTGACAGCGGTAGAATATCAGTACCCTGAATTTGCCATATGCCTCTATCCTTTTATTTGCAAATGGGAATCTGGCGCTATACTCGCAACGGAACATAGACAAGCAATATGGGTAGAACCGTCGAAATTAATCAACTACGACTGGGCGGATGCTGACCGGCCGATCGTACGTGAATATTTGAGTTTATGAATTTTGGAATACACGAATCGCTGATAGCACAATCTTTAGCTAAATAAATTGAACAAATTGCCTACTGAGTTATCACATTATGGGATCAAACCGAAAAGAACATGTACTGATACATCCATCTATATGCCTGAATCAAAAAGGCTGAAAGCTGAGCTTTATATTTTAGCAGATGCTTCTACTCCAAGCGTGCCGGAAACGCTCTTAAAGATTGTAAAATATACTAAAGTCAAAAGAAATTATAATTCTTGGGGCTGATGGCAAAATTAATCTTCTAGAACTATCAGTTATTGAATAGGAAAATGAATAATGAAGCCCAGATAAATATTGATAATAATAAAATAGATATTAAAAAATAATGGAATTAAATTTTAAAACGGAAAGATTATATATACGACCAATTTCAGAACATGATATTGAAAATGTTCACCATTTACACAGTTTAGCAGAAACCGATGAATTTAACACTTTGGGAATTCCAAAAGATATACAGGAAACAAGGAAAATTGTTGAGAGCTGGATTTTAGAAAATAACAAAAGACACACATTTGCGATTGAACTAAAAAAAGATCACGAATTCATTGGTTTGATCGGAATCAATTTAGGAAAAGAAAAATATAAAAATGCTGAAGTATGGTTCAAATTGGATTCCAAATTTTGGAATAAGGGCTACGCAACAGAAAGTTTAAAAAGAATAATCGCTTTTGGTTTTAACGATCTAAATCTTCATAGAATAGAAGCCGGTTGTGCTGTAGCGAATACAGGTTCTATACAGGTATTAGAGAAGGTTGGAATGTTGCGAGAAGCACATACCAGAAAATTATTACCACTAAAATCGGGTTGGTCTGATAACTACGGATACGCTATTTTAGCAACGGACTAATTCCTGTTTTTAAATTATGAAAACAACAGCAAGGTAAATAAAATTATTTTTCCACTATTAAAACCAAATCATGTATGAAAAAACTAATCCTACTTGTATGCTTACTAACAATAACGTCATTCGTTTTTGGACAGAGCGTTAGTGAGACAAAATTCGCAACTGAGAATAATACCAGTACTCAAAAATATACTTACGCTTATATCGTAATTAAAGGGAAATTTCTATCTAAAAAACTCAAGGTCGATGTTGATCTTGGTGAAACTGAAGAGCAGATGAAAGTGGGTAAAGAATACTCCGATTTTCTAACGAATAAGAAGTCATATGCAGCTATTCTCAATCACATGGTGGACAATGGGTTTGAATTAGTCGAAACAGTAGATTACAACTATGTGTCTTCTGGCGATGGCGGCACATCAGGAATTGTATTTATTATGAAAAAGAAGAGAGATGATAATCAGAAATGATTGTAAAAAAACGAACCACTAGATATGAATAGCCAATTTAAATTACCCGACTTTCCGGATTCGAATTTTGAAATGAAATATTCAACTTGGTTTGGTGAGCAAACTTTATACATGGACGATCTACCTTTAGAACGATCTAATGAAAAAGGTAAACCATTTTTAATTCCATCTCACGCAGGAAAAATACTAAAGGCATATCCAAAAGCGGGTTTTCCGAATATTGTAAGAGCTTTAGTAATCGATAGTATACAATATCGTATTGTAGAAAGACTGAAGTGGTATGATTTTGCTATCGCACTGCTCCCCTTTTGTTTTGTCTTTATTTTTAAAGGAAACAGCATAAGCATAGGAATTGCTGTCGCGATCTCGATTTCAAACTTAGAGATCCTTCGAAATAATAACAGCCAAAGTATGAAGTACCTAAAAGTGATCGGTTTAACAGTATTTGCCGCTGCAGTTTATTATTTAATGTCGCAGTTGTTTTTAGCGTGGAATAAATAGAAGAGTAATAGCTCATGCACCATATAAGCGCTTAGGATTTTAATTAGCCTTGTAACTATCTACACAGATATGAGGTTCTTGTAGAACGGTAAAAATATAGAACAGGAAATTAATCTTTATTTGATAAGAAATGATCAATTACACTCCCCTATTTAATAATAACCTTTCTATAATTATTCTTACCGAAACCCTACTTAATGATTTAGAGGAGCCTTACCGATTGTTAATGCTAATTTTGCATTAAATCGATAAAAGAATGAATCAAGAAATTATTCATCTTTTACGAAAGAAATACCAGTTTGGATTTTCCATTCTTCTTTAAGAATACTGTAAACATAAGTTCCTTTGCTTCGTCCGTAAGATTGAATATTGTAATTTCTTAAAAGTCCCTCTTTGATGGCTCCAAGCTTTTCGATTGCCTTTTGTGATTTCAAATTATTGATATCGATTTTAAATTCTACCCTTCTTAGGTCTAAAATGTCGAAGCAATAATCAAGAAGAAGCCCTTTGCAGATTTTATTGATGCCTGTCCCTTGAAATTTTTCACCAATCCAGGTCCATCCAATTTCTAATCTTTTATTCTGAAAACTAATATTTCCAAACATCGTTAATCCTACAGGATCATGGGTTTCCTTTTTTAAAATAATCAAAGGGTATAGCACTTTATCTCTTTTTGAATTTAGACAGAAGTTAAAATAATCCGCCAAATCATTTCTATTGTGCACTCTTGCTCCAAACTCTCCTAATTGCTTACTATAACTTATCGATTCAATTTTGTCAATATCTTGAATGTTCAAAGGACGTAATAAAATTGACTCATTTTCAATAATCAATGTTGATGAGAAGAATGTTTCTAGGTTCATTTTTGTAATAGATAATAATAATTTAGACCGAACTAATATATGAATAATTTAGTAAGACTAGCTGTACTGATACATTACAGATGCTTAACTGCTGTCGTTTAATCGACTCTTCTTTTTCATTTCAGCGCTATGTTTTTAATATAAAATCTGTACTTGTGGGTTCGTGCACACCCAAAAGTATTGTTGAGTAAAATAGCCTACATATAAAGAAATAGGATCAACTAGGCTTTGTTGAAGGGATCAATAAAGAAAAGACACTATATATAGAATGGGCAGTAAGCACACAACATATGTGATAAAAACGATGAAGTCAAAAGATCACAGGAGTAGATACTGACAATCTGCTTATCAAAGTCATCAATTGACAATATGTTAAAATCCATGAACATGACGCGATTATCCGTCAAAATCACCACAGTCATGTTCTTTAAAAAGAGGCAAAGCTACTTTGGTGGTAAAATACCTCGCTATTCTTTTATTTTTTAAGGCTATTTTCTGACCGTCAATCACCAATTCATAGACAGGCGCAGGATCGAGTTTGGTTAAAATAAAAGTGTGCTCTGCAGTTTTGAAAATGGTTTTGTTTTCTTCAATAGCGGTTGAGAAAGCACCAATTTCAAAAATATCTTTTTCATCGCAGACATTGGTCCATATCATTTTATTCTCTGTCACCGATAAACGCGCTAAGTCACAGGCATAGCAGTTGCCAGAGAACTCCATTCCGTATTTTTCATATACATTCGTACTCAGACTATCCAGTATATCGATAGGTAGCAATGCAGAAAGATCATTCGGTAGCTTTCTTTTTGTTCTCATACTCTTTTCTGATAGAGATGCAGAAGCTGTATCCGCGTGGGCATGTGAGACAACTCTTTTATCTGCGTTCTTTTCTTGAACAGGTGAACAGGAAGTCAGCAAAGCCAGCATTACGGAATAATTGATCATTACATTTTTCATATGCATATCATAATTTTTAGTCCTCAATTTATCGTTTTTAAAATTGTGTAAAATATGAGCGACAACAAATCCCTACTTTCAGCCATATTCACCCACTTTAAATAGTGATATCTTTGTAAAAAGATAAAACATGAAAACTTTATATCCATTCTTGCTTTCATCCATGCTTATATCTTTTTTAGGATGCAATCCTAAAAATAAAACCACGGAAAAGAAGCAACATCAAGCTGAAGTTACGCAGAAAATCATAACATTTGATCAATTTAAAAAGATAAAAGGTGTAGATAATATACAAGATGTACCCTTTCAATTATTCACCAAGCTCGATTCTATCCATTTTTTTGTAGCGCCGAGTAAAGATGCAGATCGCCTGAAAGTAGCTTGCAAGAAGCTGGATAATTACTACGGCTTTGAAGAGTTTGATGACTTCTACGCCATTCATTTTAGCATTAATAACAATATTTCAAACAGCATTGAAGCTTTTGTTCTAAAGTCAGAATTCACAGCCTCATTTGACATGACTTTAAAAGGTGTAAATCTTGATGAGATCAGAAGCAGTTTATTGAAAAAGTCTCAAGATTTTAAAAATAAATCATTTCGAAAATTTGGGACAATAACAGAAGTGTCTGAACAGGAATTTAAAACAGCTACTCAAAAGCGGATCGATGAAGTTTTAGTGAAAAATCCACAAGTAAAACTTAAAGATGGGAATTGGATATATAAGGAAAATGCAAAAGAAATCATGATCGTACAGCATGAGAATATCACGACAGAAGACGGAATTTTATCAAATGAATATATTGGACTATCCCCTTCCCTGAATTTAGAAGTTTTCAAAGAAAATTCGCCAGAAGTATACGATTTGTACTATTCGTTTTATAGTGTCAAACCCGAAGCTAAATTTAAAACCTTTACTGGTGGGTATCCACAAATTATCCCGAGTAAAAAATGGATTTCTTATGTCAATTCGAACCATGATGTAGGAAGTGATTTTGCGATCAGCAAATACGCGGAGCAAGTTTCTGAGCAAGAAAATTTGTTGTATATTAACTTTACCAACTTCAAAATTGCAGATCAGACAAAAGCTTTTTGGACAGATAACGAGACTTTTTATACCGAAGTTTATCCTACAAATTCAGCTCCTTCAAAGGGTAAAAAACAAAAGGCATCTTACATAAAAATTCAATTGAAGCCTAATCTACTTGAGTAAAAAGAAATATCATTTGCTATGGTAAGATAAACCCCTAAAACTAGGGGTTTATTCATTTCTGTAAGATATTAATAGCATGCCAGATGTATTAAGCGATTTCAAAGCCCTGTTCTTCAGCGAATGATTTCCATTTTTGGAATTTATGTTCGTTTTTAAAAGTTGGGTCATCCCCATAGTAATACAGCAAACGTTGTGTGGCATATTCGTAAGCACTGTATGCGTTGGCTTGTTCATAATACTTGATAGCTTTCTTCAAATCTGCTTTTACTCCCATACTATTTTCGTATAGGATACCATAATAGATACCCGAATAAGAACGATCATAATCTTTCTTGAGGTAAATCAACAGATTTTGATAATCTCTTAATCGATAATAGATTTCTGAAATTTTATCGTAATTATAATAGTATTTTTTTTCTGCTTGCTGATAGAAGTTCAAAGACTTACCATAATGCTGCTTGACATGTACCCCAAAGTAGTACAAATCACCCAAATTGCTAAGTGCCATTCCATCTCCTAGCTTTGCCGCTCTTTCGTAGGCTTGAATTGCTTTCTTTATGTTAAAATCGTAACCGATCCCATTTTGATATAGTGCCCCAATATTATTCCATGCTATAGGATGGTTTTGTTGCGCTGCTTTTTCATAATAGCTGATACCTCTTTGCGGATCAAACAAAGACTCAATTTCAGGATCGGTGAGCAATAACCCTATTTCTGTCCAACTGTCTACATCATTTTTCTGAGCAGATATTTCAAATAGACGAAGTGCCTCGTGGTAATTTTGATCCTCTTTTGCCGCGAAAGCCATATTTTTAATAGTTTCAACATCCATCAATTGCTCACCATTATATCCTGTTTGCGCATTCCAACGATTATAAAAGAAAATAAAGTATTCTAAATCTTTTCCCCTAAACGAAAAGCGATTCACGTAGATGTTACCATATTCCTGAGCTTCAACTTGATGGATGCTTTTATCTTCCTGCACCCGAAACAAGTTCGTTCCTTGATATAGAAATAACAAACCTTCGTCCGTTCTATAATTCAAAGGATTAGAAATATAGTCATATAGCTCGACTGACAGACCGTTTTCGAAATCAAAAAGTTGATAGAAGTCTTTTTTTTGAATAGCTAAAAAGCCATTTTGCAAATAATGAATCTGAGTAATCGCTGCTTGAGGCGAAATCAACCAAATGTCAATATCGGCATCAAAAAGCCCCAATCCCGTCTTAGATTGAAGTATAAAAACGTTCTTTTTAGTTCCGCTATTAGTTTCTGTTTTAACCTGAGTGATACAATCATTTTCAAGTAAAAACTGATGTTTTGCAGCATGATAGAATTTCCAGCTTTTTTCTTTACGAATAGCCAATACATCAAAATTGTCAAAGAAAATAAGTTGATCTGCATCCGTTAGTATAAGATTGCCCTTATCATCGATCAATCTACCTTTCTTGTTTCCTTTATTCGGTTTGACCCAGAAGCAATTAGCTGCCCGGATGATCTCTGCCTCTAGAAAATCACCCAGATAATACCCTTCTTTTGTATAATATTTTCGTTTATGATTTTCCTTTTGTTCCGTAAAAAAAAGATCTTTATCATAGTCATATACATACGGTCTTGCGCTCTCAACAGGAAGAATAAGCCCATTTTCATCGTTATAAACACCAAATCTTCCAGCCGCCTCTACACCTAAAAATCCATAAGCCACGCTTTCGATAGCATCATAATCAGGAGGAACTAACCAAGTATTAGAATACACTTTTAAAATCCCCCAGTTCCCATCCACTTTTACTTCACCTAAAGGTTCACGTGCAAAATCGAACACATCAAGGGCCTTCTCATAAATTGGAGGAACTAATTCTTTCCCATCTCGCTGCAAGTAACCGTACAAACCCTCTTTTTTAACCAGCGCTATCTGATAGATAAGATCTGATTCAAAAATCTCATCATACACCGCTGGAGCCAAAATAACACCCTTTGCATCGCGCAAGCCAAACTTACCTGATTCTTCAAAAATAAAAGATACAGCTTTCTGAAGAGCCACCTCCTCAAAATAACCCAATCCGTAATTGATCCAATCGGTTTGTAAAATATCGAGAAATGAGGCGTAACCTCTTTGTGAAAATAAACTGTCTAACACAGAAAGTTTTTGAGTCTTTACAGCCTTTTTGTATAATTTACCTTTATGTTGTATATCCAGCAACCACTCTTTTACTTGGACCTCATGCTTTTCTTCGTTCATATTAAAAACATCTGTCGCATTTAAGACAAAAGAATCATAAGGTAAAGCTTCCAAAAATTCGAACATATGGTTGACGGATTCGTAGTATTTTTTTTTATAATGCAACTGATAAGAGTCTGCCAGCAAGTTAAAAAAGTAACGTAGCTGCACAATACCTTGTTCTTTGTTTGCAATCAGCTCAACCCCCAGCACTTTGACATCTTCTGCCAATAGTGGATAGAGTAACAATGGAATTTCATAATTCCACTCACCAAGATAAGTATCAAACGTTTGATTCGTTTTTTGATCGTAATTGTATAAATATATTCGATGTGCCATGTATTCAATTTACGCCATTATATAGATTATAAAATCCCTATTTACCGTGATTTTGTTGACAGTTCTAGGAGCTATATCCATCAGTAGCTACACTAAAACGACTTTTCTAGACATCATACTGCAACGACTGGCAGTCACAGCATGAACATTTAAGTACCAGTATTAGAAATGCTATTTTCTAATGAGCTGTAGTAGATCACCTGTTTTCACCAGATCAAATGATATGACTTTAATGCATATTTTGCGTCAAATTACTTTTTATTTTATCGAGTCAAACCACAATCTGATTAAGATTAACAATTATTTTCATAGCTTCTACTTTACGAAGGTTTATTTTACTCATATTTATAACATAATATTCTGCAACAAAAGCCTTCCATCAAAATCGTTAATAGCATTCAGGCCAATATTTATCAATTAAGCTGTATACATGGATAAATTTTATTGTCTATTTTTTATCCCTAGAACAAATCAAGATATTCTTTCTTCAATGATTTATTTTGTATCGCTTCAATGAAAGAAGTAAAACTGTTCGATACAAGTACTGCTTCTTCAAATTCAGGTTCATCACCATAATAGATTTTTCCAAAATTTTCTTCTGAAACATTGATCGCAAAATAGCTATAACCTTTTTTAACAGATAGAATAATTGGTATATGTTTATTCCAGAAATTTTTCACCTCTTGTTGAATTTCAACATCTCCATCAAAGGCGTCTAAGGATTGAATTTCAAATTCATTCCATTTAAAATCATTTTCATCGTTTGTCTCATTAAAATCTGCAATACTGTTAAACCATGTTGTATCCGATTGATTCGTGAGCAGGGAGTATGTTTTTAAAAAAGCTAGATAATCATCCGGCAGGTGCGAATATCGTGTCTGAAATCTTTTATTTAAAGTTTCATGATCCGATTTCTTAGTAATAAACTGTAGATGTTGACTCAATAAGTTCATAGTTTTATTTTCAGATATTTAGTTTTTGCAAAGAAATTAAAAGTTTGTTGAGTGATAAGCTTTAGATTGTTAAATCAACTTTATTCCGAAATGTTTTTATCCAGCTTAACCAATTATCGGGTCGTTTCATATGTCTTTTAGTTCATCTGATTTTTGGCATCTTGCAATAATTTTTCGGCCTTCAGTCTGATCTGTTTTGGCAATAGATTGAAATTTGCATCTTTTACTTCCCGATATTGATCTTCTTCCTGAAACGGAATCCAACACGTAATTTTTGATTTTGAAAATGTTTTACCACTCCTATTGGTATAAACAATCACTTTCAGTGGCTTAGCATCTAATCCATCTGATTCTTCAAAATAAGTAAGGTAGAACTCAGGAAACCCATCCTTATTTGCATCGCCAACTTCACAGTAGTTGATCAGAAATTTTGGTTGTGCCAGTCCTTTTGCAAAGTCTTTAAAAGTTATTTTTGGAATTAATCCACCATGATCTTCCAGAAAAATACCCGCGTGTAGATCCTTGGGATGATCGTCAAGATAAGCAGGTTGCGTCGCTTTGCTTTCGTTCAAAAACCAGACATAACTTCCGTAGTTGGGAACAAATGATCGGACAATCATCAATGGATTTCCTGGCAATGGATTCCCAAGATCGTCAATAATTTCATCAAACTTTCGATCTGAAGAAAAATATGCTGCTGTTTGAATCTGTGCAAAAGATGATAAACTGAAAATACTAGCAACAACGGGTAATAGAATTCTGAAAATCATAGTTATCGTATTTTGAATTAATGATGTAATTCACTTTGTATATTCTGCCCAAATACCTATCAATATAGTAATAAATAGTGTATTCCGAATGAATATTAGCATAGACTAATCCATCCGAATGATGGGATGTATAGGCTATTTGTTATTATGCTTAAAATTTTATTCATCTTATGGATCAATATTAATGAAAATTTAAGATGAATACTATCCCAGTTATCAGCTATATTTTAGGGCGATAAATTTGTTTTCAATTGACTTTTGAATAGGTGCAGTGATCAATAACTTTTATTTTACAATAATTGATCATAGATTTTAGTAGATACAGACACAGCAAAATCCATCAAAAATGATTTATTTAACACCATTAAAAATAAAGATTTAAAAACCAACAACAATACTAAAATTGTTAGTTTAAAAGTTTTGATTTCCTCCTTTATTGTTGTACTTTTAATCAGATGCCCCTCAATATGAAGAATAAGACCAAGATTACAAACGCAAGTATAGAATCGGCAGGTTTGCCAAAAGACGCTAAGCATGTTATAGCAGAATATATCTGGAATGGATTTGACGCTAAAGCCACAACTATTTCCATTGATATAGCAAATAACGAACTCGGATTTATAACGAGTATCAGCATCCGTGATAATGGAGAAGGAATACAACAGGAAACATTGGAGTATTCATTCGGTAGTTTCCTAGATTCTCTGAAAAAAAACAAGTTAAAACGCAGTTCCTATACACGAGGAAAAAAAGGTAAGGGTCGCTTTTCTTTTTCTCTTTTTGCCAACCGCGCAACGTGGCAAACTACTATAAAAGTAGATGATAAACTGATTTCTTACCGCATACGCATAGATCGTGATACGAAAGAACAATACGATATCAGCGATATCAAATCATCTGCCCAGAACAAAGGGACAGGTACAACCGTAACATTGGAGGGCATATTTGGTTTGACAGCTGCAACACTCGACTCAGGAGAGTTCACAGATTTCCTAGCGCAGGAATTTGGATGGTATCTACATCTCAATCGCGATTGGGGCTACCGCATCCTCTTAAATGGAGAGCTGCTCAATTATGACAACTTGATCCAAGAAACGGATAGTACCACGTTTACCCTTTACAGTATTCAAGAGAATTCCTATCGTTTTCAGGTCAATTATATCCGCTGGAAACAACAGATCGGAGACCGATACTATTACTATTTCTTAAACAGCAGCAAAACCGAAGTCGCCAAACTACTGAGTAGCTTTAATAATAATGCAATAGACTTTCACCACTCGGTATATATTGACTCGGCTTTTTTCGATCATTTCGAACAAGATGATATCGCTTTATCTTCAGAAAGCAATCTTTTCAGTGAAAAGGAACAGCAGGTGATATACCGTAAGCTATTGTCCGAATTACGCGATTTTTTAGATCGCAAACAGAAAAAGTATATCCGTGAACAAGCCGTAACGGTAAAATTAGATGAGCTGCAAAAGAAAAACCTCCTACCCCATTACAATGATTCAGATGTAGATATAAAGCGGAAAAAGGTTTTATTGGCCCTCATACAGGAACTATATATTGCCGATCCTCGAGCTTTTGTAGGTATTAAAGCAGATCTGATACGCACATACCTCGGACTTCTTGACCTGATCCTACAAACAGAGCGTAAACAGGATATATTGCCACTATTTGAAAATGCCATAGCGCTATCAGATAAGGAAAGAGAGACGATCAGAAAATTACTTGAAAAATAAAACATCTTCTAAGGTAGATGATCATTTATCGTCCACCTCAGAAGATGTGATAGGGTTGCAGATTACTTGATTTTTTCAGCTGCCACAGGCTATCCTTTTATAATACTAAAACATCAACAGAGTGATGATCCTTAACTAGACCAGTTGAAGGGTTGTGTACAAGGGTCACATTCAAATTTTAACACTTTACCTAAACTTTTTGCTTTCGGACCTTTTTTCACAAAGACATACGCCAAATCCAAATATTCTTCAACTTCCTGCCCGCTTTCGTCTCTGCCTTTTAATATCACAGAGTAATACTTCCCATCACTATCTTTTTTGTAAAACACTTCATTAACAGTAACTTTTTTTGGCGTTTCATTATCGCAACAGCTACACCATAAAATAACTATAGGTTCTTTTTTAAGATAAGTAACGGCTTTCTCGGCTTGCTTCTGTGTTAAAGCTTGAAGTTGATCTGCTTTTGAAAGGAAAGCAGTAAAAAGCAATAAAAAAAGTAAAAGAGTCTTTTTCATATATAATAATTTTCAGTTTTAAAGAATTCGACAACAAATACTATGCCTTTGATGCAATAAATTATTTTAAATTGAAAAAGACAAACGCTTATATAGACAAATATGATGTGAGCTGGACAACGTCTTACTGTTTTCCATCTAAACTGAGCATATTCCATATCAGAGAGTTACAGCAGATCCTGATGTTCCATCAGGTAAGCTAAAGCCTCTTTGACTGCTTGTTCACTACTTTTCGGATTGAAACCTAATTCGTTTCTTGCCTTAGAAATATCAAAGTCCTGTTGAAGACCAGAGAACATAGCGATATCTTTGGTAGTGATAATGGGGGCTGTGCCACGCAATTTTGCCGAAAACTGCATCAATCCAGCAATAGTATAAAGCAAAAATTTAGGGACAGTTGCTGGAATATGAAGTTTAAGTTCAGGATAAAGTTTGTGCGCCAGTTTGGTGGTATCAGTTATGCTCATACACCTTTCATTGGCAAGGATATAACGCTCTCCCGATCTTCCTTTTTCTGCAGCTAGATAGCAACCTTCTGCCACATCTTTAACATCTACCCAATTGAGTGCGATACGGGTGTCTACAGGAATCTGTTTTTCTAAAATCAATCTTAAAATACGATAGGAAACATTGAGCGGTTGAATGGCCTCATTACCAATCATCGCCCCTGGCATCACCGAAACCAATGCTATACCCAATTCCTTTGCCAGTTCAAAAGCTAATTTTTCACCATCATTTTTGGAATTATAATAGGTATCCCGCCGATCAGGATTATAACCGTTGCTTTCTTTTGTTGGTAGATGGCTATAGTCTAATGCTGCTATAGAACTTACGTATACAATTTTTTTGACTCCAGCTTCAGCTGCAGCTTCTATAGTATGGCGAGTTCCCAGCATATTCACATCGTAAATTTCCTTTTGTGGATCTTTAGCCCATAATTTGAAAGCCGCCCCTACCGCATAGAACGTATCCACACCTTGCAGCGCCCTCTTAAAAGATTCCTTATCGGTGATATCTGCCTGAACGACCTCACAGTTCAGATCCTTGAAATACGATCTGTTTTTCATATTACGTACAGATGCCCGTACTACAAAACCCTTTTTTATTAATAATCGTACTAAGTTATTGCCCAAATGCCCGTTAGCTCCGGATACCAATACCAATTTTTTAGTTGTCATGTTCGTTGATTTTAAATGATAGGTCAAAGTTCCGCCTTATACATGTCAAACCACTTCACAAATGTTACCTAATGATCTGTTTGCGGATCCGGCTCAAACTTTTAGGATTCATACCTAGAAAAGAAGCGATATATTGCATCGGAACGTTTTGCAACAACTCTGGCTGCACATCCATCAATCTCAAATACCTTTGTTCAGCGGTGAGTGTAGCCAACTCTTTGGAACGTTTTTCATTATAAGAAAGAGATTGCTGAAACACATAGATGCTGAAATCTTTAAACGATGGTATTTCTTTTATTAATAGATCAAGATCTACCTTGGTTATACGCAAAAGTTCACATTCAGTAATACATTCAAGATTTTCTTCAGAACGGGAGCCATTGTTAAAATGGGCATAGGAGGTAATAAATCCTGGAGGACAGTTGATATGTGTCGTCACTTCATCACCCTTATCATTATAGTGGAACAAACGCAAAAAGCCTGACACTACATAATAGAGATAAGCAGGAACCTTCCCTTCTTCTTCGATGATACTGTTTTTAGGATAAAAAACCGGTTCCATAAACCTCCTGCACAGCTCCTGTTGCTGGGCAGAAAGCGCAACATGCTGTGTAATCAGTTCGATAAGTTGTTCGTGCATATTTTCATTGTCAATAGTCTATTGTTATACCTGCAAGGATATTAATTTTTCCACGGATTACCCATTATTCCGAACAATAATAAATTCTGTGCTCTAACCATCAATCCATATCTTTACTTGATGCGAATGGGTATTGTATAATTAACATTTACTTCCATTCCTTGTAATTTAGCTGGAATCCAATTTCCCATTTTTTGTATCGCACTGACAAGCTGCTCTCTGAATTTTAGAGGAACTTGTTCAGCAATCCTAAAATTTCTCGTTCTTCCATCCCGATCAACCATAAACGTCACCGAAATAGATTCACTCGATATACCCTTTATAAGATCGTAAGAAATGTTCAGATTTTCATAGAGCCCCCTCATAAATACCTGCAAACCCTTAGGATATGTTGTTATACTTTCCATATTTTCTTGAAAGTATAACACAATATCTCCATTTTTTTTAAACCTCTTTCCCTGAAACAATAAATCATCATGATATAATTCTTCATAAAAAGTACCCATATTCCATCCCGACCATTTACCTTCTTTCTTATTATTCTTCAATTCACCTTCTATATAAGAATCTCCTGGACCCGAAATTCTTAAAAATCCATTCCCTCTCTTTACCAGATAATTACCAATAGAATCGAGATACAATAAATAAAAAGGATGGGTGTCTGTCGTTCCAGAAAACATTTTTTTTCCAATTTCCTGATGGACAACGATCATTTTTAATTTACCATTTGGATAATAATAGTAAGAGGAATCAATAGGTTCCGAATATTCATCAAAACGTTGCAAACTTTCTAAGTTCCCATTAGGAAAATAAGACACAAATTCGCCCGTATATTTCACACCAAATTCAAACGGATGATTAAAGTTATAGCTATAGCCATTTGATTTTAAAGAATCTGTTTCGGTATAATAATGAACAATATTATATAAATCTAATGAATCACTTCCGTATGGAATTATCTGTTGATAAGAATACGATCCGATCTTAGAATCTATAATTTCTCCCTTACTGTTAAAGTAAGTATATGAGGTATCCAGATCATGTTCATGTCGAATGAACTGCGCTCATTTTTTAGGGTAGCAGAAATTTGAATAAGATGCGATTAAAATTAAAAACAATACGGTAATATATTTCATAAATATTGGCTGTGGCTTCAAAAATAGCTATTATAGATCATAAATTCATCATATTAATATTACAGAAAAAGAAAACAATTATTCTGCCGACATGGACACTCCGCCTTTTAGGACGTTTTGCAAAAGGTGAAATACGGATCTTATGACTACTCATTCACACGCAATTTTTAAAGCAGCTGTTTAAATATATTATCACATATTCAAATAGTATCTCAGGAATGAGATATCGTCGGATAAAGAATGATAATACTTTCACTTAAATTGCATAAAATTAAATTTTTCCCTAAATTCAATTTATGGGAATAATACAACAATACGTACGCATAGATCAGGATACTTTAGATCGTTATGTTGAAAATAGCCAACTTCTTCAAGACGATCTTTTCTCTACACCGCATTCTGAAAAGAACAATCTTCTAGATATAGGGAAAAGTTGGGATGGTTTGTTTTATGTGATAACAGGTGAACCTTTAACCAATCATAAAGCAGTTACCCCACCTTTAAAGTGGCTGATATACGGAACAAATATTCTGGACTTGGAACAGGATATGGGATATGGTCCAGCAACATATCTCACTGCTACGCAAACTCAAGAATTATTTGATGCGGTCAAAGTGATCGCAGAACAGTCATTATCAGATAGGTTTGACGCGAACAAAATGAACGAGGAAGGTGTCTACCCTGAATTTTGGGAAGATCCTGAAGCATTAAATTATTTGATAGAGGAATTCAGAAAATTGAAAGCATTTTTACAAGTAGCAACGCAAGAAAATCAAGCAGTCATCTCCTTTTTATGTTAATACATTAACATTAAGGACAGCGCTAGACTTCTATTAAAGTTGTTCCTTTTTAAGTGGATCATAGCTCAACATAATATAAAGAAAACTAGGAGTCAATTGACTCCTAGTTTTCTTTATAGGCGTTTAACAAATTGCATCTTGAGCATCAGCTAAACTCACTCCTGTATACTTTCGATTTGAAAAATTATAAAGAGACTACGTCTTCAGAAAACACAACGCCTTCATAGCAGGCATTATAAATTGCTTTTAAATCTTCAAGTGAAGGTACTCGAGGATTGAAACCTGTACACGGATCTAAAAGCGCATTATTTGCAATAAAGTCCAGATTTTTATCCCAGACCTCTTGCGTTATTCCAAAATCTTTGATCGAAGATTTGTTATTTACTTCTGAACGTAAAACTTCAATAGCCTGTGCCAGATCTTCGGCTGTTTCTTGACCGATTACCTTTGCTAATTCGGGATAACGTGCTGTTTCCTGTGCATTGTAACGAATCACATTGGGTAGAAAAATCGCGTTTGACGCTCCATGTGGAATACCATATAACGCCCCAACTTGATGAGATAAAGAGTGGACAATTCCTAACCAAGCATTATTAAAAGCCAGACCTGCCATGAATGAAGCATCGTGCATATTTTGACGAGCTTTAATGTTGTCAGGATAGTCGACCACTTCTTTGAGATTATCGAAAACCAGTGCTAAACCACCTTTGGATAATGCATCAGCATAATTGTTTTCGATATTGGATACATATGCTTCCACACAATGTGTCAATACATCAAGACCAGTATTGGATGTCACATGGGCAGGCATAGAGGCACAAATTTCTCCATCAACAATGGCAATGTCAGGCGTGAGTTCATATGAAACCACCGGATATTTAACCCCCTTTTCACGATCAGTAATCACAGCCAGTCCAGTTGTTTCAGTTCCAGTGCCACTTGTAGAAGGAATCGCTATAAATTTGGCTTTTTGACGTAATACAGGAACAGTAAAAGGTTTGATTATAGTATCAAAATCTAGATCTGGATATTCATAGAAAACCCACATGATCTTTGCAGCATCGATAGCCGAACATCCCCCTAATCCGATAATCCAATCTGGTTCAAACGTTTTAATCTGTTCTGCTCCTTTTAGACAAGTTGTAGAAGAGGGATCTTCTTCTACTCCTTCAAATACACGAACTTCTATTCCTGCTTCGCTAAGAAATGAAATTGCTCTATCCAAGGTTCCACTTTTTTTCATAGAACCTCCTCCAGTTACAATTACAGCCTTCTTACCTTGGATATTTTTCAATTCTTCAAGACTTCCAGCGCCATGGAACACCTCTCCTGCAATAAATAATTTACTCATTTTTCTGTTTTTTGTACTCAACAAAAGTACGGGAGAAGGAGGTATTACTGTTATACAAATGGGACTATCCGTTATACATTTGCGACAGTTCCTGCTGAAGTTGAGTAGGTGTTTCTTTCAATTTGGAGCGCACAAATTTGTTTAATGCTGAAGGCGAATTGAAACCCAGATCAAAAGCAATCTCTTTATGTGATAAATCAGAAAACGTCAACTGCCGTTTAATTTCCATTAAAATACGATGATGAATGGTTTCTATTGCTGTTTTCCACAATGGCGTTTGGTGATTGAATTTAGCTTTTTACTGCTGACCATCAATTGCTCTGCATAATACTGAACGGCCCGATGCTGCTTGTAATGTATATTCAAAAGCTTTTTATACTTGATATAAATAGGCTTATCTACCGTTTCTTGATATAATACAGGATGAAGACCATGTACAGACTCGATCAATCCAAGTAGCAGAATTTTGATGTAAAATCTAGCTTGTTCTTTTTTAACTAGACTTGGATACTGATAAATATCTTGAATGCTATTGATCATCCCTATACTATGCTGAAAATCGATTGCAGACAGAATGATACAGTTCAACTGAGTCGAAAGGTGAACATTATAAGTACTCAATTCATTTTTCAGAATATCAGAACAAAATAATATTTCCTCAAAAAGAATGATTTTACCCTTTAAATCAACACTTATACTAGAGACCAGGCTAACCTGTTCGGGAAAAATAACCGCGATTTTCCCCGCTTTAAGTTTATGTATTTTATCTTCTATACTCACTTGCATAGTCCCTTCTTCAATCACGAATAGGCAAAAATGATCTTTTTTATGAGGAACTGTATATGCGTTCAAATTTTCGGAAGTCAAATCAAAAATTCTAAATGACAAATCTTGATCTTCCTTTTTTTGTTGATTATCTTTTATTTTTAATGTCTTCAAAATTCCCTCCTATATGGCCCATAAATTGGGAGGTAAATCTAAAAAAACAAATAACACTTAAACGTAAAAATTATTAAAAAACAGTTCAAATCATTTATAAAGCTGTTAAAAACAGAATCTCCTATTGATTTGACCACAAGAAAAAATGAAGTCAAATCCAGCTTAAACATGCGCAAAATTTATCTAAAAAAGACCCGAATCATAATTAATCAACAGGACTAAACCTCCCGTAGTAAGGTATATAAAGCATTATATCACATTACTCTTTTGTGCTTGAATATATTCAGAAGGAGTCATTTTATACTTTGCCTTAAATACTTTGGTAAAATAATTAGGATTTGAAAAACCCGTTTCATAAGCAATCTCAGATATGGAATTGCTGCTTTTTTCTAATAAAGTAGCAGCGCGCTCTAATCTTACGGAACGTATAAAATCAACGGGACTCATTCCTGAAAATTCAAGCAACCTATTGTACAGGGATGTTCTGCTTATAGATAAGTGATTGCTCAATAGCTCAACAGACAGTTGCGGGTTATCCAAGTTTTCATGAACATATTCAAATACGCTCTGTAAAAACCTTTCTTTCTCAGAAAGGACTTCCACTTCAGGGGACACAAATGATAACTGTTTGCTATATGCATCTTTAAAAGCTTGATTTAGGAGCAATAGACTATTAACTTTTGCCAATAATACTGCCGTGTCAAAGGGTTTTGAAATATAATCTACTGCGCCTGACTCTAGACCGCAGACCAATCCATTTTCTACTCTGGAAGCTGTCAACAATATAATTGGAATATGTTTAGTCCGTTTATCCCGAACTAATTTCTGAGTCAATTCCATACCATTCATGATGGGCATCTGTACATCCGAAATGATCAGATCGGGATGATGAAAGAGGGCTTTCTGCCATCCTTCTTGCCCATTTGAAGCTTCGAAAATTTGATATAAAGAATCCAATCGGCTTTTTAGAAAACCTCGAAAATCGTCATCATCCTCTACGATCAACACCACTGGACGAAGACGAATGTGCGGATCAGCAAGATCTTGCTCTCTCTGGGTATCAGACTCCGAAATCTCATCATGCACAATCTCCATTTTTTCCAAAAGAAGATCAAAAGAAAAGGAACTCCCAAATCCGGGCTCACTCTCCACATACATCTTGCCGCCATACATCTTAACAAATGAATCTGCAATTGACAAACCGATACCAGATCCTTGATTCAAAATATTAGCTTGCGTATCGTGTTGATAAAAACTATCAAAAATAGCTTGATGAGACTCCTTTGGAATTCCGACGCCATCATCCTTAACCATTATTTTTACTTTGATCATATTGCCTGCTTCTTGTACTTCAACGGACTGGATATGGACAGAAATATTCCCTCCTTTTTCAGTAAATTTAAAAGCATTCGACAATAAATTAAATATAATACGCTCTATTTTATTATGATCGAAAGAAGTTAATATATGGTCTTCACAGGTCATAAAACGATAGTTGACTTCCTTTTGAATGGCCATGTCACTAAAAGAATCATACATATCTTTGACAAATGCCACCAAATCCCCTTTCGTATTATGGAGCTTCAATTCATTTTCCTCCATTTTTCTAAAATCGAGCAACTGGTTGACCAGATTGAGCAAGCGATGAGCATTACGTTTTATAAGCGCGATCTGCTGAGAAGTTTCCTTATCTTTTTCCTTAAGCAATAAAATATCAATTGGCCCCGTAATTAACGAAATCGGAGTACGAAATTCATGACTCAAATTTGTCAAAAATTTAATTTTCATCTGATCCAGCTGATGGAGATTGTCTGCATTTCGACGTTCCTGCTCTAACGCAAACTTTTGTTTGAGTTGACGCACGCCTCTACTTCTCAACCAATATAATCCTACTAAAATCACGATAGCATAAAACACAAAGGCATAACCTTTTAACCAGATCGGCGGCGCAACATAAACTACAATAGACTTAATTTCTTCATCCCAGATCCCATCATTATTGCTCGCCCTTACTTCAAAAGTATAGGTTCCAGGATCTAAATTGGTATAATAAGCAATATGTTCCTTACCCGCTTTTATCCAGTTTTTATCAAACCCCAACAATCGATACTCATATTGATTGTCCTCAGATACCGTCATGTTTAATGCAGCAAATGCGATCGAAAAGTTTTGCTTATACTTTAGGGAGATCTTTTGAGCAGTTAATAATGATTCAGATATAACACCACCTTGAGCAGGACTTATTACTTTATTGTCAATCTTTAATTCTGTTAATACAGGTTTAGATCGGTTATTATTAACTTTCAGATTATTGGGATAAAAATGATTAAATCCTTCCTGACCACCAAAATATACCTCCCCATCCGATAGCGTTAGTCCCGCCCCCAACATGAAAGCCCCCTCTTGCAGCCCGACCGAATAAGCATAATTTTTAAATATTTTTTGCATTGGATCATAACAGCTCAGTCCTTTATTTGTACTAAACCATATTTTCCCAGCCTGATCCTCGACGATACTCTGTACGACATCATTGATCAAGCCATCACGTTCAGATAGCGTTTTAAATTGCTGATCACCTTTTTGCAACAGCCCTACTCCATTCCCATTGGTGCCTGCATACACATTTCCAGAGCGATCCGTATAGATCGATAAGACATAATTATTAGGCAAAGCGTTAGTACCTTTATTATAATACGATGTTTTACGGGTATATGGATTATAAACACAAATCCCAGCACCATACGTGCCTACCCACATCTGTCCCTCATGGTCTCTTCTCAAAGCGCGAATAAAATCTGCCGAGGGACTGATCTCATCTGCTGTCGGATTATCAGAACGACGGAATTTTTTGACAAGACCATCTTTAGACTGTATCACATTTATTCCGCCGCCATTGGTCCCGACCCATATATCCCCGTAGATATCTTTCTCCAAACTAAAAACTTCGCTATTATTCAATTGATTATCACCAGGTCCTGTCAAATATTGTGTACGGGATTTCGTTTCTAGATCAAACTTAATCACGCCCTTACCAAAAGTTCCCAACCATATTTCGCTAGCATGATCACCACTTTTTAACGCTAATACTGTCAATTCTTTATCTCCAGTTGGAATAGCGGATAATCGATCAGAAGTACGGTCGTACATATACAATCCACCTCCATCTGTGCCCACCACAACATTGTTTTTATACGGCAGAAATGAAGTGATCATATTAATCTCCTTATTTTCATTACCATAGCTGTCTATTGTCTTCAAGTTAAATTGGTTCAAGTTGACATCAAACTTATTCAGCCCCCCCTGCACCGTTCCGACCCAATATATTCCAAACTTGTCTAGATATATAGAACGAATCGATTTATGACTGATACTTCTGGCATTTCTAACATCTCGATTAAAAAATTTAAGTTCAAAATTGGTGGTATTTAATACGCCTAAACCATTATCAGTTCCGATCCACAGTCCCCCTTTTAAATCTTTGGCAATACTATAAATGCGCTTACTGCCTAATTTAGCACCTAATGTTGGCTGAAATACAGAAAATAGATCTTCATGATTACCTTTATACACAATGCCTTCCAGAGAAGAAACCCAAATACGCTTATGCTCATCCTCCTCAATACAAGTCAATTCCAGTAGTTGACCATGAGATGCGAGGAGGTGTTGCACAGCATAACTTTTACTATCTTTCAGATTAGCGCTAAACTGATAGATTTTATTTTCAGCCGCTACCCACATCCGTCCCTGACTGTCCCTAAAAACATAGCGGGATGTCAACTTTGTAAACTTCTTTTCGATAGCTCCATACGGAGCACCTAGTGATTTATGAATATCTTTAACATTAATGATAAAGAGCCCACCATATGAGGTCACCCAGATATTACCTGCGACATCCGTATGAATTGCTGTTATTGCCGTACTTAACCAGTCACCTTTAGCATTTCGATCATAACTTACTATTTTGTCCAATTTACGATCATAATAGCTTAAGCTTCCGCCATTAGTACCTATCCAAACCCTTCCCATCTCATCTTCACATAATGCAGTGATGTGATTAGATTTTAAACCAGCTTCAACATCTGCGTTATAACGATAAGCTTTAAACGTATAACCATCAAATCGATTTAACCCATCTTCAGTTCCAATCCATAAAAAACCATAACTATCTCTATAGGTACTAAACACGGTATTAGAAGATAAGCCGTCTTTTATTGTATAATGTTCAAATGAATGAGGTAACTCTTGCGCATTAGAAACAGTGCAAAAAATAAATGTAATGATTATTAAAAATTTGCACTTGAATAAATTCAACATATTTATGTTTAATAAGTTAACTGGTTAAAGGTTTACAGCAACACTTTTTATAAATATCACCATACTCCTAAACTATCAAAAAAAATAGATTATTTGATCATTTAAGTACAATTTTAACATACTTACTCATCATTTGAACATTCTTACCTCCACAAGAATGTTACATCAACTAGTTTTGGATTAATAATTATAAACCAACCACCAAGGATAATTTTCACTATTTGTTATTAGATCTAACCAACCTAATGAACAATCGAAAACAATATGCTTGGCATTTATAAACCATTTAGATGAACAAGATTATGAGCACAAAAAACAGTACTTAGCAATGCATGATGAGAAGTAGCTATCAACGCTAATGAACCCTTCTGATAGGGTAAGCCAATTAATGATTTTAAACCAATTTATCTAATCAATTAAAATATTATGATGAAATATACCATCACACTTATTTGGTATGAGAAAAGACTATGGGGTATTCTCCTCCTTCATATTACATCGCTTCTTATCCTAATGCTCGGAACAAGTCCGTTATCTGCACAAGAATTAAGACAAATACGAGGAACGGTTGTTGACCAGAAAAAACAAGCTGTTGAAAGTGCATCTGTTAGGGTGAAAGACGGAAACACTGGAATATCAACAGATATCAATGGTGCATTTTCTATTCAAGTACCTAAAAACCGTAATACACTAATCATATCCAAAATTGGATATACGACGACAGAAGTAAATATTGGCAACAAAACTGAATTACAGATCGTACTCAACAGTTCCAATATTGATATCGACGAAATCGTTGTAGTAGGCTATGGTACACAGAAAAAAGAAACCGTTGTTGGAGCTGTAACACAGACAAGCGGTAAGATTTTAGAACGTGCTGGTGGTGTGGCGAGTGTTGGAGCTGCTTTAACAGGTAATGTACCCGGCGTAGTAACCACAGCAAGTACGGGTATGCCAGGTGAAGAAGACCCCCGTATCGTGATTCGCGGACGCAGTACCTGGAACAATACCGATCCACTAACCATGGTCGATGGTGTCGAACGTCCATTGAGCAGCGTTGATATCAGTTCCATAGAAACAGTATCCGTCTTAAAAGACGCCACCGCAACCGCTGTGTACGGTGTTCGTGGAGCAAATGGGGTGATTTTAATAACCACGAAACGAGGTCGCGAAGGAAAAGCATCTGTAAGAGGTACAGTTAATAATATCATCAAAACGGTATCCCAATTACCCGGAAAAATGGACTCATATGATGCCATGATGTTACGGAACCGCGTTATTGAGAATGAGCTCGCACTATCTCCAAACAGTTGGGCAGCATATCAAACCCAAGATATCATCAATAAATATCGTTACCCGGCCAGCATAGAAGAAAAAGAACGCTATGTCAATACCAATTGGGCAGAAGAACTTTTCAAAGGCCAAGCCTTCTCACAAAACAGCAATATCAATATTGCAGGTGGTACAAACTTTGTCAAATATTTTGCCAGTGCTGATTACCTCTATGAAGGAGACATGTTTCGTCAAAATGACAATAACCGCGGTTATAAAGCAGGATACGGATTTAACCGACTCAACATGCGGTCCAATCTGGATTTCCAATTGACACCGACCACTAAATTTTCAGCAAATCTTGCCGGTTCTCATGGCAGAAAAAAAGGCCCTTGGGCAGGAAGAGGTGATTCGTACAGCTATTGGATAGCCGCTTATACGGTACCTCCAGATGTTATTTATCCCAGATATTCAGATGGGACATGGGGTTTTTACAAACCAGATTCACAAGTCGGAATCAACTCCGCACAGGCCCTTGCCACCTCGGGCATAGAATTGACAACTACCAGTAAAATCACTTCCGATTTTATTTTGGAGCAAGATTTAAAAATGTTTTTAAACGGTCTGAAAGTTAGGGGAAGTATTTCTTTGGACAATACTTTTGTCGAATCTGGAAGAGGAGTCAACGATTTATACAATAATGTGCAAAGCAAATGGATTGATCCCGAAACCGGAATCCCTGTTTACGGACAAAATATAGATAATAGCCGTTTCGACTTTGTGGAAGGGATCAATTGGGCGCAACAAGCAGGCGCAGTTGATAACGCTTTTACCTATCGTCGACTTTTCTATCAATTGCAATTTGATTATGCCACCCAAATCGCCAATGACCACAACATTACGGCCATGGGTTTATTCAACCGTAATCAATATGCAACAGGAAGTATTCAACCCTTTTACCGCGAAGATTGGGTATTCCGTACCACCTATAATTATAAAGGAAAATACATGCTAGATTATAGTGGAGCTTATACAGGATCTGAAAAATTTGCCCGCGGTTACCGCTTTGGATTTTTCAATTCAGGTGGTATAGGCTGGTTGCTTTCAGAAGAGAATTTTATGAAAAATGTTTCCTTTTTGGATATGTTAAAGCTACGCGCATCTTATGGAGACATTGGTGATGACAATGTTAATGGCCGTTACTTATACCTGACACAATGGATCTATGGCGGTCAGTCGCACATGGGTACCGTTGGAGATGCTCCAGAGCGCAGCAGTTACATTTGGTTTAGAGAAAATGAATTAGGGAATCCAAATGTACGTTGGGAAAAAGTCAGAAAATTTAACTTCGGTACTGACTTCTCCTTTTTTAAAGGATTACTTTCAGGACAGGTCAATATCTTTAGCGATAAACGTAAAGATGTACTTATTGCTGGCAATGCCCGCTCTATACCAGATTATTTTGGAGTAGATGCTCCTGCTGCCAACTTAGGTATTGTAACCAATAAAGGTTACGAACTTGAATTAAAAGTGAATAAAGCTTTCAATCAAAATTGGCGTGTCTGGGCAGACATGAATTATACACATGCCAAAGATCGCGTTATTGAAGGAGATAGCCCAGGTTTATTACCTGATTATCAAAAACTAGACAACAAACAGATCAGCCAAACCTATTCGTTTGTCAGTGGAGGCTACTATAATACCTGGGATGAGCTGTATGCAAGTACCATGCATGATAATAATGATGCCAACAAATTACCAGGAAATTACCACATCTTGGATTACAATGGGGATGGCTTGATTGATACCAAAGATAATATTCCTTATGCCTATCCATCTACTCCACAGAATACGTACAACCTGACTGTTGGATTGGACTGGAAAAATTTCAGCATCATGACCCAATGGTATGGTGTCAATAACGTAACCCGACAAGTCGTATTTAATAGTTTTGAAAGACAACGCAATTTGGCTTATCACGAAGGATCATATTGGTCTAAAGACCATACTGATGCCGATGTACCATTACCACGTTGGCTTGCGACCCCGAGTAACTATACTGCAGGCAACCGCTTTATGTATGATGGATCGTTTATCCGACTAAAGACTGCAGAAATAGCTTATAATATGACTAGCGAAAATAAGTTTATACGTCGTTTAGGATTTCAGAATATTCGCGTTTTCCTCAATGGTCACAACCTGTTGTTCTGGTCCAAAATGCCTGATGATCGAGAATCCAATTATGCCGGTACCGGATGGGCCTCTCAAGGTGCCTACCCTACTGTCAAACGGTTTAACCTAGGTGCGAATATTACTTTTTAACTCGATATTATTATGAAAAAATATATAAAAATTATATTGTCATTCGGCATCATATCTACGACTTCTATTACGCTATCTTGTAAAAAGTATTTGGATAAAGAAGAACAATCCATTATATCAGAAGAAGAGGCTTTCAAGAACTTCAATAATTTTCAAGGCTATACAGAAGAACTGTACCATTGTATCGTCAACTTCACAAACCTCTATTGGACCAACTCCTGGAACTGGGGCGAGGATGAAATCACCTCAACCGCTGGAGACTATCATTTTATACATAAGATTGACAACGGCAACTTTTGGGGATGGCAGTCTCAGCATGACGGATGGGGTGCAGGATGGATGGAACAAGGAGATTTTACAACAACATTCTTTGGTGGCAATGATCGCAATATCAATAAAGATCTTTGGAATGCCTCTTGGTTTGGTCTGAGAAAAATCAGTATTGGTCTTGCCAATTTAGACAGAATGACAGAAGCCACACAAGAAGAACGCAACCTCATCAAAGGACAATTATTATTTTTCAGAGGCTGGTTTCACCATCGATTAATGGAATATTTTGGAGGTCTTCCTTATATCAATACGGTATTGCCAAGTGACGAAAAACTAACACTTGCTCGATTAAGTTATCATGAGTGTGCCGACCTAGCCGCCGCTGATTTCCGTGAAGCCGCAAATCTTTTGCCGATCAATTGGGACAACACCAATGCAGGAAAAAGAACCCTTGGTAAAAATGGTTTACGCATCAACAAAATCATGGCCTTAGGTTATTTAGGTAAAAATTATCTTTGGGCTGGTAGTCCTTTAATGAATCAAACGGTAACAGGAAACCGTAATTACCATGCAGAATACTGTAAAAAAGCAGCGGAAGCATTTGGAGAATTGTTATCGCTAACGGAAAGTGGACAGACGCAATATAAACTGGTAGACTTTGCAAATTATCACCTCAATTTCTACACCATAAGTGAAAATTGGGCATTACCAGGTAGTACAGAAGCAATTTTTAGAGGTCCTTATAATACAGGTAATAATACCCATTATGGAACCAGTAAGCAATACATGCCCAGCTTAATTACCGAAGGTGACGCGCTTAAATTTGTGCCAACAGCCAATTATGTGAATTATTATGGAATGGCCAATGGTTTACCTATTAAAAATAGCACACAAGCTGATGCTGAGTCCGGCTATGACCCAGAATATCCATGGAAAGGACGCGACCCTCGATTCTACAACGATATCCTATTTGACGGAGTTAAAGTGATCAAAGGAACTATACCTCCTAATATTAATTTAACAGAAAATGAATATCGATATGCCCAACTTTATACCAAAGGTTCTTATCGCGAAATTCAGAATGGAAGTCGTACGGGTTATGTATTACGCAAATTTATTCCGCTCAGCGCAAACAATTACGATAGAGCATTTGACTATGGATCCAATATGCATATCTATGTTCCCTATATGCGCCTTGCAGATGTTTATCTGATGTATGCGGAAGCTGCTGCAATGGGCTATAACACAGCTAGTGGAAAATCATCAAATTATCATAAAACAGCCGTGGAAGCCGTCAATGTCATTCGTCAACGTGCAGGAGTGGCTGGTGTAAATGCCAAATTTCTTGGATCAGCGGATGCTTTCATTGGAGAATTAAGACGCGAAAGAGCCGTTGAACTGGCCTATGAAGGTCATCGTTTCAACGATCTCAGAAGATGGTTATTATTGACTGAAAGACCTTATACACTCAAAACATCGCTTGAATTTGATAGATCAGGAACTTTCAATGAAAATGACCCTACACAAAACCGTGTGGTGAACATGAGAGAAAGTGTACTATTGGAGCGAAAATTCTCCAGCAAACACTATTGGCTACCCTTGAAAGTTTCAGATGTAAGTATGTATCCTGAATTTTCACAAAATCCTGGCTGGTAACTGGGATAAGCGATCAATTCATAAAATTATGAGACATGAAGTATAAAAAATTAAAAATAGCATTGTGCTTAAGTATGGTCGGTCTGAGTACACTTGACGCATCAGCATCTCGCTCATTTCAATATAAAAACATAGCACCAGATGCAAATAACAGATTTACAGTACAAGATAGTGTGCATATGGACAGCACCGAGCTGATACAGGTCGCTTTTCGTAAAGTAAAAAAACAAAATGTTATGGGCGAAATTCAAGCAGTCAATTTAGCTCAGTTAATGAAAAAAAACTATACAACTTATAGTCTAGAAAACCTAAACGCCCTTATTTCCGGTTTCAATGGAGACATCTGGGGTGCTAGCGGTTATCTATTGCTCGTGGATGGATTTCCTCGTGATGCCGACAATGTGATGCCTACTGAGATTGAGCAGATCTCCGTATTAAAAGATGCAAATGCAATTGCATTGTATGGTAGTCGAGCTGCTAAAGGCGTCATCTATATTACAACAAAAAGAGGTAAAAGTGGAGGTCAAAGTATTAATATACGAGCCAATGCAGGTATCAATACTCCAATTAGTTATCCCAAATATTTAGGATCAGCAGAATATATGACTTTGTATAATGAGGCCAGACGCAACGACGGCCTTCCAAATTTATATTCAGCAGAAACAATATATCAACATAGTGCAGGAAAAAATCCCTATCGTTATCCCAATGTGGATTACTATGCATCAGATTTTATCAAGAAAAGTTACAACCGTTATGACGCTACAGCAGAAGTTTCGGGCGGTAATGAGCGTACCCAATATTATACCAATTTCGGATTTTGGTCAGCAGGATCATTATTAAACTTTGGAGAAGCTGTCGATAACAACACGTCAAACCGTTTTAATATGCGCGGCAATATTGATGTACAACTAAACAAAATCATTTCCTTAAATGTAGATGCTGCTGCTAGTTTTTACTCCTCAAAAGGTGTGAATGCCGATTATTGGGGAGCTGCGGCAACCGTTAGGCCGCATCGTTTTTCGCCCCTCATACCGATCAGTATGATTGAGGAAAGCGATCAGAATTCGATGATATTTGTAAACAACAGTAACTTTCTTGTCGATGGAAAATATTTATTAGGCGGTAGTCAATTGGATCAGACAAATGCATTTGCCAACATTTATGCAGGTGGAAGCAATCGACACATGAACAGACAATTTCAGTTTAATACGGGACTTAATTTTGATCTAAACAGTGTACTGGAAGGCTTAACTTTTAAAACAGCCATGGCCATTGATTATCAAAACCAGTATAACCAATCTTACAATAATAGCTATGCCGTCTATCAAGCCAGCTGGAACAACTATGCGGGCAATGACCTCATCAGTAGCTTAACCAAATATGGTGACGATCGGATTTCAGGGATACAAAATATTGGTTCAAGTGCATACAGGCAAACATTAGGTTTTAATGCCCAGTTAAATTACGCCCATACTTTTAATGAGCAGCATCACGTGTCCGCAATACTACTGGCCAATGCTTTTCAGATCGGGAAATCTGCAGAATATCATAAACATAGCAATGCCAACCTGGGTTTACAACTTGGATATCAATTTGCAAACAAGTACTATGTAGATTTTAGTGCTGCTATGCCTCATTCTGCCAAATTACCAGAAGCTAAGCGTAAAGCCTTTTCACCTACCCTATCGATGGCATGGCGCCTAAGCGAAGAAGCGTTCATGAAAGACAATAGTGTCTTTAACAACTTAAAGGTAAAAGCTTCTGCCGGGATCATCAATACCGATTTGGATATAGAAGACTTTTATTTGTATCAAGGATACTATACTTTTAACAATGCTGCATGGAATGGTTGGAGAGATGGTGATAATGTACACACATTTGATCGCTTTAGAGGAGAAAACCTAGACATGCGCTACCCGCAACGAAGAGAGGTCACCTTGGGTGTTGAAGGAGCCATGTACAACAACTTAGTAACCTTTAATGCTTCTTATTTCTATAATCAGATGCATGGTCTGCTCGTACAGCCTAGTACCATGTACCCCATGTATTTTATGTCTTACTGGCCAGTTTATTCTGATCTACCTTTTGTCAATTTTAATGTAGATGAACGTCAAGGTCTGGATTTTGGAGTAAATATCAACAAAACGTTTAACAATAGTTTTCTTTCTTTAGGTGTTACGGGTCTATATTTTGACACGAAAGCTTTAAAACGTGATGAACTTTATGAAAATAGCTATCAAAACCGCACCAATAAACCATTAGATGCAATATGGGGACTTCAAAATGAAGGATTTTACCAGGACCAAGCCGATATAAATCAGTCCCCTACCAGTAGTTTTGGAGAAGTTAAACCTGGAGATATTAAATATAAAGATCAAAATGGCGACGGCATCATTGATACTCGTGACGAAGTTTATTTAGGAAAAGCAGGTTGGGGAGGATCGCCTTTCTCATTAGGATTTAATCTAACAGCCAAATGGAAAAATGTGACTTTCTTTGCTATTGCGACAGCAAGATACGGCGCCTATGCCATGAAAAACAGTTCTTACTTCTGGATGGACGGCGAAGATAAATATTCCATCATAGCACGCAATCGTTGGACAGAAGAAAACAAAGAAACGGCAACGTATCCGCGATTGACAACAGGCGTCAGTGACAACAATCTGCGCAATTCGGATTTCTGGCTGTACAAAACCAATCGACTTGATTTTTCCAAAGTACAGATCTCTTATGATTTTCCAGCAAGTGTATTAGGAAAAGGTATCATCAAAGAACTTGGTATCTATACCAATGGCTTTAACTTGATGACGTTTGCAAAAGAAAAAGAAACGATGCAGCTCACGGTTGGGGCTGCGCCACAAACAAGATTTTTCAATTTTGGTGTAAAAGCTTTATTCTAAATTATCAGTGAAAACTAATTGACATGAAAAAAATAATATTCATATTAAGCATGGCCTCTGCCCTATCACTCACCTCCTGTGAAGATATGTTCAAGCCTGCTATCGAAAATATTTTAGATATCGAGACATCATACGACAGACCATTGTACGCACAAGGATTGTTATTAAACGGTTACAATAGAGTTCCAACAAATAGCTGGACTTTTAGCGATGCCGCAACAGATGATGCAGTAACCAATCAAAGGTCTAATGATTATCAAAAAATTGCCACCGGTCAGTGGACAGCGATGAACAATCCAATGGATCAATGGCGCAACAGTAAATCAGCCATACAGTATATCAATAATTTTTTGAAAATAACCGATAAAGTCAACTGGGCAGCTACAGAAAATGTCACAGCGATGTTCAATGATCGCATGAAAGGTGAAGCCTATGGTCTTCGCGCTTTATTTATGTTTCACCTGTTGCAGTCACATGCCGGAAAAACAAGTAGTGGTGAATTAATGGGCGTGCCGATTATCCTTGACCATGAAGACTTAGAATCTGATTTTAATAAAAGCCGTGCTACTTTTGAGGCTTGCATGCAACAGATCTATGCTGATATTCAAAAGGCCGAAGATCTTTTACCATTAGATTATGAAGATATTGCATCGGAAAGTGCTATTCCAGCTAAATATAAAGCTTTAGCGATTAAAATGAATGATTACAATCGGGTATTCGGTTCACATTTCCGATTACGTTTAAGCAAAAGAATCGCACAAGCAATTAAAGCAAAAGCCGCACTTATGGCCGCTAGTCCAGCCTTTGCAACGGGCAATACGACAACTTGGGCTGATGCGGCAAACTATGCTGGCCTTGTCATTCAACAAAAAGGAGGCGTGTCTGGTTTAGATCCAGATGGAGGATTATTTTATCAAAGCAAGAGCGTGAATAGCATGAATGAAGGACGCAATACCTCAGAAATCCTCTGGCGCGTAAATCGTGGCGATCCTTCATCAGATTTAGAAGCCGATCAATTTCCACCAACATTGTTTGGTCGTGGACGCATCAATCCCACCCAAAATCTGGTGGATGCTTTTCCAATGGCCAATGGATATCCGATCACAGAAACTGCCAACAGTGGATTCAATGCGCAATCGCCTTATGATAACAGAGATCCAAGGCTTAAAAACTATATTTTAGTTAATGGGACGACGTCAGGTGTAAATAATACCGCGATCAATACAGCGGTAAACAGTCCGACAAATGATGGATTAAATAAAGTCGAAACATCGACTCGTACAGGATACTACTTACGCAAATTATTGCGCCAAGATGTCAACCTAAACCCGTCCTCCGTATCCGGTCAATACCATATTACGCCGCGCTTGCGCATGACAGAAATATACCTCGCGTATGCCGAAGCAGCTAACGAGGCATGGGGACCTACGGGAACTGGCACACAGTCATTTTCGGCTTACGATGTGATCAAAGCAATCCGAAACAGAGCCGGAGTGGGAACAAGCAATGGAGATCCTTATCTAAATGAAGTAAAAAACGATAAAGAGCGCATGAGACAGCTTATCCGAAACGAAAGACGTTTAGAATTATGCTTTGAAGGATTCCGTTTTTGGGACATCAGGAGATGGAATAAAAATCTGACAGATCCAGCAAAAGGAATGAGCATCCAAAATAACACCTATACCACAATCAACGTTGAAAATCGTGTTTACGAACCGTATATGCAATATGGACCTATCCCGTATAGCGAAATATTAAAATACAGCAACCTGGCACAAAATAACGGATGGTAAAACCTTAAAAAAACGACATGAAAAAATTAAATATATTTTGCGCGACCCTATTATTGGCATTTGCATCTTGTAAAAATCAGGATTGGGAATTTCCAGATTTTAAGTATCAGACCGTATATTTCGCCTATCAGTATCCGGTACGTACCGTCACTATGGGGGAAGACATTTTTGACACTTCATTAGATAATCAAGGTAAAGTTAAAGTCATGGCTACCACAGGAGGTGTTTATAATAATGAAAAAGACATCAGTATTGATTTTACCGTTGACAATGCCATGACTGACAAAATCATTTTCAGTCCAGATGGCGGAGAGGTAAAACCCCTTCCAAGCAACTACTATTCTATCTTATCTAACAAAATAATGATACCAAAAGGCAGCTTGACAGGAGGTGTAGAAATACAGCTGACAGATGATTTTTTTGCTGATCCAAAGGCGATTTCCACCCATTATGTTTTGCCGATTCGATTAACCTCCGTTACCAATGCAGATTCCCTACTTTCAGGAACACCAAAATCAGGAAGTTTGCGTCGGAAGGCCGTCGCTGATGATTGGGATGTCAGTCCTAAAGATTACATATTTTACGGATTGAAATATATCAATACTTGGCACGGCAATTACCTACGTCGCGGTCAAGATGTTATTATTGGTAAAAATGGAAATACTTCCCTAAGTAAAACTCAAACACGAAGAATGGCTTATGTTGAAAAAGATGAAGTAAAAACTCTTTCTACAAAATCCTTAAAAAACACCATCCTTCCATTGGTATTTAAAGGAACAGATGACAAGAATATCAATTGCAATCTGCTCCTCTCATTTGATGATAAGAATAACTGTACCATCACTTCGGCAACCAGTGGCACAACAGCTTCTGGAAAAGGCACTTTTGTGAAAAGAGGAGATAAAAATAGCTGGGGAAATACAGACAGAGATGTTTTGTACCTGACATACCAAATTGATATGCCACAAATGACTGTGAGCACGCAAGATACATTGGTCATGCGTGACAGAGGAGTCAAAATGGAAACATTTTCTGTAGCGCTAAAACCATAATTCTATAATCTATAAATCAAAAAATGAACATGAAAAGATTAAATAGAGTAATTGGATCGAGCCTCATAGCAGGTCTCTTTTTAAATTCCTGTGCAAAACATGAAATTTTAAACTATTCAGTAGAAAAACCTGAAAGCGTAATCGCACAGGAAGATATTGATTCTTATACACCATTGCTTACATATATCGATCGAAGTGCACATCCCAATTTCAAATGGGGTGTAGCCTTAAATATGGACGACTACCTCAATAAAGGTGTCATGTACCGTTTAGTAAATCGAAATTTCGAAGAAATGGTTGTAGGGTATGAAATGAAACATGCCTCCATTGTTCAAGATGAGGGAGAGTTAGATTTAAGTAAAGTTGAACAAATGGTTAAGGCGGCAAAAGAAAATAACATGAAGTTATTTGGGCATACCCTGACGTGGCATTCGGGACAAAACGCAACTTACTTAAATAGCCTAATTGCTCCTGTACTATTGCCCCCTGGTTCGGCGCCAGTCCCAGGAGGGATCAATGTACCTGCACTTTCGGGCTATGCACTAAAGATGACTAATCCATCCGTTGTCAATGCATGGGAAGCACAAGCAGCTTATGACATCACAGGTATAGAAAACAACACAGAGTATATCCTAAAGATAACTGCAAGAGGTAGCAAAGCAGGAAATATTGGCTTAGATCTACAAGCAACATCTAACTATACTGGAGATAGTTTTGGTTCCATCGCTTTTACTACAGATTATAAAGAATATGTACTAAAACTAAAAACAACGGCAGTAAGAAATCGATTCATAATCAATTTTGGTCAATTCGCCGGAACAGTATACGTCGACGAAATATCGTTGAAAAAAGTAGGCAATGATACGGAGATCATTCCAGGTGGAGATTTTGAAAAAGGAATTGGTGGATGGTTTGGATGGGGCAATAGTTCTACACGCATACAGTCTGCCGAAGGAGAAGGTTACGGTGGACCTGGAGGGATCAGGATCGTAAAGACAGCTGAGCAGAAAAAAGAAATTCTAACCGAAGCTTTGGAGAAATTTATTTCCGGCATGCTTTCAGTCACCAAAGATTATGTCAAAGCCTGGGACGTTGTAAACGAACCCATGTCCGATTGGCCAGATCAATTCGCCTTAAAAACAGGTGTAGGTAAAACTGATTTGGCAGCAGATGAGTTTTACTGGCAAGATTACTTGGGTAAAGATTATGCTGTCAAAGCTATTCAATTTGCACGTAAATATGGCAATCCCAATGATATCCTGTTTATCAACGATTATGGTCTTGAAGGAGGTGGCAACAAATGCAAAGGTCTTATTGAATATGTCAATTATGTCGAAAGCAAAGGCGTCAAGGTCGATGGTATTGGCACGCAAATGCACATGAATATCACGACCAATAAAGATCATATTGTAAGCATGTACAAATTACTTGCTGCAACAGGAAAACTTATCAAAGTATCCGAGCTTGATATTGGTCTTGGCGAAAACGTTAAAACGGTAAATGCGACTGCCGAAATGTACAAGCAACAAGCGGAAATGTACCAGTTTGTGATCGAAAAGTATTTTGAGATTATACCAAAAGCGCAACAATATGGTATCACCATATGGAGTCCTCTTGATAGTCCTGATCGTGAAAATTCTTATTGGCGCAGAGGAGAGCCTATCGGAATATGGACAGAGTCCTTTGTCAGAAAACCAGCTTACAAAGCAGTAGCAGAAGCTTTGCAAAAACAAAAATAAGGTTATCACATCAAATGATCTGATCAATTGAGGGGAGGAAAAACATTTCCCCCCTCATTCGATACAGCGCTATTTTTTTATCGATCATTCAAGCAATCATTATGACATTTTTTATGAAAATTCTTGCCTGTTTATTGTTTTTATTTCTTTGTATCCGCTGTGCACCACATCCCTCACACCAAGAACAGCTTCAACCCGTATTGCAGATCGGTTCTTTTTCACTGATGGAAGATGAGTATCGCTATTGGAATGATAAATTAAAAAGTAAACATATTGATTCGGTTCAACGGCAGCAACAGATTCGCGAACAAGCTTACATTTTAGCCTATGCCCAGGAACACCATTACGATACCATCAGTTCACTCAACAAACACCTGGATTACGCGCTTAAGTTTTTTGTTTCACAAGTTGATGGTTATCTTTGGAACAAAGAAGTAAAACCTAAATTACAAATAACAGACAGTTTACTCCAGATAGCCTATAAAAAGAGAGCATTTACCTACCATATTGATCTGATCAGACTATCCGATACCGTCAAGACTATTGCACATCTAGGCACACCCGATCAAAGCCTATTTAACCATTTAAAAACGTTAACACCAAAAGAACAGTTCCATCAGATCTCCTTAACCTATCCATTTCTCCCATACGGCAGCTATACAGAAGGACTTGACCATGCGCAGATGGGGGAAGTCATTGGTCCATTTGAAACAGAACAAGGGCTATACATCATGCGGGTAAATCGCATTACGCCATCTTCTATTCCCCCCTTTAAGGATATTGAAACCTTCTTGCGTCAAGATCTCACAACAAGGATGACAAATAAATATGTATTTGAAAGTGTCAAACGGATCAAGGCAGAAACAAACCCAAGATTTAACAACATAGCACTCACTCATTTATGTAAATCCTATGATCCTGTCAAAAATCAATGGCCCGTTCAGCTTGATAGCCTACTTTTAATGCAATATTCCTTTCACAGAAAAACAAAGTCATTTAAAGGAAAAGATTTTAAGGAATTTATTCAGTATCAACCTTTATTTTTTGGTTCACTCCAAAATACAGAAGATGTAAAAAAAATGATTGAGACCTATCTAATTGGTGAATTTCTATATCATGAAGCTCAAAAATTTTCACCCGAACATGATAAAGCCTATACCTTAGCAAAAGGTTGGCTACGCAATCATTTTTATGTCAATTACTTTAAAGAAAAGCACATACTTCCCAATATTCAGATCACTGAACAAGATGTCATCAATTATTATCATACTAAAAAAGATGAAGTAAAACCTTTTGATCAGGAAAAAGAAAAGATGAGACAAGAATTGTATGTAAAAAAGGAAAAAGAGCTATCAAAGAATGAAATAGAAAGATTAAAAAAAAGATACCCCCTAGCCCTTGATAAGATCACCTAGCTTAGCATAAACCAACCTCAAGAACCATTATAAATTATCCATATTTAATCATTTTGTAAATCAAAAAAATCATGAAAAAAATTGTTTTAATCTTAACTTTGCTATTAAGCAGCGCAGCAGCTACTTATGCATTCAATCAACAAAGTGTCACGGCTTATGCCAGTACGCCAAATCAGCATGCTGCCATGGGGGTAAATATCAATAGTCACTGTACTTATCTTCAATTTAGCTGTGAATGGAGTAATGCAACATCTGGAACTGCGACAGCCTTTGGTGATGGATTACTTGGAGAGTATGGTTGGTCAGAAGGAAATGGAGATAGTAGATACTCGGTTTTAGGCTCAGGTAGATATTGGTCATCCCTAACCGTATACATTTATGCTGGTGGACCACTTGGAGCACAAGGAACAGCAACAGTAAGTTGGTTTTAATTATGTTCTCAATTTTAAACAGTATGAAAAAGATCATTTTAATAATAAGCTTATTGATGACGAGTGTCACCATGAGCTTTGCCTATACCAATGGCATAGGCCTTATGGCATCAACAGTCTCAGGTATGTATCCGCCCAGCAATAGTCAGATCGTATCGATCAATAAGTATTGTGAAGTCGCATTTCAATGTTCGTATAGCAATGGAGGTGAACCTTCCTATATCCCTACGTCTGGATCGGCCTATTTAAAACATGGCGGAATACCCCTTCATAATTATAACTTTGGAGCTTCATCTGGGGGTAATCAAACCTTTACTGGATTTTGGTACGCAATCGAAGTTGGTATTGTATGTACTTCCAACTCCATTGGATTAGTCATGTTCAACTGGTAAACCAATAAAAAAAAGGATAACTTATTTTGGGAAAAATAGAGGGGGACAATCCCCCTCTATATAAAAATTTAAAAAACTATAATATGATGAAAAAAAACATAATCAACTATCAATTGCTTTTCTTGTTTTCTTTTTTTTGCACCTTAGGGTACTGCCAAGACAAAAACTTTCATATCTACCTCTGTTTCGGCCAGTCCAATATGGAGGGCCATAGTAAATTTGAAGATCAGGACACCGTCACGAATAAACGTTTCTATGCTCTACAAGCTGTAGACTGTCCAGATCTTGATCGTAAAAAAGGCGAATGGTATCTCGCAAAGTCCCCAATTACCCGTTGCAATACAGGATTGACACCTGCCGATTATTTTGGCAAAACACTTGTTGAAAATTTACCAGATAGCATCCGTATAGGCGTCATCAATGTATCCGTTGGAGGCTGCCATATTCAGTTATTTAATCAAGACAGTTTATCCAATTATGTAGCTAAAGCACCAGAATGGATGAAAGGCATGCTAGCAGCATATGATAACAACCCCTATGCAAGATTAGTAGAAATGGCCAAGATTGCCATAAAAACGGGTGTAATCAAAGGAATTTTACTACACCAAGGTGAGTCCAATACGGGAGATCAAGATTGGCCAAATAAAGTAAACAAAGTCTATCAAAATTTATTGAAAGATCTTGCTTTAAAAAGTGAAGAAACACCGCTATTAGCTGGAGAATTATTAGCTGCAGAGCAGGGAGGTAAATGTGCAAGTATGAATGCCATCATTCAAACGTTACCTCAAACCATTCGCAACGCCCACATTGTATCTTCAAAAGATTGTGAAGGCATACCCGATGGCCTGCATTTTAGCGCTGCTGGATACCGAAAACTGGGTACAAACTATGCTAAAGTTATCCTACAACTGAATAATTGAACGAATCTCGATTTTTCCTATCCATAAGACGGTCCATCCCATTCTACAGAATAGATAGCGTCCGATTCTTCAACTATACGCACGATTGAAAGCTACTTCAATAAAAAAAGCTCATTAAAGAAATTAATATCAATCATTTCTTTAATAAGCTTTTTTTGAGATACAATAAGACTACTTCCCTAAGTTATTGGTATAGGCAGAAGTGCTATAAAGTCCGATCATAGATCCTGTAAATCCACCTGCAACGTCCGTAGAAAGAATATCACCCGATACCGTTCCGCCCAGATTCTCATAAGCATCTCCATGGATAGTATATGAAAATTTATATTGATCACCTACAGCACTGACACGGAGATTAATTTTACCCAATTTACTGATTTTTTGCTTAGCGACCACTTTGCTAACACCATTTTCAGTACGTTCTAGTAGCAGATAATGATCATTACCTGACTTAGTCAAGCCAAATACATAGTTAAACTTTTCACTTTGCAAACAAGTAATACCAGCAAGATCTTGTTCAGATTTAGGTACATAATCCATGGTTACCTCTGCCGTAAATGCAATATGTTGTTGTCTATAGAATAAAGAAGAGATCGGTTTTCTCTCTTTAATATCCACATGAAAAGGTTTAATGGCCAATCCATTATTTTCATGCACGATAAACTTCTCACGCGGTCCACGCAACGCAATCCATCGATCATCTAATTTCTTCCCATTCAATTTATCACTGTAAGTAAAATTTCCAGTTGGAAAGTACGTGGATTGATCCTTACTTTTTTTAACTCCTTTGGGTGCACGTACCAAAGCATTTAGCGGTTCCATCCCCCCCTCAAAAACAGGCCATTCTCCAGACCAATCAACAGGTAATACAAAGGTTTCTCTACCCGTGTTGACACGAGACTGCTCATTAGGCCTCACCGCTAAGAAGACACCATACCATTCACCATTAGGGGTCTGAACCAGATCCGCATGACCTGCCCAATCTACCTTATTTTGTCGATCAGCAGCGAGATGGCGCTGCGACAGAATAGGATTCTTTTTTGCAGGAGTATAAGGTCCCATCGGATGATCACTTGAAAAAATAACTTCACTGTGATTGCCCCCGGTTCCCCCTTCTGCACACATCAGATAGTACTTTCCATTTTTCTTGTAAATATGTGGCGCTTCGATCCAGATCGGTTTTTTGGACAGATCTACCCCTCCATCAACAATAATCTTACTGGAGCCAGCTACTACTTGGTCTTTCTCCACATCATATTCCCAAATTTTAATGACCCGATGCCCGGTATACAATTCTTTTCCTGGGTCAGGAGCATCATTATGGACTACATAAGCCTTTCCATTGTCATCAAAAAACAAAGCAGGATCAATTCCCTCAAATTGTAATTTAATCGGATCAGACCAATTATTTTGTTTAGGATCTTTCGTTTTGACAACCATATTACCGATTCCCGAAGCAAATTGCGTCGTGATCATGTAAAAAGTATCATTATTGGGGTTGTACATAATATCTGGAGCATAGACACCCTCGCTGATACCAGCGACGCCTACTTGGAGTTGAGACTCTCGATTGAGCACATGCCCGATCTGTTTCCAGTTGACCATATCCTTTGAATGAAAAATAGGTACACCAGGGAACATCACAAACGATGACGCGACCAGATAATAATCATCTCCCTTTCGCGTGATACTCGGATCTGGATAACAGCCCTGCAATATCGTATTGTAAAACTTTCCTGGGACAAGCGGGTTTTCACTGTACACCCGATCGTTGCCCGTGTATTTAAAATTACTGTAGACAGGCTGTCCCGCGTTCCTTACATGGTCCTTATCGGACTTTACCACCGGACTCGATGACATCAAAACAAAAGCAACGAGACCCGACAGTAATCCTAGTTTTTTATTTTTTAACTGCTGCATTATCTGTATTTTATTTTTTTAAATCTTAATCTTAACCTATTTTTTTCTAAATATAATCCTAATCTTCCGCACAGGCTAGCAGTGCATTTGACTGGATAAGTACGCAGATATGGAGTTCTGATCAATTATGATGTTTCATATCCAATTTTATTTTTTTCAAATCTTCCAGTTCATGCACTGGCCTTTCCAAAACATAAGGAATAGGTTTTTTGGAAAAAGTTTGGAAATAAAGAAGGCAGGCATCTTTCCACCATACCGCATCCCTAGATTGAATCTTCAATTTCGATTGTACCTCAACAAATCGCTGCTGGTCAACTTGCCCCTCCAATCTATCCCAAGCCTGTTGCATGGTACGTACCTGTTGCACCCCAGCATCATATTTGTAACACAATTCATCCCACATGGAACGTCCACTTTTCATGGTATAGCTCCATGGCACATGGTGAAACCAAAGTAAATACTGATCTGGACATAATTGGATATCTCCAAAAACCTCTTGAATAGGTGGACGGTACTGAGATATAGCATTACTGCCATTAGAAGTGCGATCAAATCCCAACCCTACAGTATCTGCATTATGATAATACCAAGGCATCCAGTCTGGACGACCTCCTTCCTGATCACCCCAAGGTTCAGGACCATAGTGATGGTCAAAGGCAAATATATGATGTAGCCCCAAAGGCATCATATAGTTAACCACCGTTTCTCGCGAACCCATCATCATTTTCTTCACAGGGTCAATAAACTTTTTATCCGTCGAAAAAGTCATGCTAATCCATTCCTCGGCAATTTGTTCAGAAGATAGCTCATGATTCCAAGCCAGCCTTCCGAACGCAAACCAATTTGCCTGCCCAAAGTGGTGACCTGTCCAATTACGATCTTCACCAATATTAGCCACTGCAGCAATCGCTGTTTTCCGTGCTGGTCTTAATGTACCATCTGTCAATTTTGCGACTGTACTCCCCTTTCCATCGGCATAAGTATCACTATCCAGTGTCTCTTTGAATAGTGGTGCTAGATAGGCTAAGTGGTTCGCAAACCCCAGATATTCTTGAGTGATCTGGAATTCGACCATCTCATTACTTTTCCGAAGTGCACCGAAGAGTGGATTAAAGGGTTCACGAGGCTGAAAATCGATCGGCCCATTTTTGATTTGAATGATCACATTATCTCTGAATGCACCATCGAGAGGTACAAATTCTTGATAGGCCTGTTTGGCTCGATCTTCAGAAGAAGGATTATAAACAAAAGCTCTCCACATAATCACACCATGGTATGCTTTTACGGCATCTGCAAGCATATTTGCCCCATCAGCGTGCGTACGCCCATAGTCTTGGGGCCCTGGCTGCCCTTCAGAATTAGCTTTCACCAAAAAGCCACCAAAGTCAGGAATTACCTGATAAATCTCTTTCACCTTATTCTTCCACCATAAAATGACCTCAGGATTAAGCGGATCTGAGTCTTTCGTACCCCCTAATATTTTTGGAGAAGAAAAGTTAACAGACAGATAAACTTTGATGCCATATCTTCTAAAGATATCAGCCAGACCTTTTAATTTAATCAAATATTCCGAACTCAAAATTTGAGGAGAAGCATTTACATTATTAATAACTACAGCATTGATACCAATAGAAGCATTAGCTCGTGCATACTCCTCATATCGAGGAGATATGACATCTGGCAATTCGTCCCATTTCCACAACGAATATCCTGCATAACCACGTTCAACGGTGCGATCCAGATTATCCCAATGATTAAGAATCCGGATATCAAATGAGGGTATTTCTTCTACATTTAAATTGGAAACAGGTTGATTGGTAGCCTGAAGCTGCAACAAATGATAAGCCGCATATAACAGCCCTACAGGCTCAGGTGCAACCACTTTTATCCGATTTAAATTGCCCGTTATTTTAAATCCATCTTTTAAATACGTTAATTTTCGATCCACCGCTAATTCAATAGACTGTTTCCCCCAAAAGTTAACTAATTCTTGCTTTGCTAATAGAACAATCGGATCCTTCGAATGAACGCTGATCGAACGATTATTAGCAACATCTTTAGAAACAGAAACATATCGAAGCCAAAGCTTACTTCCATCCTCTGCGCGAACAATAGAGTAAGGAAAAATAAAGAGTAAAAGCAATATAATGACTTTCATCATAGTTGTAAGTATCGTATTTATAATGAGATATCTCAGTTAGAGTTTAGTTAAGTAAGTAGGTCAGCAGAATCATTGTTAAAAAAAACAATTTTGATCTTATTGTCCTTCAATAGTCTTGATCAGCCCATGTTCATCATACTCTAGTTCCACTACTTTCATACTTCGTAACCATGTTTTACCACCCGATGGAACACAGTCATGATGAAATAAATACCATTTACCCTTAAACTTTAAAATACTATGATGCGTCGTCCAACCTACAACTGGTGTCAAAATAACGCCTTGATAAGTAAAAGGACCATATGGATTGTCCCCGATAGCATAACACAATAAATGCGTATCGCCGGTAGAGTATGAAAAATAATATTTATCGCCATATTTATGCATCCAAGAAGCCTCAAAAAAACGACGATCCAGATCACCTTGCTTGAGCGGGTTACCCTCTTGATCTACAATAAGAACATCCTTTGGTTCCTCCCCAAACTGCAACATATCATCCGACAATTTGGCTATTTTTGGACATAGAGCTGATTCATGCCAATGAGGCAAATCCATTGGATAATTGATTTTATTGTCCCTATAATATTGTAATTGTCCACCCCATATACCTCCAAAGTAAATATAATGCGTTCCATCATCATCTTCGAAAGCACAGGGATCAATACTGTAACTACCCAAAATCGGGTGCTCTTGTGGGATAAAAGGACCATATGGCGTCTTACTTACGGCTACACCTAACCTAAAAATATCGGTCTTATCCTTTAAAGAGAAATAAAGATAATACTGACCATTTTTGTGTGCTACATCCGAATCCCACAGCTGTCTACCACCCCATGGAATATCGCCCACTTCCAATACTTTGCCATGATCCACGACCTCTCCATCGATATCATCCATGGAGAAAACATGGTAATCCCTCATATTAAAATGATCACCATTATCATTTTCTAAAATTCCGCTTTCCCAATCATGAGAAGGATAAATATAAATTTTATCCTCAAAAACATGAGCCGACGGATCTGCCATAAAATCATGTGGCGCTAAATATCTTCCCTTATTCATTCAGTATATGTTTATTTTTGTTTTGCTAATTCAACGATATCCTTTATAAAAGCTTTAGGCTTATATTGACGATCAAATAACAAAGGATAATCCGTACGCCCAGGAATAGGCCATCCATTTTTCCATGAGTCACCGTCACCGACCCCCCATACTGTCACGCGCGTTATTTTGTCATCATGTTTGAGATATAGTCCAAAAAATTCCTCATAACGATTTGCCAAAGCAGCAGAAATTGCCGTAGGCAAACTATCCACATAAGGATTTAATTCATTTTTATATTGATATGTTTCACTGATCTCTGCACCCATGTGCGGTCGAGCATGAGGAAGTACCGAGATATCCATTTCGGTCACCATTACTTTTGTACCCAAGCTTGCAAAGTCAATGATTGTCTTTTCAACTTCAGCTATAGCAGGATTATCTAAGCCATGATGTTCTTGCATCCCAATGGCATCAACCCGACCTCCCGAGTCTAACACGTTTTTCACCAGCTTGACGATCCCATCTCTTTTAGCAGGAATTGCTGTAGAATAGTCATTATAATACAACTCCGCATTGGGATCTGCCTCTTGAGCAAATTGAAAAGCAAGCCTGATAAAGTCTTCACCTATGATTTCATAAAACTTACTTTTACGCAATTCACCGTTATCCAAAACGGCTTCATTCACAACATCCCAACCGTGAATACGCCCTTTATATCGACCAACAACCGTATGTATATGATTGCGCATTCTTTCAATCAAGACCTCGCGCGAAACCTGTTTCCCGTTCTTATCCACAAAAAACCAATTGGGTGCTTGTGAATGCCAAATAAGGGTATGTCCAGTAATATGCATAGCATTTTTTTCTCCAAATTCAACAAAACGATCTGAATCTTTAAAGTTAAACTCACCTTCGCGCGGTTGCATATACATGCTTTTCATACAATTCTCGGCAACGATCGCACTAAATTGTTCTTTAACAACAGCAAGAGCAGCATTATTGCGTCCCCATATCTGATCCAGATTTAACGCCGTACCGATATAAAATTTACCCTTAAAAGCGTTCTTAAGTACGACTTGGTTATTATAAGTACTGTCAACCTGCATCTGCTGTGATTTAGTTGAACTACATGCTAAACTTAATGTAGCCATGCCCGTTAACAAAAATATCTTTGCTATCTTCATTTTTAATGATTTAATTCTTATGTCTAGATTCTATTTCATGATTTATTTTGTCAATAACAGCATCATCCAATTCATATTTGGAGATGATAAACATGGCGCCTATTAATAAAATGGCAGGGATAATTGCCACCAGCCAAAGGATACCTTGCTCGGCATATGCAGATTGCGACACGGTATTATCTTTGTCAAAACCGACATAAGCTAATACAAGTCCCGGTACAACACCACCTAAAGCCATTCCCGCTTTATAGAAAATACCCGTTAAGGCATTCACGATGCCAGATATGCGTTTTCCAGTCGCGTGTTCACCGTAGGAGATCACCTCCGGAACCAATGCCCACATATATCCGGTCGCAACGATTACTCCCGTAGATTTGATAAATTGTGCCACTAACACCAACCACACCTGTGTCTTTAGCGCTGGGACAACTGAAATACTATACAACATGACCATTCCTAATACTGCAATAGTTAAAAACACATAAAACATGCGTTTTTTACCGATCGCACGTTTAATAGCAGGTACAAGAGGCATAAAAATAAAAGCCGGAATAGACCCCAATGCCATAAAATAGGGAAGCATTTCTGGAGCTTGAACATTATAAATCATATAATATGACCCTGCTGAATTACCTATTGCCATCATGGCAAATGCCGTGATAAAGAAAAAAGCTAACACCCGCAACGGTCCATTATGCTTAAATTCAGTCCATAAATCAGAAACTTTTACATTCTCGGTCTCTTTTTCATCCATAACAACACGCTCCTGAGTTTGCGTATAACAGAATATCAGTAAAAACAAACCAACAATAGCATAGATCGTCATCGTAATAAACCACGCTTCAGCAGATTCCTGCGAATTAATCTTTCCATCAGGAGAAAAATATTGCACCATGATCGGTACCCCATAACCAACAGCCAGTCCCCCCATATTCGCCATAAACATACGCGTTGAAGTAAGCTTGGTAACCTCATCTGTGTCACGAGTCAAGGAGGCATTTAATGCACCATACGGAACATTAATTAAAGTATAAATCATCGATAGACCAACATAGGTGATATAGGCATAGACCAATGAACCTGAAAATCCATTCCAAAAACAGAGAATAGCCAGACCGGTCAAAGGAATCCCGCCCAAGATTAAATAGGATCGGTATTTACCCATTCTTGGATTTCTCTTATCTACAAAAGCGCCCACAATGGGATCCCAGATCACGTCAACGATCCGCACGACTAAAAACATAATTCCTGCCGCAGCAGCAGATATACCAAATACATTGGTATAAAAAATAAGCAGATACATCGACACAGTCTGATAGATGAGGTTTTGCGCCAAATCACCAGATCCAAACCCTATTCGTTGCAATTGCGAAAGCTTATAGAAACCTTTTTGTTCGCCTATCGTTTGCGTTTTCATTTTCATTTATATAGTGTAAATAATTGGTCGTTATTGATTATCATAATGGTATAGTATAATTCCTATTTCAACATGATTGATGCACAATCATGTTGAATAGAATTGATTTATTATCGGTCAAGAGTTCGCTATTACCATTGTAAAATTACTAGTACGACGATTTAGCACCTGATACATATGTCTTATTAACAGATAAAAATGTTTAAATAACAACAAAAAACTGCTGATCATCTCGGTTTATTACATAATAAACCACTTGCTGTTCTTATTTAAGAAAAAAATATAAATTTAGGATGATAGTTGTGATGGTCTTTTATTGAGGTAAGATCTGAAAAGGTTATACAGATGAACATATGACGAAGATAAGGGCACTATTGCTTTTCGTGAAATACCCAGTGATCAAAATTGAACAGTTCACGACCTGCTGTAATATTTTGTCCTTTAAATACAAAATATACATCACGAATCCCTAAAGCAGATTGCGATAGAGGAGCATGAAAGGTTTGCCATGTATTCCATCCGCCCGTACGGGGAACTTGGACAGCAGCCACTTGAGTACCAGCCACGCTATCCAAACGTACTTCTAAAATTCCACCATCGAGCCCTGCCGCCAAACGAGCTGAAAATGATTCAGCACCACCATCGCCAAAATCTACCGCTCGAACCTTGATATATCCACCCGTGCGGATCTGAGTGACATATACACCAGTCTCTTCATTTTCTGCTGTCGTACATTTTTCGGACCAGGCCATCATCTCGGCTTCATTTTTTTTGTATGGATCGACAGTACCTACAGGGTTTACACCCTCCTTACTTATGGCAATATTAGGAATACTGCCATCTTTGTTATAGTTGAATGCTTCCACAGCCGTAGATCGACCATAACTTCCACCACCAGGCAATAAACCCGTATGATAAAATAAATAGGAGTTGCCTTTAAAGTCAATGACTCCTCCGTGATTGGTAAAACTATTTGTAGGCTGTCCCGTCATGATCTTTCCTTGATATTGCCAAGGCCCTACAGGTGTACTGCTCGTAGAATAAGACAAACATTCGACACCCTTTGTCATTCCGGCGTACATCAAATAGTATTTTTTGTTTCGTTTATAAAACCATGGTCCCTCCACAAACACATCCTCATACTCCTCTCCCTTTTTTAAAGCCTCATCACTTCTTCCCGGTTTTCGGAGTCCACCAAAAGATGCAACAGATTGCGGAACCTCTGTGATATCTCCGGCGTACGAAATCATCTCCTTATTGAGCTTGACATAATAAAGATGGGCATTGCCCCAATAAAGATAAGCCTGACCGTCATCATCGACATAAGCAGTAGGATCAATATTAGACCAGCTTCCAGTGGTAATCAACGGCTTGCCCAATGCATCTTTAAAAGGCCCAGTTGGACTATCGGAAACCGCAACACCAATAGCCATATCATTATTTATTGTCTGTGCACAGATATACCAGTAAAATTTACCATCCCGCTCCACACATTGTGCTGCCCAACCACGATCCCGTGCCCAACTAAAAGACTCTAGCGAAATCGGAACACCATGATCAGTCCAATTGACCATATCAGCAGAGGAGTACACTCTCCATTTAGTCATATAATAAAAGTCATATCCCGGTAGATCATCTCCCGTATACACGTACACCCTATCCTGATAAATCATAGGAGCAGGATCGGGTGTAAAATGAGTTTGAATAATTGGATTCTGAGCATATAAAGCTGTACTCACACAAGAAGCTAAAATGCCCAATACAATTTTTGTTTTCTTCATGATTAAAAGATTATTAAGTGTTTTTTACAAAAAATACGATTGAGAAATTCAAAAATGTATTCAAATGTTAGGGACTAATATGGAAATAATCAAAATCAACAAATCCACCGACAGTTTTGGTCGCATAATAAAATAAGCCAAATCGATATCCCATAAAATGCGGTATCGTATAGGACATTTTAAACTGCGGACCTATTGGAACCCACTCTTTTCCATTAAGGCTATAGAAAAAAGTAGCCATATCCTTTTTGTTGGTAAAATCACAGTTGGCTTTTAAATAAACTTTCTTTTGGTGTAAAGGAATATGGGCCACCTCTTCTTCCGCTCCCGTCATCGCATTGACCATCACTAAAAAATGTTTTCCTCCGTCCATACGGACACCGACCAAACCATAGTTTTTCTGCAATAAAGATAAACCTGCAAAATCCCCGTCCTTCATATTAGCAATATCTATAGCTGTAGATCCTGTGCATGTTGGACCAAAGGTGCGCTGTGTCAATGTGTTTCTAGCCTGTAAAAATTGTTGATCTACTCGCCCAGTCTTCAACCTCAAATGTCCCTTTCTAGCACTTACGGACCAAAGATCCGCCACAGGATTATGGTTCCACTGCCACACCAGTGGTAAAGCAGGTTCTCCACCTTTACGATCAAAATCATCCGAGTTAACCAGATGAGGAATCAATCCTTTACTAGAAGGAAGATCCAGCACATCCGGGACTTGACCATCAATACCCAATACCGGCCAGTCATCGATCCATTGGACAGGTACTAAATACGGGATGCGCCCAACGGCACCATAATCCTGAAAGAGATAAGCATACCACTTACCATTTGGTTGATCAATCAATCCACCTTGTGCTACCCCTTTATCTTGCAACACCACACGTCCTTCATATGGTCCATGAAGTTGATCAGCACGGTGCACGATCACCGACCGCATTCCGCCCGGAGGCCAGGAAATATTAAATAGATAATATTTTCCATTCACTTTAAACAATTGGGAGCCTTCAGCAGGAAGCCCCCCTTGTTTGCCTAGTGGTGTGGTTGGTAAAGTGGCATTTTCAATCAAGACACGTTGAGTCTCCGGCTTCACTCCCGAAAGATCAGGCAGCAATTCAATGATATTGATTTGACCGCCCCCCCATACCATATAAATCTGATCTCCTTCAAAAAATAAACTATGATCGTGCAAAGCAGGCTTAAACTCTGTGCGCTTCCAAGGTCCCTTCTCGATATTTTGAGTGGAATAGATATACGTCTTACCCGTTGTTTGTGCAAATGTACTGACGTAGTAGGTCCCATTATGATAGCGTAAGCTACTTGCCCATGATCCCCGACCGTATGTATTTTTCCCATCATCGAGATTCAGTTCGTCCATATCCGCCAGAGCATTATGCCCGTATCCGATCATTTCCCAATTCACTAAATCTTTCGACTTCATCAGCGGTAAACCGGGGTTCATGTGCATGGTCGTACTGCTCATGTAGTAAGTCTCACCTACTCGTATCATGGAGAGATCCGGTACATCGGAAAAAATAATAGGATTACGCGCCTGATGATCGATCTGTTGTCCATAAATTGGATTTATGAATAACACCCAGACCCAGACCACATGACATACTATGCGCATACCTTTAAAATGAACTTTCATAACGCTGATCTATTTTTTGAAATTGATTTATAGATTTATTCAGATGTAAATATGACCTTGTAAATCTTGGATACTCCTTTGTAATTAAATACGACGCTGCTTGTCCCCGAAGCAGAGTCCGCCTGTGTAATCGTCACTTTGACATCAGGATGATCTGCAGATGCCGTCACGACAGGTGCAGTTGATGCTTGCGAAGAAATTTTGCTTTTGATCTCATACTGATCATAATCAACAATGCCATTCGCATTGGTCGATCGAACAGGTACAGCCGGTATTTCCAGTGCTTTGCCATTGACAGCGATACGCACTTGAGGCACGATTGGGCGATCAATTTTATGTTTCTTCGAACTAAAGCCCAGACCGATCAAATCATAGAGTATTTCATGATCTTCACCCTCTGCCACCAAGTATATCGCATGCTTTTTATCAAGATGATCAACAAATTTAGATACATCGATTTTAAACTGTGTAGTCTCAAATTTCGACTGAGCAGGCACCACGATTTCGCCTATTTTTTTACCATTCCATACCGCATTATCATAAGGACCATCCAACCATACATTAACTTTAAATGATTTTTTAGATTTTGGAGTTAGAAATAGGTTAAACATCGTATGGTTACCTTCTTTTGTACCTTGAAAAGCTTTCAAACCAAATTGATCCTTTTTAAGCCCCCCAAAACCAAAATATTTAAAACCAGTAATATTCCCGTTTTGCAGATTGGTCACAGGCATATGATTGTCCCATATATCCCATGAATCCTGCATCGTGCTGATATCCGAAAGATAGGCTGCATATCCTGCTGAATAATATTGATAAGGATCAAGCCCAAAGATATGAAAGCCCTCAGAGGTTACTTCTGCTCCTTTATATTCTTTACCTTGGCTGTCCTTCACAGTCACCATTTTATTTTCTCCATAAGGATCAAAAGCTCTAATTCTTACAGATCCCCCTTGAGCAACCGATTTCTCGTCCCAATCTATAATAACTGGAGCCACGACCGCTTGACGCGCAAATCCAAATCCTCTTGGCGGTCTATGATAAAAAACATACCATTGTCCATTAATTTCTTCAAGACTTCCATGCGTATTATGCCCCGCATTACTCGTCACAATAGCCGTTCCATCTAAATTTAATACAGGTCCCCGCGAATCGACCAGTACCCCGCCACTCTTCCATGGTCCTAACGGCGAATCACCGATCAGATAACGTAATGTCGAATTAGAGCTGTTCACTCCATACTCAGGTCCTGAGTACCCACTATACACCGATACAAATTTATTCCCAACTTTACGTATCGAAGATGCTTCGAAGAAGTTGAAAGAACCTAGATCTTCCCCGGGTAAGATATGAGCATAAGTTGTCCCCTTAGGATCGCGCAGTACACCATAACTTGCACTTGCAGGAATAAAACGATCAATAATTTTTCTGCCAGGTCTTACCGAATACATCGTATTTTGGTCCAACTCAGCGGCTAAAGAACGCTGAAATCCCCAATAGGCATATGCTCTAAAACCAATCTGAAAATCAGGATCCTTTGGATCTGTAATCTGCTCAACAAATATTGCAGGATCAAATCCAATAACACTTCCAGGTAGCGTACGCTTGCCGTCTTCCGTCATGTTGATCGGTATAAAAGGACCATCAGGACGACTAGCTTTGGCGACCATGGCTTCACGGTTTTCACCCCTACTGTGCGGATACAAATAGTATTCTTTACGCCCATCCTTTCTCTTCACCTCCACTAGATCTGGAGCATACATCACATCCCACTGTCCATCGATCTCGTAAGTAAATATCGGACCATCATCTCTCCAGCTTGACAAGTCGTCTACAGGTGCAGACCACATCCGAATATCAGGACCACAATAACTATCAAACCTCAGGTCATGCGATCCAATAATATATGCACGATATTTCCCCGGATGATCCGGATCTTCAAAAACGCGAGGCTCTCCATCTGGTAAATGTTCCCAAAGCGGTAAGTAAGGATTGCCGGCAGCTTGGTGAACAAACTTTTGTATTTTATTGCTTTTCAACGATTGTTGTTGTGCCATCACAGCGGGCGCCGATAGCATCAGCATACCTGCACATAATAAAAAAGCAGTCTTTTTTTTAAACATATAGTTAATTTTATTCATATTTTTTTTATGTTATCATATCAAATACATCCAACAGCAGCTCCTGCTACCATTGATCAGTCCGAAAGGGCGATGCGAGTAATCTTTCTTTATTTTGAAGATTGGCCTCTTCAGGATTATCACTCCAGGCATAACGGACAGCCACGGGATTTGCGACCTCCTGACTGCTCACGATAATGGTATTATCTTTTATTATCGCATCTGCCCATACGAACACCCGATCTTCACCCGCTATTGCAAAATGTTTTAAACTATTTTCACGGCTCTTTAAACCGCCTGCACCGGCATGGAAAAATAAAATAATCTTGTTTCCATCGATCTTCATATTTTTATAAAGAGGACCATCACTAACCAACTTTTCTCCATAAACCAATTTTCGTGCTTGCAAAAACAAACGATGAGCAAGATCTTTTTTATTTAACGGATGAATATCATTCCATTCGCCTAGATCATAAGTCACTGCCATTGCAGTTTGCGGCACGGTCAACGCCGTGTGCAATTGAGCTTCTCGAATACTTGCCCATCCACTCCGAAATGGAGGTTGAACAGATTTTGCCGAATAATTAGGGAGCTGTACCAGCAAAAAAGGTAATTCAGGTCGGTTCAATACCGTTCGCCAGTTTGTGATCAGTGCTTTTAAATATTTTTCGTAATTTGGATCTCCAGCATTGCCTTCTCCCTGATACCAGATCGCACCTTTCACTTGATAATCTCGCAGGGGGTAAATCATACCATGATATAAACTTGAACCCATGGATTGGAGGTTTACCAATTGTTTTTTAGTTTGTTCCAAAAGCTCTAGATCTTGACCAACCTTATATTTCCATAATCCTTTCAGATCCACTTCTATTTCATCATTTACAATTTTATACGGTTTATCTTCAATAAATCCACCGTTATTTGCATTTGCGGTTAAGCGAATGGTGATATTATTTTTTCCCGCAATCAATATTCCCGCAGGAATATCATACTTACGCGGAGGATAGAAATATGAAGTAGAACCTACAAATTTTCCATTCACATAAACAGAATCACTATCGATCATAGTGCCTAAGTATAACTTAGCATGTTTTCCCTCCATAGCAGCAGGTAATTCAAAATCCTTACGATAGTAAACAGTACCCTTGATATTCAATCCAGTCTCATTCCAACGACTTGGTATCGATACCGTTTGCCATTCACGATCGTTAAAGTCGGTACGATTCCATTTGTTTGATCCTTGATCTATGGCAGCAGTTTCCATTGTCCGTAATGCTTCTTTATTTACAATCAATGCTGGAAATTCTTTCAGATGATCTTGATCCACCCAACTTTGGATCGTGCTCCCACCTTTGCTAGACACCAACATACCAACAGGAATACCTGTATGTCTGTAAGCTTCTTGTGCATAAAAATAAGCCAAAGCCGTCCAGTTGATTACGTCCGAAGCGATTGCGGAGTACCATTTGGCGCCAGAAGCGATTTCATCTTGTTCATGTATCGATTCCTGTGTGGGCACTTTATAATAGCGAATCATATGGTTATTGGACACATTGATCTCAGGGTATCGATCCACTAATCTCAAAATAGGAGTTTCCATGTTTGACTGTCCAGAAGCTAGCCACACATCACCAATTAAAATATCGCGAATAATAATCTCATTAACTTCCATAATAAAGGGACCGCCTGCTTTCTGCGGAGGCAATATCACCGACCACTTACCGTCAGCTCCTGGTTGCGTCTGATAAATTTTTCCTTGAAAACGAATAGTAACCTTTTCGCCCCGATCTGCCCAGCCCCATAGTTTAAGTTCAATATCGCGCTGCAATACCATACGGTCACTAATTAAAGCAGGAAGCTTTAATTTTGCAAAGACCGTTTGGAACATGATAAAACTCAACAAAACAGCAACAGTTCTCATAAAACAACTATTATTTTTCTTTAATTTAAAATTATATCGCAATTAATTATCACCATGACATAGCATGCTTTTCTTCCTTTATTTTATGAGGAAGAATTTAAGTGTTCTTGTGATAGAAAGATGGAAGATTTCTAATCTTTATATCGTAAATGTAGAAATGTAAAATTGGTTTATTAAATGCTCATAATAGGTCGAAGTCGGTTTAAAATAAGCTATGAAAAGAGCGATTGCTCTCTCCATAACTTAAAGTGCAAAAAAAACAATTAAACTAAACGACTAAATAAAACGGTTGATTAAATTCTCTAAATATTCTTGCTTACCGCTTATTAATTTTGGTTCACCATGTTCAGCAGCAAAGTTTCTTAAATCTTCTAGAGTCAATTTACCTTGTTCAAAGTCAGCCCCAGCCCCAGTATCAAAGCTTGCATAACGTTGTGAACGAATTTTTTTATAATCAGATTTTTGAAGAATATTATCAGCGATCACTAAAGCCCTTGCAAAATTGTCCATACCACCCACGTGAGCATAAAACAAATCAGCAGGATCTGTTGAATTTCTTCTAATTTTAGCATCAAAATTAACACCTCCACCATTTAGGCCACCAGCTTCTAAAATAATGAGCAAAGATTCTGTCAATTCATTCAAATCATTTGGAAATTGATCCGTATCCCAACCATTTTGATAATCTCCACGGTTAGCGTCTATAGAACCTAAAAGTCCCGCATCAGCTGCCACTTGCAATTCATGCTGGAAAGTATGTCCAGCCAATGTAGCATGGTTAACTTCAAGATTCAATTGAAAATCACCCAATAAATCATATTTTCTCAAAAAGCCAATCACGGTAGCCGCATCAAAATCATACTGGTGTTTAGAAGGCTCACATGGTTTTGGTTCAATGAAAAATGAACCTTTAAAACCATTTTTACGCGCATAATCTTTTGCTACATGTAGAAAACGAGCCAAATGCTCCTGTTCTCTTTTCATATTAGTATTCAAGAGCGACATATAACCTTCACGACCACCCCAGAAAACATAATTTTCGCCACCAAGTGCAATTGTAGCATCAATCGCGGCCTTTACCTGCGCTCCACCATGAGCGAGTACATGAAAATCAGGATTAGTCGATGCACCATTCATATAGCGGTGATGACTAAATAAATTTGCTGTACCCCAAAGCAATTTAATACCACTTTGCGCTTGCTTCTCCTTAGCGTAATTCACAATACGCTCCAGATTTTGCTCATTTTCAACAACATTATCGGTATAGTCCACTAAATCAACATCGTGAAAACAGTAATAAGGCAATTGCATTTTCGTCATAAATTCAAATGCAGCGTCCATTTTATCTTTAGCTCTGTCTATTATTCCAGATTTAGCATCCCAAGGAAAAAACTGGGTAGGTCCACCAAATGGATCAGATCCATTACCATTAAACGAATGCCAATAAGAGCATGCAAATTTAAAATGCTCTGCCATTGTTTTTCCAGCTACCACACGGTTAGCATCATACCAACGAAAGGCTAACGGATTATCCGATTCGACTCCTTCATATTTAACTTGGCCAATGTTTTTAAAATACTCTTGATTTCCTAATAAAACTTCCATTTTTAATTAATTTAACAATTTCCTATTTAAACTATTTTTCCATTTTTCATATAACTCATCATATAAACCAACATGCGAAGGTTCAATGATGGCATGTTTTTCCAATCCTGCAAAAGCTTCTTTACGAGAAACAAATATCTCCGCTCCCAGTCCTGCACCCAATGCAGCCCCCACGCTGCCGTCATTGTCATATAGCTCGACTTCCACATTGGTGACTCCTGCAAAAGATTGCTGGAATACAGGGCTCAAAAATAAATTGGCATGTCCTGCTCGAATGACCTTTGGTTCGATACCATTTTGTCTCAAAATATCAAGACCATACCGAAAAGAGAAGGCTATTCCCTCTTGTGCTGCACGCCATAAATGGGCATCATCGTGTCGTACAAAATCTATATTTTCGATGTGGGCATGCACCATCTTATTTTTTAGCATGCGTTCAGCTCCATTTCCAAATGGCAGTACGATAATACCATCAGAACCAATAGCAATATTGGAAGCTAATTGATTGATCTGTACATAATCATTCCCTCGAGCAGTTATTTTTTTCATCCAGCTATTTTGAATACCAGTACCGTTGATACAGAGCAACACGCCCAAGCTCGTCTGGACATGATCATGATTGACATGAGCAAAAGTGTTCACACGCGACTCTTGATCATAGACCAGTTGATCTGTGACCGCATAGATAACACCAGATGTACCAGCAGTTGCAGCAACTTCTCCAGGCTCAAATACATTTAATGACAATGCATTATTGGGCTGATCTCCCGCTTTGTAGCTCACAAAAGCTTCCCTAGACAGATTCAGCTCATCGGCAACTTCAGCCCTAATCTGACCGTAATTGGAAAAGACAGGTAAGATTTCGGGTACTAGATCGCGATCTATTCCATAATAATGAAGTAAAGTATCGGAAATACTATTCTGCTTAAAATCCCATAGGATACCTTCAGATATGGAACTGATATTGGAATTGATCTCACCCGTTAGACACATACTCAAATAATCACCAGGAAGCATAAATTTATAAATCTTAGCATACAGCTCAGGTTCATTTTCCTTTACCCAAGCCAACTTTGAAGCCGTAAAATTACCTGGAGAATTGAGGTGGGATCCTAAAAAACCAGTAGCAGACAAATTGGAGATAGCCTCATCTCCTATTGCTACCGCCCTACTATCGCACCAGATGATCGCATTGCGTATCGGTTGCTGGTCATGATCCACGATCACTAAACCATGCATTTGATAGGCAATACCGATTGCACCGATATGCTTCGGATTATACAAGCCTGTACTGTTCAGTTTTTGGATCGCCAATTTCGTATAATCCCACCAGACATGTGGATCTTGCTCTGCCCATCCCTGCTGCTCCGAGATGATAGCCGCCTCACTATCCGGGTACTGTGTAGATGCTATTCGTCTATTGGTCTGCGCATCGATCACAGATACTTTAATAGAGGAAGTCCCTAGATCTATTCCTAATAATAACATATAATATCTTCCTTATGATTTATCGTTTACATTTATATCAACCACCAGCGACCAAAGTCGTCTTGATCTCCTTAATTAATTTTTTACTCATTATTGCTGATCATGTACAAAAACATATTTTTCGCCCGCCTGAGTGGGAATATCATATTCATATACTTTTCTCAAATGGTTACCCTTCAAATTGGCCTGTGCTGATACCAGTGCCTCTTTTACCGTGACAGGATTTAACAATACATTTGGATTTTCACCCATTGCTTCCTTCAAGCCTTTTGCGGCCAGTGGCCAATACGATCGCACGCGTAAATTACCGCCAATTTTGGACGTAACTGTCATGTTCTCAATGCTCCCATCTTTCCAGTTCATATCAACATGAAAGCCACCTCTTGCCATCATCCCCACCACAGACCCTTCTCCCCATAAATCGGGTAAAGCGGGCAATACATGAACAGCTCCATCATGACTTTGCATGAGCATTTCGGCTACTCCAACGCTCAGACCAAAATTGCCATCAATCTGAAATGGAGGGTGTGCGGTAAACATATTGGGATACGTACGTCCTTCTGGACTCATTTTATCAGCTAAAGTCAACATATTGTCAATGATCCGATACGCCTTATTTCCATCGAGCAAACGTGCCCAAAGATTTATTTTCCAACCGATAGACCATCCTGTTGCAAAATCCCCTCTGTACAGCAATGAATTTCTTGCAGCCTCAAACAGCTCCGCTGTGCGGTAAGGGGATATTTGATGACCAGGATACAATCCATACAAATGTGATACATGCCGATGATCACTTTTCGGATCATCAAGATCTTCTAACCATTCTTGCAATTGTGTATATCTTCCGACTTGCATAGGAGGTATTTGTCGCGCAGTAGAAACCAATTTAGTCTGATAATCCGGATCCTGACCTAAAATTTTACTCGCCAAGGCAGTACGCGTCAGGATGTCAAATGCCAGTTGATTGTCCATGGTCACTCCAGCAGAAATAGGTCCATGCTCCGGGGATATAGATGGCGAAATAACAAGCCAATCCGGATGTTTTGGATGAGCAATTAATATGGATAAAATAAAGTCCGAAGCCCCTTTCATCACTGGATATAACTCCGCTAAGAATTTTTTATCACCCGTGTATAGATAATGTTCCCATACATGTTGCGTTAGCCATGTCCCTCCTGTCGGCCACATACCCGCTGCCGCAAAATCAATTGGGCTTGTTACGCGCCATAGATCGGTATTGTGATGCGTCACCCAACCATCAGCGCCATACAATATCCGAGCAGTTTCACGACCACTTTCACTCAACTCTTTAATCATCTGAAACAAAGGCTCATTTGTTTCAGAAAGATTCGTTACTTCGGCAGGCCAATAATTCATTTCGGTATTAATATTGACCGTATATTTGCTGTCCCAAGGTGGATTCATCGATCTATTCCAGATGCCCTGCAAATTTGCCGGCTGGCCACCGGGTTGTGAAGAACAGATCAATAAATAACGTCCAAATTGAACCAATAAGGCCACCAAAGATGGATCTTGCGTGGTCTTGAAATTGTCAATCCGCTCCGTGATAGTCATGTTTTTAGCATCAGCTTTTTCACCAAGATCTAATTTGAATCGTGCAAATTGTTTATTATAAATTGCAATATGCTGCTTAAGTGCTTCTTGAAAGCTCTTTTTTTGTGCTGATGACAATTTACGTGCAGCTCTGCTTCCATGATCGTTATCGACTGTTTTGTAATTCACAAAATTTGTAGCAATCGAAATATACAGCACGACAGAAGTTGCACCCGATACGGTTATTTTATTATTTGTTACCTCGACTATACCATCTTTATTTTTTACAACCGTCTGCTCTTGATAGATAATTTGACCTTTAATCCCCTCATGCGTTGATCCTCTACCTTCCAAAATTAAACTTTCACCTGATTTGAAAACTTGATGATCGGAAGGGTTTGCATATTCCATCTCAAAATTAAGCGCCCCCTTTTTACTTGCTGTAATCTGCATCATAATCACATCATCCGCAAATGACGAAAACACCTGACGGGTGTATGTCACGTCACCTACCGTATAACGAGATCGAGCAACAGCGCTTTCAATATCCAATTCACGGTAATAATTTTGGTATTCTTGGTGGTCTGGAAAATTTAAAATGACACTGCCCCCAGTTTGATAGGGCATGCCATGGGTTTTGGTAAAAAATGATTGATTTATTAATTGATCCGCTTTTTCAGGTTTTCCATCAAAGATTAATTGTCGAACTTCAGGAAGTGCCGCCAAAGCATGATGATTGTCATTTCGATAAGGTCCTCCTGCATAAATCGTTTCCTCATTTAGCTGTAATTCTTCCCGTTGCGGAATACCATAAACCATAGCACCCAAGCGGCCATTTCCTATAGGCAGCGCCTGCTCCCAAATATGATCTAATACCGGTTTATCATACCATAATTTAAGAGCATTCTTATTTTGAGCAAATAACATGCAATTAAACACGGATATAATCCCTATAAAAATCACATTAAAAAAAACAGCTAGTATTAATCTCATAATTTTATTTTGACTACATCGGATTTACCCTTATTTCATCCATGCATTAAACTTATTTCCTATCCATCATCCCAATTATCGCTGGGAGACTCATCAACGATATTGATGTCCTCCATTTAAAGTAGTTTGAAAGAATTATTGATGATCTTGATCGCTATTTTTAAACAATAATTGCGAAACTAGATACAGATCATTCTTCCAGACATTAAAATCATGACCTCCAGGTTCGATGTAAAATACATGAGGCACCTGGTGTTTTTCCAAATAATCGTGCGTTCTGTTCGTGATTTGAATTAAACCATCTTGATCTCCACATGAAATCCAAAGTAACTGGAGTTTATCCTTAACTTCCTGTGGATTAGGAATAAGCTCCTCCGGCATACGTGTATTTGGTGCTGAAGAAAAACCACCTACCCAAGCGAATGTATCCAAGTTCCCGAGTCCAAAATTTAAAGCCTGTCCTCCCCCCATAGATAATCCAAACAGCGCACGATTGATCTGACCAGACTTTGCAGGATAATTTTTTTCAACATATGGAATCAAGTCCTGTAATAAATCCCGTTGAAATGTAGCAAAAGCTTCAATTTTATCAGCAGCCATGATGTTGCCGTTTGCACGATCATCTTTCATGGCACGTCCATTTGGCAGTACCACTAACATGGGTTCTAATTTACCTTGGGCATACAGATTGTCCAAGATGATTTGAGGTGTACCATTTTTCAACCATTCATATTCATCACCTCCGATTCCATGTAACAGATAAAGTACGGGATAAGATTTTTTCGGAGAAAAACCCGGAGGCAGATATACTAAAGCACTTCGTTTCGCCTCTACAGTTGATGAAAAATAAAAAATCGTATCGATCTTACCATGTGAAATATCCGATTGATATAAATCAAATCCTGCAGGAGCATGCTTCTGTTGCGCTCTCACTAAGGAAATTGATAGAACTAAAAGTAGTATAATCCATACGTTCTTCATGATCATGTAGTTTATAATTAGGTTTTGACTATTTAATTTCAATAGGCTTTTATTCGGTTTAAATTTTAGAGAAGCACACTTCCAAAGATCCTATCTTGACGATACTTGCTGCATTTATGCATTCCAAAAAATCATAAATCAAATAGTAAAACAGATATATATTGTAATTTAATAATATTGGTTTTATTTAGCTAAAATTATTTTCATTAATTATGCAAATAATTTCCTTTTCAAATAAATATTAAGGAAATATAAGTGGTTATGTTATGCTACTGTTGCATCTTGATATACTTTTCTAGAAAGCACTTTTTTAGTCGCTAATACAATACTAGCTGCATTTAAACCGTATTTTTCCATCAATTGAGCAGGAGTCCCCGATTCACCAAAGCTATCATCTACAGCAACATACTCTTGAGGGGTAGGCTGTTTTTTTGCCAGTAATTGTGCGATACTATCGCCCAAACCTCCCAGACGATTATGTTCTTCAGCTGTAACGACACAACGTGTTTTTCTGACAGAATTCAATACAGCCTCTTCATCCAATGGTTTAATCGTGTGAATATTAATAATTTCTGCATCTATACCTATTTTTTCAAGTTCCTCACCAGCTTGAATTGCTTCCCATACCAGATGTCCAGTTGCAATGATGGTTACATCTTTACCCTCATTAAGCATAACTGCCTTACCGATCTCAAATTCTTGATCTTCTGGTGTAAAAACAGGGACTATTGGTCTTCCAAAACGGAGATAAACTGGTCCATAATATTTCGCAGCAGCAATTGTAGCTGCCTTCGTCTGGTTATAATCACAAGGGTTGATCACCGTCATGCCCGGTAACATCTTCATCAATCCGATATCTTCCAAAATTTGGTGTGTAGCACCGTCTTCGCCAAGCGTCAGGCCTGCATGCGACGCCGCGATCTTAACATTTTTATCAGAATAGGCTATAGATTGACGGATTTGATCATAAACTCTTCCCGTTGAGAAGTTCGCAAAAGTTCCCGTAAACGGAATCTTATTTCCGATCGTTAACCCTGCAGCGATCCCCATCATATTGGCCTCAGCAATACCGATCTGAAAGAATCTTTCAGGAAATTCTTTAATGAAATCATTCATTTTTAATGACCCGATCAGATCAGCACAAAGCGCAACGACATTTGGATCTTTTCTTCCAGCTTCCAATAAACCAGCTCCAAAACCAGATCGTGTATCTTTAGACTCTGTATATGTATATTTTTTCATTTTTTACCCGTATAGAATAGTTTGTATGGATTAATTGGTATTTAGGTTTAAGCAAAACGTCACTAAACTTTAAATACCAATACTTTACATACTAATAATAATTAATAATCACCTAATGTTTCTTGATTCTGAGCTAAAGCGATAGCCAATTGATCGTTATTTGGAGCTACACCATGCCATTTATGCGAACCCATCATAAAATCGACACCATTCCCCATTTCAGTATGCAATAAAATAATAACAGGCACACCTTTATTAGCTTGTGATTTTGCTTCGGAAAGCCCCTCCAGTATAGAAGCAATATCATTTCCATTTTTTATTTCGATGACATGCCAGCCAAAAGCCAACCACTTGTCGGAAAGATTTCCTAGTGACAAAACATCTTGAGTTGCTCCATCAATTTGTGCCCCATTATAATCAATAATAGCGATAAGGTTATCCACTTTATTGTGGGGGGCATACATAGCAGCTTCCCATACTTGACCTTCTTGCAATTCGCCATCACCCATCAGCACATAAATCAAGCCTTTATCGTGATTCAATTTCTTAGCTTGAGCTGCACCAATCGATACAGACAACCCTTGTCCCAAGGAACCTGATGCGATACGAATACCTGGCAATCCCTCATGGGTAGTGGGATGACCTTGCAATCGGGATCCAATCTTACGAAACGATGCCAACTCCGCTACATCAAAATAACCTGCTCTTGCCAATACGCTATAGAAGACAGGTGAAATATGACCATTAGAAAGGAAAAATAAATCTTCCCCTTTTCCATCGAGATCAAATCCCTCCTTTCTATTCATCACTTCAAAATATAAAGCAACCAAAAGCTCTGTACAACCCAAAGATCCTCCAGGATGTCCAGATTGACAGGAGTGAACCATCCGAACAATATCTCTTCGAACCTGAGAAACAATTTCTTCTAGTTCGGAAACACTTTTTTTATTCATTTCCATAACTATTAATTATTTTGATCAGCCACTCGCTTATGATCAGCTAAGAATTGAGCAAGTCCGCTGTCCGTTAAAGGATGTTTTAAAAGAGAAAGAATCGCTGACAAAGGAGATGTAATGACATCAGCACCAATTTTAGCACAGCCTAATATATGCGCACTGTTGCGTACAGAAGCGGCTAATATTTGCGTTGAAAATCCATAGTTATCATATATTTCACGAATTTCATTGATAAGACCGAGGCCATCGACAGAGATGTCATCTAAGCGGCCAATAAATGGAGACACATAAGTTGCACCCGCCTTTGCTGCCAACAAGGCTTGTCCTGCAGAAAACACTAATGTACAGTTCGTTTTGATACCCTTTTTACTGAAATATTTAATAGCCCTTATCCCATCTTTGGTCATCGGTACTTTAACCACTATTTTAGTATTTAAAGAAGCCAACTCCTCCCCTTCGTAAATCATACCTGCATAGTCCGTCGCAATCACTTCGGCACTTACATCCCCATCCACTATGGCACATATATCAAGGTAATGTTTCTGAACATGGTCATCTCCACTAATCCCCTCTTTTGCCATTAATGTAGGGTTGGTCGTCACACCATCCAATACCCCGAAGTCTTGGGCTTCTTGAATATCCTTCAAGTTAGCTGTGTCAATAAAAAATTTCATTTATCAATTTAAGTTTAGTTGTTTATTGTTGGTCAACAATTAGCAGATGAAAAATCTCTAATTGTATAACAAAACTATATGATTGGGCGCTTATACAATGAAACAGATCTTAAAAATAAGGGTAAAAATGTTTAAAACATCCTCCCAAATCCTTTAAAACAGCACTTAATCAAGTACTGTGTCTACAAATAGCATCTATACCTCCTAAATTACAATATAGGCTCCTACATCAAATTTTCTTTCAAACAGGTTTAGAGACAACTAAGAATTGGAGTGAAAACTATACGCTACAAATAGAAAAAGTGACGTCGGTTGACGTCACTTTTTAATCTCATCGAATACTATGATAAATTGAAAAGTACTGAAAAATACAGTGTGCTAGATCAGTTTTTCTTCTTTATATGGGCAAATCCACACGGACACCATTCTTCCAGTAACAGGGTTTATAATTGACAGGAACGTCACCAGTAGAACCCGTTACATAAACGTCTTCTCCATCAATATAAATCCCAGAAGCCTGCGCATTATCTTCCAGTTCATACAGAGTACCATTTTTCCAATAGCAGGCAGTATGTCGTGTACTATTGGATTGATATTTATTAATCAAACCGACCGCATAAATATCATTTTTAGATTGTGTGATTTGCAAAACTTCCCCATATCGATCATCCAATATAACCAGTTCCTGATTTTTCCAATAAACCGGAAAACCACAGTTACCCCCTACATAAACCGTATTTTCATTACTTTGAAAAATAGCGGTAACTTCTTTAAAGATTCCTTTATTCGGTAGAGGCAATGCAAGAGGTTCCGACACTCCGTCCCAAAAGAAGGGTTTGCTAATCGCTAAAGAACCGCTTCCATTAACTTTTGAAACTTTGCCAAACATGCCTGCAAAAATAGGTTTATCCTTATAGATCCCGATCGTCCTCAATACCCCCACACTATCACTCTCCATTTTTAACCGAACACTATTTTGATAAAAGTACATGACGGTATCCAACAGATAACTTCCCTGATCCAGCTGATAGGAATCCTTGCCCCCTATCTGATTTTTATATTCATAATTTATTTTACCCAGATCATCAATCGCTTTACGATATAAGGTTCCTTTCGCAAGATGTTGATCAAACTGAGTTTGACTTGTCTTCACTCCATCCAACCAGTAAACAGTACCACGCTCTCCCCCTAAAGATCGATAACCACTGATGGCAACATGTCCTTCATGAACGATAATGGACAATCCATTACTAAACCGCTCCTGATTGTCTTCAGATTTTTTACAAGAAACAATTAAAAATAAAATTAAAGATAGGGCTAAAAGTCGACTGATAGAGATCTGATTCATTTCCGATGAAACTTATGATGATTAAAATTGATTACTAGTATTGTCAAAGTTAAATAAAAATAGAATAAATCAAAGCTTTATAGCAAGTCATCTTCCTTAACCACACTCGATCGCAATTAAAGAGCAGATTAAATACAAGAAATGAACAAAAATGAGATACTGAAATAATTATAATAGCTTGTATATTTCTAAATCAATTTGTTTTCTGTAGCGATTTTGACCAATTCAATCATGTTTTTCGCCTGAAATTTTTTTAATAAATTTCGACGGTGTGTCTCTACCGTGATAATTGAAATAAACAGATTTTCAGCGATTACTGCTGAGGTATGCCCATTGGCAATAGCTTGTAAAATCTGTTGTTCCCGCTTGGTCAATCTAGGGATTTCAACCGTATTTTTAGTCGGACGCAACAAGATCTGCTGCACCTCTTTACTTAAAGCTAAATCCCCATGCAGTGCTTTTTCGATACATGCAATAATCTCTTCTGAATCCGCATTTTTTAAAATATAGCCATTTCCGCCATTTTCTAAAAAGCGAAAAATCATACTGCGCTCTGCTTGGTTGCTGATACCCAGGACAATAGTATGTGGCGAACTTTGTTTGATTATTTTACAAAAATCAAGCCCGCTACCATCACTTAAAATAATATCCAACAATACAATATCCACCTTATTCTCTTGAATAAAGTCAACGATAGCAGTGCCCTTTGTAAATGAAAAGATTTGAAATTTGTCTTCATGTTGTAAGAGAGATTTCAATCCTTCCAAAATCATGGGATGATCATCAACAATGGCCAGATTGAGGCTATTTTTATTAAACATAACACTCGATATTTATAGTCGTTCCTTCACCCTTTGATGAAATGATATCAACCCTTCCGTTAACTAATCGGACGCGATTTTCAATATTTCTTAATCCCAAACCTTCCGTAATCTCTTTTTTATCAAATCCAATTCCATCATCTTCGATCGTGAGCTGTAGCAGATTATTATTCTGACTGATCTGCACGATAATATTGCTGGCTTGGGCATATTTCAATGCATTACCGATACTTTCTTGGGTAATACGGTAAAGCGCCAACTGTGTTTGAAAGGGGATATTTTCAGTTAAATCAAAAGCCTCAAATTGAATAGGAAGATTTTTGTGGCTCATCGACTCACACAATTCTGTTAATGCGATCTCCAATCCTAGATTTTTCAATGTTTCAGGCATCAGGTTTCTCGAAATTCTGCGCATTTCGGAAATAGAACGATCCAACTTTTGAATAATATCATTTGATTGATCTATACTTCCGACGGGGTCTTTTGAAATCGTCATTCTGATATTCGCCAGCATGCCCCCCATACAATCATGAAGATCCTGAGCAATGCGCTGCCGCTCCTGCTCTTCGCCCTTCAAAATAGCTTGTGTAGCCTCATATTTCCTTTCGTCCTCGATACGCCTTAACTGTTGCCGATGACTTACACTGATTTGATCATTGAGTTTTCGTTGATTTGTATAATTGAGAAAAGCCAGCAACGCAATCACCAAACTTAAACCAAGTGCGATCCCTAAAAGTGTCGTCCGTAGGCTTTTATTACGAGCAATAAGTTGATTTTCTTTTTTTTCTTGTTCCAAACGATTGATCGTTTGTTGTTTGACAGAAGTTTGATGCAAGATCTCATACTCATTCATCTTTTCCAATAATTGCTGCTTCTGAATGCTATCAGTCAATACGCTGGATTCCTTCATCCAATGATAAGCTTGTTTATAATCACCCAATAATTCGTTTACAGATGCCAATTGCGTCAGAACAATTTTGCGGTTTATTCCTTCCCTTGTCAAAATTCCCTCTTTCAAAATTCCTTCCATCAAAGCCTTCGCTTTTTTGTAATCCTTTTGTACAAGGTAAATATTATACATCCGGAAATTTAACATCTGCAACATTTTGAGTTGCTTTTTATGCTTAGCGAATCTAATTCCTTTGCGCAGATTTTCCAGTGCTGGTTCAAACTGCTGTATTGTCGTATAGTACATGGCCACCTGATAGTAATAATTGGCAGCATGTTGCGTATTTGGATGTTGCTGGATCAGTAGTGTTGCTTTATCCAGGTAGCGCTTCGCGGTCTTACTATCAGGCATGTAGCAATAATTGCTCACCATATTGAGATAAGTAAGCAGGTGAACCGTGTTCTGTGGTCCAATCTGATGGATTTTTTCCAGTGCTTTTTGATGGTATTCGTCGGCTTTATTAAAATCTCCAACAGACATAAAAGTCAAGCCTAGCTGCGTGTAACAAAAAGCCAAAAGTTCTTTATTTCCACTTTTATCACTCAGAGGAATACATTTCTCTGTCAATGTTTTTACTAAGAAATCATATCCCTTTTCAGGCACTTGAATGTAAGCGTAATTGTACCAAGATTTAATCAATATCTCTGTATTTTGAGGTTCTTTCTCCAAGATACGGATAGCTTCTTCATACAGATTTTTAGCTTTGGTTTTATCCCCCTGATTCGTATAGAAAACAGCTTGATAATAATCTAGAAGACCGCTACTCAATATATGTTTACCTTTTGAATGCAAAACAGCATCAAGCGACTGCCTGCTTTTTAGACTATCTGTAGGAGCCCAATATTCGGAAAGCAAAAGAGAGTTATTCAGTCGTATACTATCCGTATCACCTGATTTGATGAGGTTATTTATTTGTTTTAAGTACAGCTCTTCATCTAAAGGAATGAGTTGCTGTGCTTTGCTGTTATTGATAAGGATGAAAATTAAAAAAAAGAATACTAAAAAAAAACGCTTAAACATCGATCTACAATTTATACAACAAATATCAAAATAAAAAGAAGGCTATTTTCATCTCCCGAAAAAATCATGGTAAACCATTAGAAATTAAATCAGGGTTTAGGATGATTGTTCCAATAGGGCAATCTGTTGAAATTTGTTCATACAAAATACAAAAAAATACAGTTATGAAAAAAGTAAATGCTAAAATAGCCCTTTTAGGAGTTTTATCCCTACTCACATTTGGATCACTGACTACGAGTTGTAGCAAAGACAACGATAATAGTGAAGTTGTACCTAAAGGAAGTAATTATAAAATTACAGTAACATTAAGCAACGTAAATCAAGATCGCGATTATGTATCGGTAGTTGTTGCAGGTGGAACTTCAGCTGGAAAAAATGATGTATGGAAAGTAAACGGGGTGGTCAAAACCGGAGAATCAGCGATAGGTTTAAGTAAGACGGATTTCATTGGCGGAACCAAAACTTACGTTATTGAAACAACGCAGCCTATTCAGGCATTTTCTGGTGGTGTACAAATTATCAATTATGGTGAAGACCTACCTGTTAACTACAAAATTGAAGTAGACGGAACCGTTAAGGTCAATGAAAATCCAACTCTATCTGGTGACGGTGCTAACTTAACGAAACAATATTCGTTTTAAAAAAGATCACTGTTAAAAAACTATATTTTCTAATGAATACAATGACTATGGACGTACGGTCCATAGTCAAATTTCAATTAAGCCTTTCCAATAAAAGACCACCCAAAAGATGAAATTCATAACCACAGCTATTTCCTAGCTGACTGAAGTTCATATCCTAGTAGATCAGATTTCATTCAAGAAATCACTTAATGATTGATCTTTTCCAACCGGCAATTTTTTACGTAATCGATAACGGTGAATTTCGACACCCCTGACCGTAATATTTTGCAATTGCGCGATTTGCTTGGTCGTGAAATTCAGCTTTAAATAGGCACACACTTTTAAATCATTACGTGATAGTCCCGAGTGGTTGGACTTTAGCTTATTCAAAAAACCATCATTGAGCTCATCGAAATGAGAGGCGAATTGATCCCAATTTGCACTATTTTTCTCCACATCTTTCAATAAACTATGGACACGTTTTAAATCAGATGCCTCTTCCTCTCCGATTTCTAATTTTGCCAATTCGTCACGGACTTTGACTAGAGTTCCAGAATTTTCTAATAATTTCATACTTGCACTTGCCAACTCCTTGGTTTTGAGCAACACTTCTTGTTCTAGTTTCTCATTATTGAGTTTTACGATTTCCTTTTCGCTTTTTTCGATTTCAAGTTGATGGATGTACCGAAGCTGTTCCATTTTCTTTTCATATTGGACACGCTGTCTTTTCCATATTTGTTTTTGTATCGTGAAAAAACCATATACAGCAAACCCACCTAAGATGACATATATCAACTTTGCCCAAAAACTTAGATACCAAGGCGGTAAAATTGTAAAACCATAAGACGATACTTCGGAGATCTGATTGAGATTATTTCGAACTTTCACTTGAAAACGGTAGTGACCACTCGGAAGATTGGTGTATGATTTTTCAGAAACATGAGCCCATGGAGACCAATTTTCGTCATACCCGACCAGTTGATAACTAAACTCCACATGTTCATGGATTCCATAACTTGGCGATGAAAAAGCAAATTGAAAAGAATTCAAATTAGAAGCTAGTTGTGGCTCTTCAGCATTCAATTTCTTATCATTGCCGCTTAAATTTTTAGGAAAATATCCTGCAAAAATAATACTATCACGACTGGATTTTACAGTTACATGTGATAACAGTACCGTTGGTTTACGTGCTTCTTTGATATACTTTTCATAGTTAAGGTGAATAATTCCTTTTTCCGCAACGATATAGATATTATTTTTATCATACGTATTGATATGATCAAAGCCAGAGGTATTCATTCCTTCCATTTCAGGAAATTTGACCAGCTGATACGTTTTCCCCTTTGGATCAAATTGTGCTACTCCTACAGATTTGTTTGTACAAAACCAGATATTTCCATCTTGATCTTCTTTTAAATAACGAATCGTAAGCCCATCAAATACTTTAAAATCAAGTGCAGGTACAAAAACATGCTTACCATAATCATAACTGTAAAGCCCCTTTTCTGTTGCAAATACAACTTGATCTTTGATCTTAAACACGAAGTTTTGATAATCAGAGGGCAAACCATTTTTTTTAGTAAATAGATCTGCTTGATACGATTGTCTATCTGCTGCGAGTCGCATGCGGTAAATACCCCGATAGGGATGTGATGCCCAGATTGTTTTTCGATCATCCTGCTCTATAAAACGATAAGAATCAAGTATCCCACGCAGCTGTCCTCCAGAATGAAAGCTACCTTGTTCATAATGAAGTAACTCAAAACCCTGATAAGTCCCCACGAGAGCGTGATCTACCGGAAATACCGAGCTTAAAGGCAATACATTCCAAATCCCGGTCCGATTGGATATGGGGATTAAAGATTGATCTTTTACCTGAAAAAGCCCCTTATTATGTCCAAGTAATAAGTGACCATTTAATTCTTTTAAGAGCCATGCCTCTCCACCATCACTTTTTGGAAAAAGCGAAAATGAGCTCAATGAACGACTTTGGTCTTTCATTCCTTTGGTAATAGGAGCCACATAAACTCCATTTGAAGAAGATAAATATAATTTATAATCAAAAATTAAGGAAGATAAACCAGTGACATCATTTTCAAGATTTGGTCTCAGATACCGTAAGGCAGATCCGTAGGAAATCACCGAAATGCAATTGTCACTCGCCACCCAAATATGCTGCTGTTGATCCACAAATACTGCGGAAATATTCTTGTTCTGTAATCCTTCTCTTACACCGATACGTTGTATAGTCTTGCCATTGATATGACGTATGTGGCAACCATCTTTTGCATTGCCAATCACAAAGGTTGAATCATCAATTCGAGCTGAGGATGGTGTATAACTATCCTCCCAACCCTCCTTATTTAATCGGATTAAAGCCCTGTCTTTCAACTCATAATTCTGATTATTTAAAGTTGAGATAACAATCCGATCTTTACCTAGTGGTATCATGGCAGATATCTTCATATCGGTATAAGGTAAAGCCACGAGCAGTGGGGACCAATGATGGTTACGGTAGACCAATAGTCCATTTTTTTTATCTTGTGCAAATAATGATTCCCCGACCTTGCCCATAAAATACCATTCAGCAGCTGCAGGGTGCACCGTTATTTTTTGACCTTTAAATTCAAAAATCACATTGGTCGCTCTAAAAAAAACAGACTGCCCAAATGAAATGGTATTCCAGATATCGGCAAAATTACGGTATTCTTCAGGTATCAGTGCTTTTAATGAGGTATAGGTCAATCCTCCCTGTTGAGCAGGTTCAAAGTAACCGAACTCTCCTTGACCACCTACATAAATACGGTCATGGTCATCAATCCATAAGGACCGAATGATGGTATGATTAGGTAAAGCATAAGATTTCCAATATCTCCCGTCAAAAGTAATCAGCCCTTCACTATTGCCAAAATATAGGATTCCCCTACTATCTTGTTTGATATCCCAAGTACGGCTTCCCCCTTGATATATAGTTTTATTGTAGTTATTCACGAGAGGTAACCCAATTAACTGTTGCCCAGCTGAGGTAATCGGTAAAAAAAAAGAAGCAATAAGATACAGTATAAAAAGGTATTTCATAAAAGATTAATAATCGGGTTGACGTAAACTTGACGTACCCCAAATATACCGAATTTTATATCATAAACCCAATATGATGTAGTGTTGAAGTAGTGGAAAAATTTAACTTACGCCGATCTAAGTCTAATTTTGGGCTAATTATAAACAGTCCTAAATTTTTAATTTATCAAGCATGAGAAATAATGTTAGCATCATGGCAAGTGTTGCTCTTCTGTCTTGCCTTACCAATCCAGTAAGTGCGCAGAGCAGAACGATTACAGGTAAAGTCACCAATGAACTGGGGATTCCTCTTGTGGCCAGTATTACCGTATCCGGAGATTCCAAAATTGGAACAAGTAGCAACGAAAATGGAGATTTCACAATCGTTATCCCTCAAAGATCAAGTTATTTGATGGTCTCTTCGCTGGGCTATGAAACAAAAACTGTAGCCATTACAGGCAATTCAGTGACCATCCAATTAAAAGCGAATACCGATTTTAATCTCGATGAAGTCGTCGTCGTAGGGTACGGTACACAAAGAAAAGGCGATCTCACCGCACCAATTTCAACGGTCAATATGCAAGATATGGCCAAACGTACCGTTTCTAATCCCATGGATGCCCTCCAAGGTGCCGTTACAGGAGTACAGATTGTCAGCTCGGGAGCGCCTGGATCTACACCATCAGTACGGGTCCGCGGAGTAGGATCATTTAATAATGAAAGTCCTTTGTATGTGGTCGATGGTATGTTTATGGACAATATTGACTTCCTAAACCCCAACGATATAGCCGACATCTCTATTTTAAAAGATGCATCTGGAGCAGCGATATATGGGGTTCGTGCCGCAAATGGGGTCATTCTAGTCACGACCAAAAAAGGGAGTTTAAATATGAAATCCCGAGTAACTTACAATGGTTTTGCCGGATTTCAGACACCAACCAACATTCTAAAAATGGCAAATGCTCAGCAGTATGCTCATTATGCTACAGCCACAGGAAATGGTGCATTTGTAAAAAATTCAGTTGAAAAATTTGGTGGCACAGAGACCAATCCAGCGATGGATACGGATTGGTTCAATGAGCTGCTACGCTCAAAAGCATTAATAACCAATCACAATGTCGATGTCATGGGCGGAAGTGAAAAGATAAGCTATGCGTTTGGACTCAACTACGTCAAACAAGAAGGCATCATGGATGCTAAAAACAATAACCAAAAATTTAACATGCGCATGCAGGCTGATGCCAAAGTCACAGATTGGTTAAAAGTTGGATTCATGGCACATTTAAATAACTTTAAATCTTACCATCCCAATAATGCTGCTTTCCGTCAGGCCTATTTTGCTACTCCGCTATACCCGGTGTATGATCCTTCCCTCGAACTTTCAAAACCGGAAAAATTTGGATCTAGCACAGCGATCGGTATGCAATCGGGATTTTGGTACAATAATCCTATCGCTACCGCCTTCTATAACAACAATCAAACAAAAGGATTCCAGATCCTACCGAGTTTTTACGTAGAAGCAGAATTGTGGAAAGACAAGATTACGTTCAAATCACAGCTCAGCCAACGGTACCAATCCACTCATAACATCGGTTATAATCCCATTTATTATATCGATAATGACCAGCGAAACGACCGATCTTTTCTACGATCTGCACAGGCGCGTAACAACAACTATATCTTAGACAATTTACTGACTTACAAAGATCAAGCTGGCAAACACCACTGGACAGTGCTTTTGGGGCAATCTTCACGTGAAGAACGCTGGCGCGAAACTTGGGTACAGGCCAATGATGTACCCGAATCGGAAGAATTTTGGTATGTAGGCGTGGGTGCTCAGGGAATAGGTTCGGCAACGGGATATGGTGAAAGGGGCTCTCGTAACGCAGGAATATCATATTTTACAAGAGGAACGTACGACTATGACAACAAATATTTATTGACCGCCACTTTCCGTGCCGATGGAAGTTCTAAATATCAAACGAAATGGGGATATTTTCCATCCGTAGGATTAGGATGGGTATTGACCAAGGAAAAGTTTATGGAAAATCAGACGCTTTTCAATCAGTTAAAAATACGCGGAAGCTGGGGTAAGTTAGGAAATGACGGTATCCAACCCAATGCAGGGTATGCAACCGTATATTCAGGGAATAATTTTTCAGGAATATTTGGTAGTGAGGGTACAACAAACGGCACAAGAATACCTGGTTATCGCATCGGTAGATTCTTCTCTCCAGTACGCTGGGAGGTCGTGGAAGAATGGGATGGCGGTCTAGATTTTGCTTTATTGAACAATCGCTTGAGCGGTACTGTTGATTACTACCACAGAACGACTCATGATCTGGCTTTCAGCAGACCAATTCCATTTTCTTGGGATCGTGTATATGGAAACTGGGGCAGTGTAGCCAACAGTGGATGGGAAGTCGGACTTCAATGGAAAGATAAAATTGGAGCATTAGGCTATGCTATTGCCGGAAATGTAACCACATTAAAAAATACAGTCAAAAATCTGGGAGGATTAGAAAATATCATGAACGGCTACCCAGAATGGTCAGCGGAATTCCCGGCAAGAATCCAGATCAACGAGCCGATCAACTATTATTATGGATATGAAGTCGCGGGAGTCTATCAAAATCAGGCGCAGATCGATGCCGACCCCATCGCAAGTGCATACAATAAACAGAATCCAAACTCCCCTATTGTACCAGGTTATTTCCAATACAAAGACCAAAATAATAATGGAGAACTGGATGAAAACGACCGTATCAATTTAGGAAACTACCTTCCCAAGATCACCTACGGTTTCAATCTAGCATTCGATTACAAAAAATTTGATATGAGTATCGCCTTCCAAGGTGTAAGTGGCAACAAAATCCATAATCTCAACCGAGCGATGAGAAGAAAATACAATCAAATGAATGTTGATGCAGCGTTTGTTGAAAATCTATGGACCGGTGAAGGCACTAGCAATACCCATCCATCCGCAGCAGGCTCTGTCGCATCATGGAACCTACAGGCAAGTTCATTCTTTGTCGAAAGCGGTGCTTACCTGCGCGTTCAAAACATTCAATTGGGCTATAATTTTGACTTTCCAAAACTACCGACCCGCATATTCGTCACAGCAGATCGGCCTTTTATGTTTACCAAATATAATGGTTTTACACCAGAAGTGTCGGGAATGGGATTTGATGCCAATGTATATCCAATTGCATCCACATACAGCCTAGGAGTCAAAGTTTCATTTTAATTTTTAACCCTTACTTTTTTAATCTTATGAACACATTTAAATATATCCTCATAGCAAGTTGTATCGCAGTACCCCTCTCCATGAGTAGCTGTAAAAAGTTTTTAGACAAGCCTCTTGAAAATCAACAACGTTCGGAAGAAATCGACTACAGCAATACTGCCCTCATGTATGGCCCTGTTTCTGGCGTATACCGATCAGCCGCAGACGACAATCTGGTGCATTGGATCGATCTTTCCATACGCTGTATGCGAGATGATGACTACCTGCAGGCGGCACCCAATCCAAATGATAATCCAGAGTTAATGGCGATCAAAAATTTCCAAAATGATGTAACGGTTCAGTCCTATTGGGGACTCAATCAGTCTTGGATCAGTTATTACAGTCTGGTTATCGCAGTCAACAATGCGTTGATTGAGCTGGACAATTTTGCTGCAAAAATACCCGCGAGCAATACCAAAGACCTGATCTTAAATAAGCAATATAAAGCTGAGGTAAGATTTCTGAGAGCCTATGCCCATCTCATGGCTTCTCGCCTCTTTGGAAATGTACCCATTTTGATCGACAGTGAAAACATAGGACGTCTAGCAACCATCGAGAAGAGCACTGCGGCCGAAGTAAGACAATTTATCATTGCTGAAATGAATGAATGTATCGAAGATCTCGAAGATGCACGTCCCAATCAGTCCATCCATATCGGTGCCGTTACCAAATATACCGCACTGCTCCTAAAAGCTAAGGCTGCTGCAGACCTTGCCGGAAATGATAATGGCAGTCCCCATTGGGAAGAAGTCTTAGATGCAACCAATAAGATCATTGCGAGCAATAAATTTTCTTTATATCCAAACTATTACGAACTGTTTAAGATACCTGGAAAACTAGCGAACGAGTCGTTATTTGAATTGCAATATTCCGATTTTGGCTTAAGCACAGGAGATATTGTACGTCCAGGAGTAGACTGGGGAACATTTTTTAAATGGCAAGGTCCATCTGGGGATCAAAAAGGAAGTCCCATTTCAGGTGCGGGATGGGTTCCTCCGTCGCAAGATATTGTCGATTTTCTAACAAATCGTGGAGACAACGAACGTTTAAAAACAACTATTCTCTATTGTGGAATCAACGGCAACCCAGCGACCTCGGCAACCACGCCTAGTGGTGACGTTGTCTATGGTAATCCATTTGGTGTTAAATATTTTAATGGAAAAGCGTATCTTCCAAAAGCACAAATGACCGCAGGAAGAATGGAATATGGCGCAAATAATAATGTTCGGATACTTCGTTACGCCGATGTATTGCTTTTAAATGCGGAAGCAAAAGTAAGAAAGGGACAAAACGGGGATGAACCGTTCCGATTAGTACGAGAACGAGCTAAATTAGGAGCAATTTCGAATGTCACGTTAAACCAGATCCTGGACGAGCGTCGAGCAGAATTTGCTTGTGAGTGGTGGGGCGAACGTTTCAACGACTTGGTTCGTACAGGAAAAGCAAAAGATGTATTTGGCGCTAAATTTATTCCTGGCATGAGTGAATCTTTGCCAATACCGCAAACACAAATAGATGCTAATCCTAATTTCAGATAAATCATGAAGTATATTAAAATAGGGATCTGGTGTTCCCTACTCCTTTTTAGCGTACAGCTAGCAGTATCGCAAGAAAACAAACCCGTCAAAACCGTCATTGCTAAAGAAAACGGTGGTTATATTATCAAGCGTGACGGTCAGCCGTATTTTATCAAAGGAGCTGGCGGCACCAATTATATGGATCGTCTAAAAGCGTATGGAGGTAACTCCATACGCACTTGGAGTCCCCAAAATGCCGACAAAATATTGGATGAGGCCCAACGCTTGGGACTGACTGTCACCTTAGGATTGGATGTCCGCGCTGAAAGGCATGGATTTGACTATAACAATCCTGAACTGGTCGCTCAGCAATTGGAAGGAATACGAAAAACCGTACTCCAATACCGAAACCATCCAGCACTTTTAGCCTGGGGAATCGGCAATGAGCTCAATCTGCATTATAGCAATCCCAAAGTTTGGGACACTGTCAATGATATTGCGGCCATGATCCATGATCTGGATCCCAATCATTTGGTGACCACTATGCTGGCAGGTATCAACCAAAAGGAGTTTGACTATATCCAAGAAAAATGTCCAGCTATCGATCTCATTGCTGTTCAAGTATATGGCGGTCTCGCCTCCGTACCTGAGCAGATAAAACGTGTCGGTTGGAAAAAACCGTACATCGTCACCGAATGGGGACCTACAGGACACTGGGAAGTCACCCAGACTCCTTGGTCTGCTTCTATTGAAGAAAATAGTAGTGAAAAAGCTGCTGTATACAAAAGTCGCTATGAGGCCTCGATCGGAAAAGATAATCATTGCTTGGGTTCTTATGTGTTTTTGTGGGGTCAGAAACAAGAGCGCACCCCTACCTGGTATGGCTTGTTCACAGAAGCAGGTGAAGAAAATGCAGTCGTAGATGTCATGGAATATCTCTGGTCAAAAAAATGGCCTGCAAACCGATCCCCACAGGTATCGTCCCTGCTGTTAGATGGAAAAAAGGCAGCTGACTTCGTTTATGTCGAACCGGGGAAAACTTATCCTGTTGCTGTGTCTGTAAACGATCTGGATGGCGATAAATTAACGACTCGCTGGGAGCTTCTCCACGAAAGCACCGACCTGAAAGAAGGTGGTGACCGTGAAGAAAGACCAAAGGCTATTCCAGGACGTATTGCAGCTGAAGGTGAACAGCACACACAGCTTACAGCTCCCGCAGAAGAAGGCGCATATCGATTATTTGTCTATGTTTCCGATGGTCACAACAACGTGGCTACAGCCAACATCCCTTTTTACGTAACGGCTAATAAGTCAAACATTAGCGCCGCAGGCACAAAAAACACCTACCGTTTTTCAAGTGATCCCATTTGGGCAGATGAATTTAATTACGAAGGCTTACCAGACACGACAAAATGGTCGTACGATGTAGGTTCAAAATATAACGGCTGGGGCAATAATGAGGATCAGTATTATGTCGCGTCTTCTTCCAAAAACTCGATTGTAGGCAAAGGAGTTTTAAAAATCAAAGCTTTAAAAGAAAGTAAAGGTGGAAAACCCTACACTTCTGCCCGTTTGGTCAGTAAAGGTAAGGGTGATTTCTTATATGGCCGATTTGAAGCCCGAGCAAAATTGCCCAAAGGACGCGGTACTTGGCCAGCGATCTGGATGTTGCCTACAGAATCAACGTATGGAAATTGGCCCAATTCAGGTGAAATAGACATACTCGAACACGTGGGTTATGATCAAGATGTATTGCATATATCGACGCATACCCGAGCGTATAACCACAATATCAATACTCAAAAAACGGCCACAAAAAAGGTAGCTGGTGTTTCCGATGTGTTCCATTTATACCGCGTAGATTGGACCCCAGAATACATCAAAGGATTTATCGATGATCAAGAAATTTTTTCTGTTGAAAACGAACACAAATCCTTTGCGGAATGGCCTTTTGATCAAAAATTCCACTGGTTGCTCAATTTAGCCATCGGCGGAAATTGGGGTGGCAAAAACGGGATTGATGAAAGAGCATTTCCCGCAGTTTTTGAAATTGACTATGTCCGGGTATATGAATTGCTACCTTAAATCATTGCCATTATCCATCTGGAATTGAAGAAGTAAAACATCTAATTTTAACAAAAAAATCTTTCCAGTATGGAGCTGGAAAGATTTTTTTTATAGCATGCACTTTGGTTCTCTTGTATTCAATTTTCTAGCATGGAGATGCCACCTCCTTTTTTCTTATTTAAACATACCGTATCAACTCCATAAAATTGTTTTCAAATTCAATATAGTTGCATACACAATAATATAACCAGCGGACACGAAAGCTCCTACTTTTTTAATCCAATCGGTCAATTTCACCGCTGGACATAAGCCACAAACAGATTTTTAAAATGGATATCTAACCTCAACCCCTTCATTCAAACATCAACACGAAGATCATCGACACTGAAAATTTAGATTTTAACAAAAAATCCTTGCGACACCTCTTCAAGATATCCTGAATAGCTCCAAGCTTTTTATTTAAGCAGCATTTTAGGCGATCAGATAGGTTATTGACCCAAAGCCACTCAGATACCCGAAAAATTAAATTAGATCGCTTAAAAGCGCTTATTTGAGATGAAGCAATCTTCAGGCATTGATCAAGTATAGATGAAGCATAGATAGAGCGTTGATAGTGCATGGATAGTGTATCAACAGGTACCGTTTTACGCACTATCCATGCTTGACCATTACTTAGCATATGCACTACGCATGCTTGGGAGATACATGAACCACCGTGTTCGCGCGCTGGTCTAGGCGAGGCCTCCTGATCTTCAGCCAAGCTACTGACCTGAGTCGCTATACGGTACCTTTTTAGTAGCTCTTTGGTACCTTCTTAGTAGCTTCTCCGTACATTCTTGGTACAGGATTGGTACACTCCCCGTGAATAGCCCGTACACTAACGGTACACTCTTGGCCACTTGAAAGCCTTATTTTCCTTCAAAAACAAAAGCAGGGATGTCCAGGCTATTTGGATCTGATTCGTACGTTGTTTTAACCTTGTTCGTACCTTGTTTTAAACTTTCTTGTCCCTGCACCGCAGTTGCAAAGTCCCTGCACCGTCCATTTCCCGGATCAGGGACGGGAAATAGGCGGTGCAGAAGCGGTGTACAGACGGCTTTTGGTAAAACACTGTCCGAATCTGATATGAAGCTGGTGTCCCTTCCTGAAAAAGGTTT
>NZ_DJTA01000022.1:295460-388190 GCF_002440335.1 Sphingobacterium sp. UBA6320 | reverse complement strand
GTGCAAAGATAGGAACTTTTATCCTTCACTTCCTAATGTTTTCCGGAAATAGTTTACCGCGGCACGGTAAAGGGCTAGAAATGTGACCGATAATTTATCTGGATGCCGCCTGATGATCATACTGGGTCGGATATGGATTAACTTTTGCTATGGATCACATTGTTAGTTGGTCTGGGGCCATCTGTGTGCGGACACGCCCGTCACCTGTCCATATATGGGTTCTTCACACAAGTACTGCGTTACTCGGTTACTTCGTCACTCCGTTACCTAGTTACTCGATCACTGCGTTACCCTTTTATGTTACTGCTTTACTCCGTCACTAAATCACTGCGTTACTCGATACTCCGTTACTTTTCAATATATACCAGATCTTAAAAGACAAATTCTGACCAACTACATACCAACTTCACTATTAAATGGGGAATACACCAGACATTACTTAGGGTTTATAGGGGGTTAGTAGGGGTATACCCCTACTAACCCCCTATAAACCCCCTGTTATCCCCCTACTATACCGGTATTAAATACGAAGTTGGTCTTTATTTGGTATGGAGTTTTAATAGATCAATATACAGGTGCATTAACTCCTATATATAGCGTACAAAAAAAGATAATAATTTTGCACTTCTCTGATCACCCATACAGCCATAATGCCCGACCGTATGGATGTTCCATTGGTATAAGCGATAAGAACTCGATCAATCATCATCAATAACAAGACATTTCCACCTAACTATTGACTATAATCAATCGGATGAAATCATCGATCAGAGCGCATAAAAAATATAACGATTAAGATTATTACATATTTTGTATAACTTTAAACTTAACAAATAACATAAGCGTTGAAGGAGATTTTCAAAATATACCAAGTTGATGAAGCAGAAGCAAACCGCATCGCTCATAGTGAGAATAACATTCATCAGCATGATTTCGAAGAACTCATTATTGGCCTTGAAGGAAAATTAGAACATTTTATTGATTTCAAATCTGAAATTTATGAAGCACCATTTATCAGTTTCGTAACCAAAGGAAAGACACATCGTGTGAAGCCCCACCCGACAGATGGCAAATGTTTATTTTGGGTTTTAAGATTCAAAAGTGAATTTATTCCAGAAACCACTTTTCAACTTTATAATCATTTCCACGACCATGCTACTTTTGGCATCACATATTCAACTTGTTTTCAAAGGTTAACCCATATTGCTCAAATGATTGCCGACGAGATGCAGGAAGGACAAAGTGATCTTGGAATTGTTCGGCAACTGTTAAGTACGCTATTTACCATGATCGAGTCTGAATACAGAAAACAATATCCGGAAGGATTATCGACACTTTCCAACTCAAGTACTACTTTTAAAAATTTCCTAACGATTCTAGAAGAAAATTATCATCGTCCCGAATCCGTGAATTTCTATGCAGAAAAACTTTTCATGAGTGCACGCGGACTCAATCTGATCTGTCATCAGATATTACAGCAAAGTGTTTCTGAAATTATTGAAACCAGAAAATTAATTGAAGCTAAAAATTTGCTGATGAATACGGATAAAACCATATCGGAGATTGGTTTTGAATTAGGGTATACCGATAAAGCTTATTTTACAAATGTATTCAAGAAAAAGTCTAGTCAGACACCTAGTGAATTTAGAACGGACATGAAAAGCATTATTTCCAAATAACACAACATTCTTTCCAAAAAACAATACCCCGCTCCTGTAATCTCCCCGATATTTGTACTTATTAACGAATCACTTCAAATTAGCGAATCGGTATCAGGAGTACTAAAATGAATAGAAAAAAATTTATAACCGCTATGGCTGCATTACCACTAACAGGAGCTGCTTTAAAAGTAAGTTCCTTAAGAGAATTATCTCAAAACTTTGAGGCAACAGAAAAATTTCCAGTTTTGTTCTTAGGTCATGGAAGTCCAATGAATGCGATTGAAGAAAATGAGTTTGTCGATGGTTTTCGAAACATCGGGAAGACATTTGAAAAACCAACTGCCATTCTTGTTATTTCAGCACATTGGGAAACCCGGGGCACATTTGTCACCGCTATGGAAAACCCTCCTACTATTCATGATTTTGGTGGATTTCCACAGGCATTATTCGACGTGCAGTACCCTGCTCCGGGAAGTCCAGCTTTAGCTCAGGAGACCAAAAGGATTATTACCAAAGCAGATGTGCTGCTCGATAACAAATGGGGCCTCGATCACGGAGCTTGGTCAGTGGTTAAACATCTATACCCCGATGCAGCTGTTCCGGTTATTCAAATGAGTATCGACTATACACAACCTGCATCATATCATTACGAACTTGCAAAAGAATTAGCTTCTTTGCGTCAAAAAGGAGTTTTAATAATCGGCAGCGGAAATATGGTCCATAATCTACGAATGGTCGCGTGGGATAAGTTAAACGAATCTGGTTTTGCCTGGGATTGGGCACTAGAAGCAAAGGAAAAAATGAAACAATATATAATGGAGGGCAATCACCATGCGTTAATTGACTTTAGAAATCAAGGAAAAGCATTTGATCTTGCCATTCCAACTCCAGAACATTATCTACCCTTGATTTATAGCCTAGCTTTAAAGGATAAACAAGACGATCTGTTCTTGTTTAATGACAGCTCTGTTGGAGGATCTCTGGCTATGACTTCCTTAAAAATTGGCTAATGATCAAAGATCTGTTAGCATGAGCTGAATGTCAAACTTTAAAATCTACACATATAAAAACAAAATCACTTATCTTCGCTATAGATTCGACCTTGCGTATTTATGAACACACAAAAACCAACCATTTCAATTGAGTACTGCCCAAAATGCAACTGGATGTTGCGGGCGGCTTATATGGCACAGGAGCTGTTAAGCACTTTTACAGAAGATATTCATGGGATCTTATTAATTCCAAGTGAAACTGCTGGAAAATATACCATATCAATTGATATGCTCCCTTTATTTGACCGTAAAGATAGGGGCAGATTTCCGGAAGTTAAGGAATTGAAACAATTAATAAGGGACCACATTAACCCCGATAAGGATTTGGGGCACTCGGAAAGAAAATAAAAATTATTTTGTAGCTTTACTCAAGTGTAAATCTCAAAGACACATTTCTACAGGTTAATAGAATAAAAATAACATGAAAAAAAACATCATAAGTCTCTTGGTCATTGCAGCTATATTTTCGGCTTGTAACAGTCAAACACAACAGAAAGAAAGCTCCGGTAAAGATAGTAGTACCATTGTTGGTAAACAAGATAGCGTATCTTACGATGAACACAATACCAAAAACTCCGTCGATTGGGCGGGAACTTATGAAGGCACTCTTCCCTGCGCAGACTGTACGGGTATCCATGTTATCCTAACTTTAAATATGGACGGAACATATGAAAAATCTGAAGAATATCTTGAAAAAGGTAAACCTTTCAAAGAAACGGGGACTTTCACATGGACTCCTGATGGTGGCTCCATTATCTTAAAAGAGAAAGATGGTGAAAGCAAATACAAAGTTGGAGAAGGAATGATGAAGAAATTAGATATAGAGGGAAAAGAAATCAAAGGAGAATTAGAAGAATTCTACAACTTAAAAAAAATAAAATAAAACTGGATTTCTTTTAGTCAAAATATTGAAGCAAATAAAGCTCCTGAAATAATCAGGAGCTTTATTTGTTTTTTAACAAGACCTTATTTTGCGTCTGGTAACAAAATAAACTCGAACATACGATCATCTTTTAGGTATTTATCCGCTACAGCTTTTACACTTTCTACGGAAACTTGATTTAGATCATCCAATTTTCTCAAAATTTCAGTTACATCCTCCTGATTTTGGTATGATCCAGAAAGATATCCAACCCAAAACCCATTTTCTTTAAGCTGTAATTCCAACTGACGTTTCTGTTCGATTACGAATTTCTCGATATCTTCCTTAACAGGTCCATTTTTCTTTATTTTAGCGACTTCGTCAACCGCAGATTTTATCAAAACATCGACTTTATCTGGCGCGGTGCCAAAACCAATACCAAAAGTATAGCGACTACGTGGCAACTTACCGTAATTAGCCGATGCACCTACGCTGTAAACTCCACTTTCAGCTTCACGAAGACGTTCCAATAATTTAATGGTCAATATACTTTCCAAAGCATCCATATTTATATTTTCATCTTCAGAGTAGGTATAGTCTCCATAATAAGCTAACTGTACAGAAGCTTTATCCTCTTTACCTTTTTGAACAACAACACGTTTTCCTTTTGCCGGCTCCACAATACCCAGATCTTTATAAGATTCTTTACGACCTAAATTAGGTAGGGCTGCAAGATAGTTCTCTAGATAAGGTTTGATTTCCTCCTCGGTAAAAGATCCTACAATCGTAAATGTAAAGTCGGATGCATCCGCAAATCGTTCTTTATAAATTTGGAAAGCACGATTTTTATCAATTGTCTTTACCAGTTCTGCCGTTGCATTTTTCCTTCTGACATTATCGCCATAAAGTGTTTCTTTTACTTTATCAGAGAATACATTCGATGGATTACTATCACGATTTTCCAAACTTCCTAGAGTACGGGTAATGATACTTTGATATACATCATCGTCCAATCGTGGTTCAGTAAAATATCCATAAATCAATTCAAAGGCATTTTTTAATCCCTCTTTATCAGAACTTCCATATAATCCTTCATATCGTTCGGAAATATAAGGCGTGATCCCAATATTTTTACCTGTCAGGTATTTTTGCAATTCTACATTATTCAGTTGTCCCAACCCACTTGCATCCACTAAGCCTGCTGCATTACTCGCAGAATAATAGTCCGAATCAGGATATAGAGATGATCCACCTTCACTAAATGCAGAAATTCTTATTTCATCATTTTTGAAATTAGTAGGTTTCAAAATAACCTTCACGCCATTACTTAACGTCAGTTCCTTTACCTGGATATCTTTTAGCTCTTTTGCAGAAACAATAGTCCCTTTTATTGGCTCTTTAGACAATAGCGGCAATTTAGATACTTTGTCCTCATAGGCTGTCAGGTTTTGAGCCTCCACATCCTTTATCCACGTATTAATGATCTGCTCAGTCGGTAAAGTAGCCTTATCTTTTTCAGGCCCCATGATAATGACATCACGATTCAGGTCAGTGTAATATTTTGAAATCAATGCATTCACTTCTGTCAATGTCAATGTCGGCAAAAGCTGTTTCGTAATTTTGTAACTGTCATCGTTACTCAAAGCCGCATCATCCTTTAAAAAATTATTCAAATAACGATTAACATAGCTATCCGATTTCTTTTTACTTCTTTCCACATAAGAGGTTTCGTTGGCTTTATTCATAGCTATGATCGCTCTATCCAATTCAGATTGTGTAAATCCAAACTTTTGAATTCTTTCAAATTCGGTCATCATCTTTTTGAAACCAAGTTCCAGCTGATTTGGCTTTGGAACCACCATGAGCGAAAATACATCTAGGCCCGCGATGAAATCAGTTATACTACCTCCAGCTTGCATAAATGGCGCATCTGCTTGTTGCATAATTTCTGAAAAACGCTCACTCACCATCGTATTAAAAGATGAAATCAACAACTCCTTTCTATAGTCCTTTACGGTTACTGTTTTCTCGGATTTACTTTTAATCATGATTTGAGCTACCGTGTACGGCAATTCAGGATCCGTGATTGCAATAAATTGATTTTTGTTCAATAAATCAACATTGTATTTGGTACGCTCCAACTTTTTAGCAGGAGTTTTTAAATCAGAAAACAGGGCTTTTACGCGCGCTTCCATATCTTTAACATCGATATCACCAACAATAATGATCGATTGTAGATCTGGTCTGTACCAATCTTGGTGAAATTGACGGATAGTCTCCGGTTTAAAAGTCGTAATGATTTTTTCTGTACCGATTGGGATGCGCTTGGAATAGCGTGAACCATTTAAAACGATCGGAAAATATTGGTCCTGCAAACGTTGACCTACTCCTCTACCACCACGCATTTCTTGCATGACAATACCACGTTCCTTATCAATTTCATCGTCAGATAACAGAGCATCCTGCGCCCAATCGCGCATCACTTGTAAACCATTTTTCAATAGTTCTGGATCGTCAGATGGAATGGGCAATTGGTACACCGTTTCATCAAAACCGGTATAGGCATTTAAGTCAGAACCAAAACGTACACCTGCTTTTTGCAAGTAATTGACTAATTCATTTTTTGGAAAATGCTTCAGTCCATTAAAGTTCATATGCTCTAAAAAGTGTGCAAGACCTAACTGTTCGTCTGTTTCTAAAATTGAACCTACTTTATTAGCCAAATACATGGTTACCCTTTTTTCAGGCTCCACGTTGCGACGGATATAATAAGTAAAACCATTTTTCAGTTTACCTGTAACGACTTCATTGTCAAATGGAAGATTTTGATTCCAGCTGACGGTGTCTTGTGCTAAAATTGCTCTCGCTTCAGCACGGAATGCTGTTGCCGCTGTACTTGGGGTCGTACAATAGATGGCTGGCAACAAAAATGTTAATGCAATTGGTTTAATAAATCTCATTTTTTTGATTTACCTTAAGTTTTTAATTTAGTTTGTTTTATAAAATTAATGTTCGAAAGTACAATTAATCTGTTGTATTTTTGTCACGATGATAGAAGAAAATAATTGGGTGCATTTTAAAAGAGATTTTGCTCGTTTTTTGAAATTTGAGCGTGGTCTTTCCGAAAATTCTATTGAAGCGTATCTCAATGATGTTTCCAAGTTGGAAGTTTATAGTGAAGAAAATAATCTGGCAGTACAGCAAATAACCAGTAAAGATATCCAACGTTTTTTGATCTGGATAAATGGATTTGGTATCTCTCCATTTACGCAGTCGCGTCTTTTATCTGGGCTCAAAACTTTCTATAATTTCTTGCTCTTGGAGTACGACTGGGAAAATAATCCCGTCGAATTGATCCAAGCTCCTCGCATAGCTCGAAAAATACCCGGCGTCCTCAATATCCAAGAAATTGATCAGCTGATCGATGCGATCGATTTATCGACTCCAGAAGGTATGCGCAATAAAACAATCCTAGAAGTACTATATGGTTGTGGTCTTCGTGTATCTGAATTGGTCAATCTGAAAATCTCGAACTTATACCTGGATATCGAATTTATCAAAGTCGAAGGAAAAGGAAATAAAGAACGCTTAATACCTATTGGTCGTCAAGCGATAAAATATTTAAAAATCTATATTAACGAAGTAAGAGCGCACATCAAAATCAAATCCGGTCAAGAAGATTTCGTTTTTTTAAATAAACGTGGTGCTGCGCTATCCCGTGTGATGGTTTTCATCGTCATCAAGGATCTCGCTTCAAAAATTGGTCTCCAAAAAAACATAAGCCCCCATACTTTTCGTCATAGTTTTGCTTCACATCTGGTCGAAGGGGGAGCAGATCTCCGCGCAGTACAGGATATGCTCGGGCATGAAAGTATTACAACGACAGAAATATACACCCATATCGACCGCGACTATTTGCAAAGTGTGATTACACAATATCATCCGCGTTCGTAAATAGCGTTTGATCCCCTATACCCAGAATAGTGCATTTATAACCTGGTTCTACACTATTTTAGATATTTTATCAAACTAAATAAAATTAATATCGCTTCAAAAAGCTAAAGTTTGATATCTTCTTATCCCTTAACGATGGATGTCATAACTTCATATAACAGATATCCAAGCAGACTAAAAGCATTGATTTAAAGTCATATAACACGGTTTTAAAAATTTAACACAACAATGTTGCATTATAATTTTCAAATAATGCAACATTGTTGTATTTTTGACCCGTGATTAAATCAAGCATAACAAAACAACTCAGCATTTTTGCTATCATGGTACCGGCACTTCTAAGCATAGGTACCTCTCATACTTTATATGCACAACAAAGGACGGTAAGCGGAAAGGTAATTGACATGGGAAACACTGCCCCCATTCATGGCGCAAATATCCACTATGAAGGCCACAGAAAGCCTGTAACGACTAACTTTTCAGGTGAATTTAAATTTAACCCGGAGCGCAGCTTACCGCTAAAGTTGATAACTTCATTAGTGGGTTATGAAAATGACACCACGTATGTAAAAGACAATCAGCCCATCATCATACGATTGAAAAGAGATATTAAAAAACTTGCTGAAACGCAAGTGTATGGTTATCAAACTGCCGCGAAAACACAAATTGCACAGCAGGTAAATGCGTTGTCATTATCCGAAAACCGCAACCGTTCCTTAGCGGAAGTATTAAAAACAGTTTCTGGTGTGCAGCTGCTACAGACAGGTTCTACGATCAGCAAGCCCATTATTAATGGGCTTTATGGAAATCGTTTAGCCATATTGAATGATGGGATGAAATTAGAAAGTCAACAATGGGGAAATGACCATGCACCAGAAATTGATGTTTACGCAGCACACTCCATTACGGTCGTGAAGGGAGCAGAAAGCCTTCGATATGGAGGAGAAGCTTTAGGTGGTGCTGTTTTACTGTCATCCAAACCTTGGAACAAAGTTGACAGTCTTAGGGGACAAATCAGTGTCAATGGATTTACCAATGGCAAAGGTATACAGGGAGCATTGAACTTAGAAGGTAATTCTCCTATCCCGGGTTTAAAATGGACCTTGAATGGAAATTATACCAAAAGTGGGAATAGAAAAACTCCAGACTACTACCTCAACAATACAGGACAACGCATTTACAATTTAAATGCCGCTGTTGATTATCAATACAAGAATGCCAATGTTGAAGTTTCCTATAAGCAATATCATAATGAAGCAGGTATATTGTCATCAACCCATATCGGAGATTTAGCTTCGTTTCAAGAGCGTATTGCTTATGGACGTCCCTACCCTAGTGAAATATTCGGATTCTCATACGGTATCGAAGCGCCACGTCAAGAGGTCAAACACGATGTACTTCAATTGGCCTATAACCAACAATTGAGCAGTGACAAAACATTATCCATAAAATATGCTTTCCAAAACAATCACCGCAAGGAATATGATAAAAGACGGGCGGGTCGCAGTGCTACTCCTAGCATGGATATGATTTTGCGCTCGCATGCGCTAGATGTATCCTATACCGTGGAAGGTATCGACCAAAAACTCATCACAGGACTGCAAGCACAGACACAGGTCAATAATAATGTTGTCGGTACGTTCAATACACCATTGATTCCTAATTATAGTGCAGTCAACATCGGGGCATATGGTATCTACCAATGGCAAAGAAATCGACTGGCTTACGAACTGGGAGCGCGTTATGATTTCAAAAACTTTGATGCGGCAGGATATGATTTCTATGGTAAGCCTTATGGAGGAGACAATCAATTTCACAACCTATCAACCAATCTGGGTGTATCCTATTCTATCGATAACCACATGGTTTTAAAATCAAATCTAGGACTGGCATGGAGAGCACCTTCTGCACAAGAATTATACAGTCAAAACATACATCAAAGTACGGCAAGGTACGAAAGAGGTGACGCGAGTTTAAAAGCAGAAAAAGGTTTGAAATGGATCACAAGTTTAAATATTCATGAAAAGAAAAATTTCTTAAATATCGATGTCTATGCCAACTTCATTAATCATTACATCTATGTGAACCCCACTTCTGAATACATACAAAATCTTTCAGGTACTTTTCCGATTTGGCAGTACAGCCAAAACAATGCGCTACTAACAGGAATCGATATACAAGGAAGATACCTCATTAAAGAAAATTTAGAATATAGTGCCAATTCCTCTTTCATCTATGCGCGAAATTTAGATGATCATAATTATTTACCCCTTATTCCTCCTCTTTCTTATACCCATGAAATAGCCTATTTAGTAAAAGGAAATCATAACTGGATGAAAGATTTAAAATTTGCGTTGGGCCAAGAGGTTTATGCCAAGCAATTTATGTCTACCGCAAGTATGGAAATGGCTCCTCCTCCGCCGGCATATCAATTAATAAATGGATCAATAAGCCTGGGTTCCCTGCTCGGAAACAATAAATTGCAGACACGCTTACTGGTGGAAAATCTATTGAATAGCAAATACAAATCTTATACAGATCTATTCCGTTATTACAGTCACGGAGTAGGCCGAAATGTACAACTAACAATCAATTACACATTTTAATACATATAAATATAACGATCATGAAAAAAATCATTAACAGCAGCAAATTAATCTTAGTCGCAGCCGTACTCCTTTTCAACTCATGTAAGAAAGATGACCCTGTCCACGAACATGATAATGAGGAAATGAAAACGATGACCTTAACATTTACAGAAAAAACCACCAACGCATCAGTAGTTGTTAGTATAGATGCAACAGATAAAGAAACTAAGGTCCTGAATCTGAAAAAAGGAAACTACGATATGAATCTAAAATTATATGATTTTGATGGCCATGAGGTTCAACAAGAGATCGCTGACGATGCAGATGAACATCAATTTTTCTTCGTAGGCCCTACTCAGGAACAGATCAACTTTACCTACTTGGATAAGCAAGTCGGTTTACAAAGTAATTGGAAAGTATTGCAAACCGCGAGCAATATTCCGATGAAAATTGTCTTGATGCATGGTTTACGCAAATCCGCTGTAACAGCAGCAGATTGGAACAATAAGAACTACCAAATACTAGGTGGCGGAACTCCAGATATCGCCGTAAACTTAACTTTAAATCTTATTGACTAAAGATGAGAGCGTTGGCAAGAGATTGTAATTAGCTATTTTGATTTTTCATGAAATAGTATATCTTTGCTAGCATGTCCCTGTAGTTTAATGGATAAAATTGCAGATTCCGGTTCTGTTGATATGGGTTCGACTCCCTTCGGGGACACAAAAGGAGGCACTTTAGATAAGTTGTCTCCTTTTTTATGCAAAAAAACTATAAACCACCCTGTTAAAGTATATTCATTTAGCGTTCTAAATTTTCAATTAAACCCTATCATATTCGTTTACCAATTCCTCAAAAAAGACCACCATACCTTGACATTGCAACCGTTTTCATTTGAATCAATTTTTGGGTTTTAAATTTTCTGCTCTTTTCCATTTAAGTTGATGTACAACTTCTTTTCCCTCGGACAGGAAGGATTTACCGCTTTCTAAAAACAGATATTCATTTTCAAAACGTATGATCCTATTTTGTGTTTGACCTGTCCAATTCGGAAAAAGAGAAATATACATGACATGGCTTAATGTCTGTTCGTTCTGATCAGCAGTAAAAGGCCCTGAATATGCTAAATAGGTGGATCCCTCCTGCCTGTATTCTTCTGCTGTAGCTCCAGTCCAATGTTCCTTTTTAAAGTTCTTGCGATCTGGATTCATGATCTGAGCAGACATATAACCATCAGGATTATACATGATCAGACCTTTTGGCATTTCACCCATGGGGTAGGAAATGCTCCCACTTTCGAGCGCTACTTCTTGCAATTCCACTAAGGTCCAAGTACCGATCAATTTTTCAAATAATGTCTTTTCCATCTTAAACATTTTTTTTAAAAAGGTTGATTGTATTTTCCTGTTATGGCCTTATTTTCGATACTTTTAGCAAAGTTCGGTGTCTCTTCATGATTGTGCGCATCTGAAGCAGCCTGTCTTGCTGCTGCTGCATCGGAAAGATTGATTCCATTTTCTTTGATATAAGCCAGCATCTCTGGAGTAGCTGTAGCGTGGATCTCATTGGTATAAAGACAAGTATTATCGCCAATTCTGATCGCCCTAAGTTCCCAAAGTACCTGTACTTTTGTACGCCCCCCTTTAGTGATTGAATCTGAAATCGACAGCATTCGACAGTATGCCGGTTCATGGACAACAGCTACGTAGTGTTGTACCATTAATGCGTCTCCTATTGTTTCGACATTAAGTGAAACGGGTTCTCCATCAAACGTTGTAGAGATTGCAGCAGCGATATGTTGTGTTGAGCATCTTTGGTATTCTGCATCAGGTAGGTTCAATAACCAGTCTGCAATATTTACTTTTTCGATAGGTGCATGAATGATCGCTGTTACTGATGAGTGTGATAATGCATTTTCTGAGGTTTGAATAATTTCCATAATACTAATTTTTGAATGATTGATTTGTTTTACTGATGTAAATCTATGCCTATTTACCGTCCGTCGAATTCACTATCCATCGGACAGGCACAAACTATCGTTGAAAAAGGAATATTGATCGGTGAGGTAATGGTTTCCGTGGACTCCGTAAAATCGGCTACAATCAGCGTTCTCCGATCTATTTCAACCGATCTCAATCCATTGCTTGAAATATAGCTCATCTCCAATCGCTAGGAAACACGTTTTACCGGCTCATAAATTGACCGGTATTTTTTTTACAAATTTGATTGGATCGTAGGCCTCTCTTAATATTCACCTGCTAAAAAGATCCCAAATGAATTGCTATTTTGCTTTTTATACACTATTGAGAATGGTCAAATCATCATTTAGCAAGAAAAATTTATGAACATAGCTCCGAAAGGTTAAATCGGTTTTTGTAACTTAGACAAGGGAACTTATCTGGATTTCTTGTTTGTTGATCAAAATGAGGAGGGGACTGTCAGGTTGGCAATCACTTATATCGTTGGGTAGGACTTGAATTAAAAAATGAAATGCCAGCAAGATACCCCCCGGATGTAAGCTATATTGCTAAAACTTTTTTGAATGCGCAGCGCACAAGGATTATAGAAAAAGGTTGTGTTGTTCAAGCAGCATCCAATTGATGATCATGTGGTAAGGGAGATCGGTTAAAAGTCAGCATGTTTCGGATTGTAAAAAATCAAAATCATATTGAAATTTGTGAATAAATAAAAATGGAATGGAAACACAAGCAAGTTTAAATTACAATCGAATCGCCTCCGCCATCGAATATATACAACATCATTTTAAGGAGCAACCTAATCTTGATGAGGTCGCTGCGCAGATTCACCTAAGCCCATCCCATTTTCAACGGCTCTTTACGGAATGGGCAGGTACAAGTCCTAAAAAGTTTTTGCAGTACATCAGCATTCAATATGCTAAAAAATTACTGAATGAAAACAAGGGTCTTACTCTATTTGATACAGCATACGAGACGGGGCTTTCCAGTACAAGCCGTCTACATGATTTATTTATCAATATTGAAGGGATGAGCCCTGCTGAATATAAAAATGGCGGTCAATTTCTACATATTAATTATCGCTTTGCAGATAGTCCATTTGGCAAACTTATCGTTGCATCCACGACAAAAGGGGTCTGTTATATAGCATTTGAAAATAATGAAACAAAAGCTTTTCAGGATCTCCATGCTAAATTTCCAAATGCTGTATTTAATCACCATGAAGATGAGCTGCAGGAAAATGCTCTTTATATTTTTCAAAATGATTGGTCTGCGCTATCGGAAATTAAGCTACACCTCAAGGGAACTGATTTCCAGCTGAAGGTTTGGGAAAGTTTACTAAAAATTCCTATGGGAAAGCTGACGACTTATGGTGCCATTGCCCAACAGATCGGAAATCCAAAAGCGTCACGTGCAGTTGGCACCGCAATTGGGAGCAATCCGGTTGCTTTTCTTATCCCCTGCCACCGCATTATCCAATCTTCTGGCATTACGGGAGGATATATGTGGGGACCGACAAGGAAAACTGCCATAATAGGTTGGGAAAGTGCTCGAACAGAAGATCAATGGTAAAAATCCCGTTTACACATCGTCCTTTATAAGGGTGCAAACTTAACATAAATAAAAAAAAAGCATAAATTAACGATATGGAATTATTCGCTTACCCTGTAGATAGCTCAAAAAATTGGCTTCCAAAAGATGGTACTGTACATTATTATGGTCCAATCGTGGATATGGAAACTGCCAATCGCTATTATGAAAAATTATTAGCTGCTATCGAATGGCGCCATGATGAGGCTGTTATTTTTGGCAAACATATAGTGACCAAAAGAAAGGTTGCATGGTACGGGGAAAAAGCTTTTGAATACACCTATTCGAATATAATAAAGCGCGCACTACCGTGGTCAAAAGAGTTGTTGGAATTGAAAGTTTTAATTGAAAAAATGACTGGTGAGACTTTTAACTCTTGCTTGCTCAATCTCTATCATAACGGGGATGAAGGTATGGCCTGGCATAGTGATGGCGAAAAAGATCTAAAGAAAAATGGGGCTATCGGCTCCTTGAGCTTTGGTGCCGTGCGTAAATTTGCTTTCAAACATAAACAAACGAAAGAGCATGTCGGATTGACCTTAGAACATGGTAGCTTGCTGGTGATGAAAGACGAAACTCAATCCCATTGGCTACATCGGCTTCCTCCAACAAAAAAGATCCATACCCCGAGGATTAACCTCACTTTCAGAACTATTGTAGAACAAAAATAAACGGTGCTCACCACTCCTTAATATTTCTCGTATTTTTGCTTCTCTTAGCTGTGACAGTAATCAGGTTTGAAGATATACACATCCAATCATGCGTCAAAAAAATAAGTCCATTCCTATAAAAACAATGACTGCTGAATTCAGCTCTGGAATCAGTATGGGCAAAGCGCACTTTGATGAACAGGATATTATGAATCTGGATGAAGTCAGACGATCACACCGTGATAACTACCATTCGTTCTTCTTGTTAGAAAATGGAACTACGGTAATCGAAATAGATTTTCAACAATATACTGTAAAGCCATTTTCTATTCTATATATACATCCACATCAGGTACATCGTATTGTTGCTCTGACAAGTGTGAACGGTAGTTTTTTGAGGATCAATAGTGAACATATAAATCCAGAATACCTCCATTTGTTAGAAGAGCTGGCTCCACTCAAACCTCTAATGGTTCAAGAAGATATCTTTTCTATCCTAGCCAATAGTGCATCGCTATGTCTTAACCTATCTGAACGAAAAAATCAGCAATTGTATCACTCCTTATTAAAAGACAGCTGCAATACCTTGATTGGACTGCTCACTTCAGTATACCTAGAAGGCTCCACACCTATTGACAAGCTTTCTAGATCAGAGCAGATTACTAAAGCTTTCAAAGCTGCATTACAGCGAGACTTTGTATCGATAAAGCGGCCTTCGGCTTATGCTTTGATCCTCAATATCTCAACCTCTTATTTGAATGAATGTGTAAAAGACAGTACTGGCCAGCCGGTATCCTATCATATTCAGCAGCGCATTATTTTAGAAGCCAAGCGACTGCTTTACCATTCTGACCAATCGGTAAAAGAAATTGCTGACACGTTGGGTTTCGAGGATTATGCCTACTTTTCCAGACTTTTCACTAAGGCAACTGGAATGTCAGCCCTATCCTTTAGGAATAAAAACCGCGATTAGTCCAATACACTCTTTCTTTACTCCATTGTTTACACTGTAAATTCGATGTTCCTTTGTAATGAACTAAAAAGGAATACCATGATATCAACAATACCCAAATGGGCAGGAAAACTATTAGAAAGTGTCGTCGGACAGCGCGCCGAAGTCATATACGCCACTTACCTTAGCCCGTATCTTAAAAAAGTACGCTTCCGGAGTAATATTGCTCATATGAATTTTCAGATAGGCTATGCCAGTGTCATACGTGTCAATGATATCGAATATCGTAATTACACCATTGCCTATCACGATATCCGTACGGGTATCCTGGATATTATATTCCATCTTCACGACAATGGTCCTGGTAGCCAATACGCCCATAGCTTGAACATAGGTGATCAACTTTATATCAGTAGCCCAAGAGGACGCAAGGTATATCAGCAGAAGATCAAACATCAGTTTTTTTTTGGAGATGAGACATCGTTAGGGTTAGCCTGCTCTTTACTTCCTATGTTAAAGCAAAACAAACATTTATTTCAATTTTATCTGGAATTGGACGATGAAAATAAAGAGGTTCCAGCATTATTAGGCTTGGAAAATTATCAGATATTCCCAAAAAATGGATCATTCTCGCATGAGAAATGGATAGCTGATCTTCCCATATTCTATGATGAGGAATGGTTAGATGCGAGCTATATACTGGTCGGCAATGTCATTTCTATCCAGACATTTCGAAAAGTTCTTAAAAACAAAGGCGCGAAACGCATATCGGCACAGGGCTATTGGTTGCAAGGAAAGAAAGGACTATAACAGATTATATTTAAAAAACTAAAACAACGAGCCATATGATTTATGTATTTAAGACATCAGTTGAAACTGAAAAAGATATTCTTGACTTAGCATACGATCTTACTGCGTACTGTACCCCCGGTAAATGGAATTTCGACTTACAGGATTGCGATCGTATCTTACGTATTGATACGCAAAAGCAAAATGCAGCGTCCATCATCTCACTCTTGCAGAATAAGGGGTTTAACTGTGAAGAGTTACCCTACTAGTCCATTGACAATAGGCAATCATAAATTCCATATCCCGGATATTGACCTGATTATTTGATCATGATCAGATCAATCTTATTTTGTGCTGTTCCAACTTAAAAAAAAACAGAAAGTGCATGAACAATACCAGGATTCAAACGATCCCTATAAGGGATCAACAGTTAAGATATGGGGATAAAAATTGTTTTTCACTACGTCCTATCCCTATAAGGATGATGTAAATGAGATATCATGCATATAATATTATAAATCTGAGTAATTTTGTTATTGTAGTTGCAAACAGAAGCTCATATATCGCTATTGGCTTATAAGGCTTCAAATTTAGCGCTTACATACATAAAGTGATATTTTGGAACAAGGGTATAGAGATATTCTGAATATTTTAATAGGTAAGGAAGTAACAAAAAATATGAATCTTTTAATTCAACAACTAAAAAAATATGGAGCAATTCATGATGATCTTGAGCAAGAACTGTTAAGTAGAACTAAATTCATGACCAAACAGAAGGGGGATTTTTTTCTTAAACAAGGTCAGGTTGTATCCAATATGTTTGTTATCGAAAACGGACTTGTTCGTGCATTTTACAATAAAGAAGGTCGAGAAATTAATGTTTGGTTTGGTATTGAAAATACCATATTAGGTTCGGTGATTCCACTTTTCTTTAATCTTCCCTCCCAAGAAAGTATTCAGTTTTTAGAAAATTCTTCCATTTACTACATCTCAAGAGAAGATATGAATGAGCTGTACCAAAAGTACCATCAGATGGAAACCATTGGTAGAAAATTAGCGGAAGAATATTGTAAAATATTAGAGGAGCGTGCCATTTCACTACAGACAGAATCTGCGGAGGAGCGTTACAACACGTTGTTGAAGAATGAAACAGAAGCCTCTTTACGGATTTCTTTGGGACATATCGCCTCCTACTTGGGCATTACGCAGGAAACATTAAGTCGTATTCGAAAAAAATAATTACGTACTACCTGGTACTTGATAACTGAATTTGATCTATATCAAAAAAACTCGTCTCAATCTAACGTTACTTTGTATGATTATTAAATCATATATAAAATATCATGAAATATTTATTTTTAGGGCTGTCGATTGTATTTGAATTAACGGGCAGCAGCTTTTTGAAAGCATCTAACGGTTTTACAAAGCTAATTCCTTCCATTATCACGGTTATTGCTTTTATTGCATGTTTCTATTTCCTCTCCTTGGCGCTTAAGTCTATACCGCTCAGTATTGCTTATGCCATCTGGGGTGGTATTGGTATTGTGCTGACAACTGTTATCTCTGTTGTTGTTTTTAAACATACACTAGATTTGCCAGCGGTGATTGGTATTATCTTGATTGTTTCGGGAGTAGTGGTGATGAATGTATTTTCAAATTCTACAGCTCACTAATATTCATCCAGCCTACCGTAACGTGTGATATTATTTTTTATCCATATATTTCAAGTGCCATTTCTATCGATTACCTAGTTCTATTGATCAGCAATATGGATTCTTCAATCGGTTGTCAGTCATCTAAATATTTTTATAGGTCTGCAGCAACATAGATTGTTAAGAATGTTGATCCCTAAAGTTATCAATCTAACTGTTGAACATTTCGATAAATGGGGTATCAGTACGAAAAAGGTCCTTATTAATTGATATTAATAAGGACCTAATCAATAAAATAAGATAATTCTTATTTCAATTTTTTCACTCTGATATTTTTAAAGAATACTTCAGATCCATGCCCTAAGAAAGCAAGATGGCCAGTAGTACGTTTTAAACCTGGATGATCTTTACCATCCAAAGTACCATTTTTACTTGCCGCTGCAATATCAGCATCAAGAATCACGGTGCCATTTAAAGTAACTTGAACACGATTACCCTTTACCACGATTTCTTCCGTATTCCACTCGCCTACTGGTTTTAAGAATCCTTTTTTAGCCGTTGCAACACCGTATACCGAACCATGGTATTGGTAAGGTTTCAAGTCTTTATAGATATCAGCAGTGTTATCCAATACTTGGATTTCCATACCGGCATAAGCTGCATCACCCTCTAATGGAGCTCTTACACCTACACCATTGTTGGCACCTTCACTCAATTTGAAATCAAAACGATAGATAAAATCGCCGTACTCTTCTTTTGTATAAAGATTACCACCAAATTTAGCATCCGGCACTACCCTAAGATATCCTTCATCACTGATGACATAACCATCATTCTTCGTCCACTTATCTAAGTTTGTACCATCAAACAGCACCTCAAAACCTTCTTTCTTTTCAGCTGCACTCAATTGAAATACATTTTTTCTAGCCAGCTCTTTCACATAGATATCTCTATACGACACTACCGTACCATGAGCCTGCAACTCAATCTGCTCGGTCGGGAAAAGGGATTGATTGCGATCCCAATAATTTTCTAAAGGCACATTATCTGTAACCAATTTACCATTTAAGTAAACTGTAACCTTGTCATCAACCATCTTAATTTTGAAGGTATTCCATTCTCCTAATGGATTGTCCGCCACCAATAATGGTTTCGATTCTGCTTTTTGGTTATTGTACAGACCTCCAGAACCCACCTGAGCTCCTTCGTGTACTCTGGATATATCCCAAATTTGCACTTGTGGCGTACCGCGAAGATATATTCCAGCATCCCCTTCTTTACCATTTTTATCCAACTTCCAATCCACCAACATCTCAAAATCACCATATTGTTTGATTGTCGCGATATTGTCTCCTTTTCCAGTAAAGATCAATTCCCTATTTTTAGCTATCCATCCTTGGCGCATTTGCTCATCCGCTTTTAGTTGTGCTGCAGCCAATTCTTTTTCTGTCATCTGACTTCTCTTGATTGGATTGGCAACTAAACCTTTCCAGCCTGTCAGATCCTGTCCATTAAAAAGACTCACGAAACCTTCAGATTTGGACATTTCAGCAAGATGCTTAATAACAGCTTCTTTTAAATAAGAGCTCTCGCTTCCACTTAAATTACCGATAACTTCATTCAATATCGTGCGGATTTCCGTACCTACAAAAGACTTATTATCCAAAGCAATGTTCATCGCTGTATTGACAGCCGCTCCTTTTAACTCTGGGTCTTTCATGTATTTACTCGCAAATACCAATGCTTGATATGTACCTGTTGCTTGCAATGAGGCCAAGACTGTTCTTTTTTGAGTGGTATTTTTAGCGACAGCAAATGCATCTTTCAATAAAAGCGTTTTCTGATCATTTGTTTCACTGGATTTATTGATATTCTTAACCAGTCCTGCGAATACTTTTCCATTTAAATCAGCCGATAGATCGGTTCTGGAAAGTTGAATCAGTTCATTCAACGCTAATGGTGTAGACCAGTCAGCAATGGCAGCTACAGCAGCATTTCGAAGGTCAGGATTATCAGATTTCAAGTAATTAGCCACTGCATTCAGTGATTCTTGATCGCCTAATCTTGCAAAAACCGGAAAATACCTGATTGCACTCGTTGCTGCAGATCTCGAAATATTAGCCGCTAGTTTCTGAATATGCTGGTCTCTATTTTGACTAGATTGGATCACATTGGCAATTGCAACTTCCAAATTCTTACTTGAAGCATCCTCCGATTTTGCCAATAAATTGACTAGTACATCTAGGTCTTTCTCTTGTGCAACATTTGGCAAGGCCTTATTAATCGCTTTATTAACATCAGCATTTGTGCTATTCAGCGCCAATACTGCCTGTGAAGAATTAGCATTGGTTCTTGTACTTAAAATATCCAATAATTGAATTTTCTTTGCATCATCGACAGTTGCTAATGAATTGTTGATCACATCCATTGTCTGCTCATTTTTTGAACTTAACAAAAGCGCTTTGATCGATTCATTCAGTTGTGCATCAGTTGACAGATTGTCAATTAAGGCTTTCGAGTCAGCACCTTTAGACAGGAGATTGATCGCCGACAGACCCGCTAATTTGGCATGCGCATCTGTAGACTTGCCAACGATTTTTTCGATTGCTTTTAATTGACTTATCGAACCGTTTTGAGCCATATAGTTCAACAGCGATTCTTGCACAGCAGGACTTGATTTCGCGGCTAATCCTAACAGCTTCTTAGTATCATTGGCATCTCCATACTTGTGCAATAAGCTTAAAGCAACATGACGGTAAACATTATTTTCATTTTGCGCTGCTGCAAACAAATTTTTCTTTTGTTTCTTAGCATCCAGTTCTGTCAATAAGGTTAATGAGCCTACCTGTGCATTGATCGCTTTTAATTTAGAAGCTTCAGCAAACAAGGTGTTTAAGTATGCAACAGCTTCCGTATTTTTCTTATTCTCGATTAAAGATTCGGCATAGTCCAGACCTAAACCAATACCATTCAGGTTATCATAACTATAATTTGCGGCTTTAAGTTCTTTTTCAAAGATAGGAAGTGCTGCCGTCCCGCCAATTTTGCTCAGGGCAATCAAAGCGGTACGTTTGAAGCTATCCGATTTGAACTTATCCATCAAAGCGATGATAGCCGTCTCGGTGCTTTGGTTTTTAACATCTCCCAAAGCGGTCACGAGCGCAACTGCGCATTTTTCATCGCTTACTTTCGCTAATCCCTGTGCAAGTGCATCGCTGGATTCTTTCGTATTGATGGAAACCAAAGTGCGTGCTGCGGCATCAGCCAAATATGGGGTATTTAAATAAGTAGCGACTTTACTAACAGCAGTATTTGTTGCACACTGACGTAAAAGACGCAATACAAAGGCTTTGTTGGTATCTTCTTTTACCGTGCCCAATGCATCTAATAGACCTTGAACAAATACTTCTTTCTGTTTTTCCTTACCTGGTTGGTTAACATAAAAAGAATAGCTGTTTGTGGCATATTCTACCTGCGCATTGTTTTGGCCTTGCGGTTTCAACTGATTGAGCATCGCCGCAATTTCACTTGATGTAAAATTTTCCAACTCGTTCATCGCGTATAAAAACTTAGCCTTCTCTTCGGCAGGTTGTTGGCCCAAGACATCGGCTATTTTAGTTGCTGTTGTTCTATTTTGGGGTTGTTGTGCATATGCTGCCACCTGAAGTATTAATAAGGCAGATATCGTATTAAAAACTTTTTTCATTTTAGATAGATTAGAAAATTACATTGACCAAGGACCACGCATGGGTTGATAAACTAAACGGTTTGCTGCATCGTCATTGATAAACTCGTCTTTGGTAGAGTCAAATTTCAATGAACGATTTAAACGTAATGCAATTAAGCCCATGTTTACCAACGTACAGGAGCGATATCCGTTTTCTTCATTCAATGCAAATTTCTCGCGTGTACGTACCGATTCTAAGAAATCTGTAATTTGCGGAGCTGGCTCTGGAAATTGTGATAATTTTCTTTCCATATCTGGGATATCCGAGACAAAGCCTTTGTATAGTTTACCTTTTGGTCCTTCTATATAAGCCATGCCTTCATCTTTCCCTTCACCATCTAAAATAATTTGGCAACCATCAGCATAGGTATAGGTGATTCTTCTCCAAGTACCAACAGCATCACTGTGCTGCTGAGGTGCATCTACTTCTACAGAAACGGGGCTCTCGCCATCTTTTCCTAAGAAATATTGCACAGGATCTAAATAATGTTGTCCCATGTCTCCTAATCCTCCGCCATCATAATCCCAATAACCTCTAAAAGTCGTATGCACGCGGTGTGTGCTATAAGGTTTGAACGGTGCCGGACCCAACCACAATTCATAGTCCAACTCGGCAGGTACAGGTTCAACAGGAAGATTTTCTTTTCCCACCCAATAAAATTTCCAATCGAAACCTGTATGCTTACTGATCGTGACTTTTAATGGCCAGCCTAACATCCCGGTATCTACTAATTTTTTGATCTTTTTTACCGGAACATTCATTCCATAAAAATTATCGCTAAAACGAAACCATGTATTTAGTCTAAACATATTGCCATGCTGTGCGATGGCTTCTTTAACTTTTTTACCCTCACCTATCGTACGTGTCATTGGCTTTTCACACCAGATGTCCTTTCCAGCACGAGCTGCTTCTAAAGACATCAGACCATGCCAATGTGGTGGGGTTGCGATATGTACAATATCGACTTCGGGGTTTTTGATGAGATCACGAAAATCATGATGCTCTTTGACTCCTCCGCCTAAAGCTTGTTGAGCAATAGCCAAATGTCTGGTGTCCACATCACATATCGCCACTGTCTTGGTCCCCGCGTATCCAAAATGACCACGACCCATTGAACCTACACCAATAATGCCTTTTGTTAAATGGTCACTTGGTGCCAAGTATCCCTGTCCTCCTAATACGAATCGAGGGACAATAGTAAATGCCGCTGCTCCTGTGACGGATTTCTTCAAGAAATCTCTTCTGGAGCTATTTTTTTCTTTCATACTTATTTAATAAATGATAGTTTGGTTGTGTTAGATTTAATAATCCGTTAAAATACAACTTTTTACTAAAAAGCAAACTAAAAAAAAGCCTTGTCGGGTAACAAAGCTCTTACAATTATTATTATATGAAATCTGCGTAGCTACAGCGTAGGACGCTCGTATAATGTTCTTGTTGCAATTGATCTTCCAAGGGTCAATTCATCGACATATTCGAGTTCACCTCCAAAAGCAATACCGCGGGCGATGGTGGTGACCTGAACATTGAATTCTTTTAATTTGCGATACAGATAAAATATAGTGGTATCGCCTTCCATGGTAGCACTCAATGCCAATATTACTTCTTTGATGTCGCGCTTCCGCATGCGCTCCACCAATCCTTCGATCTTCAAGTCAGACGGTCCTACCCCATCCATTGGAGAAATAAGCCCTCCCAATACATGGTAACTTCCTTGATAAGAGTTTGTATTTTCAATAGCCATTACATCGCGTGTATCTTCTACCACACAGATGATGGAATGATCACGTTTTGAAGAGGTGCAGATTTCGCATTCTTGAAAATCTGAAATATTGAAACAAATGCGGCAATATTGAATTTCTTCTTTCAATTGATTTATCGCCGATGTAAATCGTAAAACTTCCGCGTCAGATTGTTTTAACAAATGCAAAACAAGTCGTAACGCAGTTTTTTGACCTACTCCAGGTAGACGTCCAAACTCTGAAACAGCGTTTTCTAATAATTTAGAAGAAAAATTCATGCGCAAATTTAATAATATATTAGCTAAAGAAACTGCTCAAATTAAAAATATTCCTTATCTTGTATTCCCTTCAAAAAATGGGAATAATAATTTTACACTAACATTAGAGCATGGATATCACTAAAGACGATAAAATCGACAAAATAAGGAGTGCCTTTGAAAACAAAACGTGGCAAGAGATAAAAGTAAAAGATTCGTGGCAAATATTTAAGATCATGTCCGAATTTGTGGATGGTTTTGAGAAATTGGCAAAGATTGGACCTTGTGTATCCATATTTGGATCTGCGCGAACTCCCCAAGACCATAAATACTATCAAATGGCTGTTGATGTAGCAAGCCTATTGACCGCTCGAGGCTATGGGATCATTTCTGGAGGTGGCCCCGGAATCATGGAGGCAGCCAATAAGGGTGCGTACGAATCAGGGGGTAAATCTGTAGGATTAAACATTGAATTGCCTTTTGAACAATTTCACAATAGATATATTGATCGTGATAAGCTACTCGAATTTAACTATTTCTTTGTTCGAAAGGTGATGTTTATGAAATATTCGCAGGGCTATATCGTCATGCCGGGAGGATTTGGAACAATGGATGAATTATTTGAAGCCATAACTTTAATCCAAACGGGTAAGATCGCCCGCTTCCCGATCGTATTGGTAGGTACCGAATACTGGAGTGGTCTTTTTAATTGGATTCAAAATACGATGCTCGGCGATCGCTACATTAGTGAAGAGGATCTAAAACTATATCGAATTGTAGATACAGCTGAAGAAGCTGCTGATCATATTTTCAGGTTCTATGATAAGTATTTATTAAAACCAAACTTTTAGTAGTACAACCTGTAAGCATCAAGTCTACCATACGATCGTATGGTGGACTTTTTTTTTTTATAAGGCGAAACATCAGGAAATTGCTATAAATAAAAAAAGGCCAATCTTTGTGAGATTGACCTTTTTGAGCCTCCTATCGGAATCGAACCAATGACCTACTGATTACAAGTCAGTTGCTCTACCAGCTGAGCTAAGGAGGCATCATGTCTGAAAGTTTAAAAAAGAGCCTCTTATCGGAATCGAACCAATGACCTACTGATTACAAGTCAGTTGCTCTACCAGCTGAGCTAAAGAGGCTTTTTTAAATAACCCTTTCGAATTATGATGGTGCAAATATCGAAACCTTTGACAACAAAATCAAGCTTTATTGCATTTTTTTTTAATAATTTTAATAATTTTCTGAAAATCAAGCGCTTTATTTTCTCTCCATATCGGATCAGAACACAGAAAAACAGCTAAAACTGAAATTTTGTCATTTAACAATAAAAATAGAAGACATTTTTTCCGAAAAAAGAATAAAAACAGATATGGCATTTTGATTGTTACCCTTGTGTAGAATCAAAAGGAAAAAATTATGAACTTCAATAACTACACGATTAAAGCACAAGAGGCGATTCAAAAGGCTTCTGAGATTGCCAGTGGCAATCAACAGCAAGCTATTGAGACCGCACATATATTAAAAGCATTACTAACAGTTGATGAACATGTGATCAGTCACCTGTTAAAAAAATTAAATGTCAACATCTCCTACTTAGGTGGCGAGTTGGATAAACAGATCCAAGCATTTCCAAAAGTAAGTGGTACAAATGTTTATTTGAGCAACGCTTCTAATACAGCCTTACAGAAAGCGCAAAGCTACTTGAAGGAGTTTAATGACGAATTTGTCTCTGTTGAGCATCTTCTTTTGGGTATATTAAATGCTGGAGATAAGACTTCTTCCTTGTTAAAAGATCAAGGTGTCAATGAAAAAGATCTCAAATTGGCCATTAAGGAGCTGCGCGGCAATAGCAGGGTAACGGATCAAAATGCTGAAGCGACCTATAATGCTTTGGGAAAATATGCGCGTAACTTAAATGAGTTTGTTGAATCGGGAAAATTGGACCCAGTTATCGGTCGTGATGAAGAGATCCGTCGCGTGATGCAAATTCTGTCCCGAAGAACTAAGAACAATCCAATTTTAGTGGGTGAGCCTGGTGTTGGAAAAACGGCAATTGCTGAAGGTATTGCACACCGCATCATCAATGGTGATGTACCCGAAAATTTAAAGTCAAAGATTGTATTCTCGTTGGACATGGGTGCGCTGATAGCTGGCGCTAAGTACAAAGGTGAATTTGAAGAAAGATTAAAAGCTGTTGTCAAAGAGGTAGCCGATAGCAATGGAGAGATCATCCTGTTCATTGATGAGATCCATACCTTAGTGGGTGCTGGTGGCGGTGAAGGCGCAATGGATGCTGCCAATATCTTAAAGCCTGCCCTAGCGCGCGGTGAACTTCGCGCTATAGGTGCCACAACTTTAAACGAGTATCAAAAGTATTTTGAAAAGGATAAGGCATTGGAGCGTCGTTTTCAAAAAGTAATGGTTGATGAACCAACTACCCAAGATGCAATTTCAATCTTAAGGGGATTAAAAGAAAGATACGAAACTCACCATAAAGTCCGTATTCTTGATGAGGCGATCATCGCAGCGGTCGAATTATCGACACGCTATATTTCAGATCGTTTCTTACCGGATAAAGCCATTGATTTGATGGACGAGGCCGCATCAAAATTACGTCTTGAAATGGACTCTGTGCCTGAGGCCGTGGACGAGTTAAATCGCCGCATTATGCAGTTGGAGATCGAGCGCGAAGCCATCAAGCGTGAACATGATGACAAGAAAGTAAGTGAGCTATCTGAAACTATTGCAAATTTATCTGCTGAACGGGATTCGTTACGTGCTTCTTGGCAGTCTGAAAAAACATTGGTAGACCAGGTCAACCAAGAAATTGAAAATATTGAGCATTACAAACAAGAGGCTGATCAAGCTGAACGTGCTGGAGATTATGGTAAGGTAGCAGAGATACGCTATGGCCGTATTAAAGAGGCACAAGATCAGGTTGAAAAACTAAAGGCTGAACTGGCTGAAAAGCAAGATAGCAAGCGCATGTTGAAAGAGGAAGTGACCGCTGAAGACATTGCCGATGTCGTATCCAAATGGACAGGTATCCCTGTCAATAAAATGATTCAGTCAGAACGTGAAAAACTACTTTCACTCGAAGCCGAATTACATAAAAGAGTGGCTGGTCAGGAAGAAGCTATTGAAGCGATATCAGATGCGATTCGTCGATCAAGAGCTGGCCTTAGTGATGCGAAACGTCCAATTGGTTCTTTCATCTTCTTGGGTACAACTGGTGTTGGTAAAACAGAATTAGCGAAAGCATTAGCTGAATTTTTATTTGACGACGAACATGCGTTGGTCAGAATTGATATGTCTGAGTACCAAGAACGTCATGCTGTATCTCGACTGATCGGAGCGCCTCCAGGATACGTGGGCTATGAAGAAGGTGGTCAATTGACTGAGGCTGTACGACGCCGTCCCTACTCTGTGGTCCTATTGGATGAAATTGAAAAAGCACATCCTGATGTGTTCAATATATTGCTTCAAGTATTGGATGATGGACATTTGACGGACAATAAAGGTCGAACAGTCAATTTCAAAAACACGATTATCATCATGACTTCAAATACAGGTTCGCATATTATCCAAGAGAACTTCTCGCATTTGAATGATATCAATAGAGATGAGGTCATCGCTAAAACAAGAGGTGAAGTGTTTGAGCTGTTACAGAAATCGATTCGTCCAGAGTTCTTGAACCGGATTGATGAAATCATTATGTTCACACCATTGAGCAGAACAGAAATTGGTAGCATTGTCAGGATGCAATTTGGTAACATTCAAAAACAGTTAGCTGAACAGGATATTTTCATCACTGCTTCTGATGATGCACTGGATTGGTTGGCACAACTGGGATATGACCCTACCTATGGTGCTAGACCTTTGAAACGCGTGATTCAAAAACGAATTTTGAATGAACTTTCAAAAGAGATCCTTTCAGGAAAGGTAAATAAAGATGCTGTTATCCAGCTCGATGTCTTCGACGGTCAGTTTGTATTCTTAAATAAAAAAGAGATCGAATAACATAAAACATGCCTCGCCATAAAAAATGCGGTTGACTGTGTCAACCGCATTTTTTATGGTATTATCCTGAACAATCTGATCGTATGATAACGTCTGCCTACAAAATACTTATGATGGAGATGGCATATCTCAGATCCCTATTTCTTCCATACCACCCTTGTTGTATTTGAGCTTTTATAGATTGTATAAGTAAGATAACCAAATCCTGCAACTAACGCAATTGCCAATACAGAGGATCCAACGACCCCCAACTGACCTGCTATAGAAGCCAAAATATTTTTAAATCCCGATCTGCTACCGCTTAAGTCTAATGATTCTCCTGCTTCCATTTCTCTGGCCATCATCACCAATGAAAAGCCGAAAAAAGCTGCTGCAATCGTATACAACAAATTGCGCATCCAGCTTTTATTCTTTATAATTTCAACATCTTCTTTAAGTCCTGAATGCTTTTCGATTTCTTGGATAGCTTCCTGCAATTGGGCTCTATTTTCAAAATCTGCCACTAGTGCTTGATAATTACTCGGGTCAACGACATCCATATCGAGCAAGGGAGGTTGATTTTCATAAAGGGGTGCTACTTGCTTAATCTGACTATAGGGTATGAAAATTATATGTTCTTCTGGGTCTCCAGATTTACTCAGAAACTGTTCTAATGATGTATCTGGCAATTCTTTCTCAGAAAAATAAAACCCTTCGTTGGTAATCCATCGTGTTTTAAAAACAAGTTCGCTATTTTGATAATGCTGATACATAATTAATTTGATATGGGTTGTGTACTAAAATAACAGTTAAATATGAAATCTGATCAATATTTTTTTATTCATTTTTTGGGAATCTAATGATTCAGATCCCATTCCCAAACACTATGATAGCTTTCGACAGACTCAACATATTTGATAAAGGCATCATAAAATTCGTGTTTGCCTACTGTAGCACTATCACCAATGACGATGAGTTTCTTTCTAGCTCTAGTCATGGCCACATTCATTCTGCGGACGTCCGACAAAAAGCCAATGGTTTGTTGATCATTGCTTCGGGTTAAACTTATATATATAATATCTTTCTCCTGTCCTTGGAAACTGTCGATGGTATTGATCTGTATGTTTTTACGATAGGTAGCCATCCATTCATCATGTGATAACACCTCATGCAATAGAGTTGCCTGTTTCCGATAAGGAGTAATAACCCCAATACTTGGAAAATCATCTTCAGCATAAGTCGCAGAAAGCTTTGTCAGCAATTCGCTCAAATGAGTTTTTAAAAACTGGGCTTCCCCTTGATTAAAAGTAGCTGTTCCTTCTTGTCCTTCTTCAAATCCAGCACCTGCCGTATCAATAAATAGCACAGGTTCTTGATCTCCTTTTAAAGTCCAGTGCTGCACCTGCTCTGCTGCCAATAAGTGGTCGTCATACAAGGCTAAGGACGGAAATTTCATTATTTTTTCATTCATCCGATACTGAACATTGAGTAGGGCAACATGGCTAGGATACCGACTGACCAACTTTTCAAATAATGTATCATAAAGTCCTGTTTTCATATGCGCAGTTGACTTTACGGTTGGGGGCAGTTGACGATGATCTCCCGCCAGCACTATCTTATCTGCCTTTAAAATAGGAATCCAACATGCGGGTTCCAACCCTTGTGCCGCTTCGTCAATAACGACGACCCCATAGGTTCTGTTTCTAATAGCGTATTGATTTGCCCCTACCAAAGTGGCCGTCACCACTTGCGCTTTATCCAAAATATCTCCAACGATAAAATCTTGGATATCGCCAATTTCTTTCGTTATTTTTCGAGCTTCATCAAAAAGAGCCTTGCGTTGCTCACGCTCTGAACGTCCAAAACTTCGTTTATATTTTTGAGCCATATCCGTATAGGCTCGAGCTTTTTTCTTTAATATCTTGACCTCCTTATTGGCAGGATGCTGATCCACTTGTGCATCCAATGACAATTCTTGCAGGTGCTCTGAAATCTTCACTGGATTTCCAATCCTTGTCACCAGCACGCCCACAGCATCCAATCGTTCGGTCAGCACATCTACCGCTGTGTTACTCGGAGCAACAATCAAGATCTGCTTTTTTTCTTTTTTGAGCAAGGCGGCTACGGCTTTGATGAGCGTTGTCGTTTTCCCTGTACCTGGGGGACCATGAATAATTGAAATCGGACTTGAACTCAACACTAGTGCAATAGCTTCATTTTGGCTTTGATTTAAAGCTGCATCATCATAATACGTTTCTTTTTCATAGTCCTTTACTTGTTCTTCTCCGATTATTTCGCGAATGAGTCTTCCTTTATGTAAATCCGAGCGCAAATCTTTTGCTTTCCGGAGCGTGTCGTGCATCTCCTTATACGAGTTCTCATCAAATAGCAGATCCACACCCAACTTTCCGCGCCGACTCCAATCGGGCAGTTCGTCTACCCGAAATGCAATCTTCATGGTGTCACGGCTTACATAAGAAATCAAACCTTCTTGTCGGTCTACTTGTGGATCATGATTGGAAAATAGTGCTACAGGCATGCCAAATCGGAAACGATGCTCCTCCTCCATCTGATTTGTTTTGGTCAGCGTAATGGTCAAATAATCACCTCTACCTATTTCGTCACTTTTTATTTGAATGGGAAACCAAGTTACTCCTTTCAGCTTACGTTCATTCAAGCTTGACTTTAACAAAAGCAACTCATATTGCTCACGATCAAAGTTTTGTTCAATATTAAGGAGCGTTGTCAGCTCATCGAAATAATTCATATTATAATAATTCTCTTCCACGATATGCAGCAAAATAACCAATTTTTAATTTGATTAAGGCTGGAATATGATAAATAAAAATTAAATTGGCGTTAATAAACTATCTTGTTATTTTTAAGCTTAATAGATCTTATCAAATATGGAAACAGTCATTCTAGCTGGTGGTACAGGAACAATAGGAAGAGATCTCGCAACATTACTGATTAGCGAAGGCTTTCATGTCATCATATTCACGCGAAGTGCCAAGTCACATCAAGACAGTACCCATATCGAATACCTGGATTGGGATCCGGATCAAAAAAGAATCAATAATCACGCTATTCAACGGGCTGATTATATAATCAATCTCGCCGGAGCCGGGATTGCTGATCAACGTTGGACTAAAAAGCGCCGGCAAGAACTCATTTCGAGTCGGGTCAATAGCGGTAATTTGATCGTTGAAGCCTTACAGCAAATCCCAAATAAGGTAAAAGCCGTCATTTCTACTTCTGCTGTTGGCTGGTATGGAGCGGACAAAAGTCCTAACCACATTTTTAAAGAGTATGAAGAGCAGGGAACGGATTTCTTGAGTTGGACCTGTAAACTATGGGAAGATAGCATTAAACCTATTGAGCTTCTCCACAAAAGAATCGTCATCTTGAGATTAGGGGTAGTTTTCAGTAAGGATGGAGGAGCGTTAAAAGAACTAATCAAATCCTTTAAGTATAAAACGGCTACTTACTTAGGATCAGGTAAACAAAAAATGAGCTGGATCCATATTGATGATGTTTGCCATCTTTATTTGGCAGCCATTCGTGATAGCAACCTATCAGGCATCTTTAATGCAGTCTCTTCGGAAGTACTTCCTCAGAAGACCATTATCGATCGTATGGCCAAGCAAAAGATAGGTAGCTTTTATCTCCCTATTTATGTTCCTACATTTGCACTAAAGTTGGCTTTGGGCCAGATGGGTGAGGAAGTTTTACTGACAAGCACAAGCGCCAGTAACCAAAAAATACGGGATGCTGGTTTTACATTTAAATATCCCACTTTGAACGAAGCATGTATCAAAAACCTGTAATTTAAAGATTAGTATTGTGAGTTAGGGCTACTTTTGATACATTTGCCCTAAAATATAGCAATTCATGTTTTTATCATGAGATCAAATTGCTTCATATCCATAAGCCTTTCAGGACATGTTTGAAAGGTTTTTTTTGTAAGATTAGTTTTTACTATACATAAATGATAGAATTAATTAACATTTCCAAGACATTTGCAGTAAAAAATAAGTTTACGAAAGCATTAGATCAAGTCACGCTAGCGATTCCGAAAGGGCAAATATTTGGTGTTATAGGGAGCTCGGGTGCAGGAAAAAGCACGTTGATTCGCTGTGTCAATTTATTGGAAAAACCAGATGAAGGTCAAGTGTTGATCCACGGCGTTGACATCATGCAGTTGTCTCGCCAGGATTTGGTTCAGCAACGCCGAAAAATCGGAATGATCTTTCAGCACTTCAATTTACTATCTTCTCGTACGGTTTTTCAAAATATTGCGTTCCCATTGGAGTTGACCGGTATTTCAAAAAAACATATTCAGCTCAAAGTAATGGAACTTCTTGCGTTAGTAGGACTCGAGGATAAGGTCCATGATTATCCCGCTAATTTGTCCGGAGGACAGAAACAGCGTGTGGCTATCGCTCGAGCACTAGCTAGTGATCCCGAAATTCTATTATGTGATGAAGCGACCAGTGCACTGGATCCTGCGACAACCAAATCTATTTTGCAATTGCTCAAGTCAATCAATAAAAAGCTAAACTTGACGATTTTGCTTATTACGCATGAGATGGAGGTAATCAAAATCATCTGTGATCAAGTAGCCGTGATAGATGGTGGCAAATTAATAGAGACCGGTACTGTAGAACAGATTTTCACGTCTCCAAAGGAAGCTCTTACCAAACATTTTATTCAATCTTCTCTGCATGCCGAACTTCCTGCGATCTACCAAGAGCGCCTAAAAGAAAGCGGCAATCCTATTGTACAGATCTATCTAGCAGAACATCATAATCAAATATCGGTTATCAAACATTTGCATGAACACTATCACATTGATGTTGCCATTATCAGTGCGCAGATTGATTATGTAGGGTCAATTAAATTTGGGATCCTTAATTTGGAACTTATTGGTGATGCCGAACGCATCGTCGATGGCCTGAGCTATTTAAAATCAAATTATTCACAAACAGAAATTATAGGATATGTCTGATACAGTTATCGATTTATTGATCAATGGTACCATAGAAACTATTGTCATGACTTTCCTGTCGGGATTTTTTGGTTTTGCCCTTGGACTTCCTACAGGTATTTTCCTGTTTTTAACCCGCAAAAACCAATTGCATGAGAACAAATTGATACACCAGTTACTTGCTGTACTGGTGAATGTATTTCGTTCGATCCCTTTTATTATTCTTATTGTTTGGATGATTCCGTTCACTAGGCAAATCGTAGGTACTTCCATTGGAGTGACAGCAGCCTTGGTACCCTTAAGTTTGGCTGCGGCACCCTTTATTGCGCGATTAGTTGAAAATAGTTTACTGGAAATCCCTCATGGACTGATTGAAGCTGCACGTGCTATGGGAGCGACTACAACACAGATTATTTTCAAGGTATTATTACCCGAATCACTCCCATCACTCATTAATAATGTGACCATTACATTGATTACCTTAGTTGGTTATTCAGCTATGGGAGGTGCTGTCGGTGCCGGAGGACTGGGGCAGATTGGATATCAGTATGGTTATATTGGTTATGATACTTTTATTATGAATGCTGTATTAATTTTACTAATTTTAATTGTATTTATTCTTCAGTTTACTGGAGATTACATGTCTAAAAAAGCTAATCATCGTTAACATCTATTTTAAAAACTATGAGATTACACTCTAAACTTTGCGTGGTAGCACTGACCTTAGTTGGCCTGATTGCTTGTAACGGAAAAAAAACAGATTCGAAAGTCCTTAAAGTAGGAATTGTCGCCGGTCCTGAACAAGAAATTGCTGAAACAGCAAAAAAAGTTGCTAAGGAGAAATTCAACCTTGATGTTGAATTGGTCTCTTTCAACGATTATGTAGTCCCCAATGAAGCTTTAAACCAAGGTGACATTGATATCAACTCGTTCCAACATTTACCTTATCTTCAAGAACAATCTCGACAACGGGGTTATAAATTAGCAGCCGTTGCCAATACTTTTGTATTTCCGATAGTTGCTTATTCTAAAAAAATAAAATCGATCAGTGAATTGCAACCAGGTGCTACTATTGTGATTCCCAATGATCCCACAAATGGAGGAAGATCACTGCTATTGCTTCAAAAAGAAGGATTGATCAAACTAAAAGACAACGTTGGTCTATTGCCCAAAAAGACAGATATCATCGATAATCCCAAGAAATTAAATATTATGGAGCTTGAAGCTCCTCAATTACCACGAGTTTTGGACGATAAGGAAGTGGTCATTGCGATCATTAACAATACTTTCGCTGCTCAAGCGGGGTTAAATCCTGAAAAAGAGGGTTTATTTGCAGAAGATAGCGAGTCGCCGTATGTCAATTTAATCGTATCCAGAGAGGACAATCGAAATGATGAACGCATCAAACAATTTATTGAGGCGTACCAGTCGCCTGAAGTAGAAGCAACTGCCAAAAGAGTCTTTAAAGGTGGTGCTATAAAGGGCTGGTAATCTTATTATAATTACTTTGTAATAAAGGCGATATTCTGAACGAGAATATCGCCTTTTATTTTTTTATCCCCGTTAGGTTTGCTTCCTTTGCAGCATGTTATCCAAATCTTTGCAAAAGACGGCTCTTGATTACCGTTTTCAGATTGCTAGCTATGTGATTTTAACTTTTTACGGATATTTCACAATTGGTCTTTCGCTAGCTGTACTTCCTATTTTCATCCATGAAACATTAGGATTCAATACCATTATTGCAGGTGCAGTCATTGGTTCTCAATATATCATGACCTTTTTTATGCGTGCCTACGCGGGGACGATCGTCGATAAAAAAGGTCCTAAGCCTGCTATTATCGCGAGTATGATCTGTTTTATGGTCACAGGGATCCTGTTATGGGCTGCATTTTCGACCAGCGCTACCCCATTACTTTCCATTAGCTTACTGGCTATTTCCAGATTATTAACAGGCTGTGGAGAAGGTATGGTTGGTGCAAGTCCGGTCAACTGGGCTATTTTGCGCGTAGGCGACCAACACACCGGTACCGCAATTTCTTACAATGGGATATCCAATTACAGCTCTATGGCTATAGGCGCTCCCTTAGGCGTCATTTTATCTCAGCACCTAGGCAATTGGTCAATCGCAGCATTTACCATCGTGGTGGGCTTTATAGGTCTTATTTCGACCATCAATAAAAAAGCACTGTATTCGCTATCCAATGAAGTAAGAAATTCATTTTTCTCTGTTTTTAAAGTCGTATCTCCCTTTGGAATAGGTCTTGCACTGGCAGGTATAGGTTTTGGAACAATCTCAACATTCATCACGTTGTACTACAATTATAAGGGATGGGAAAATGCCGCCATTTGCATTACGTGTTTTAGTACGATGTTTGTCTTAGGCCGTTTTGTGCTGACGGGAAGTATCAATAAAATTGGAGGCGTCAAAATAGCTTTATATTCGATGCTGATTGAAAGTGCTGGACTGTTGCTGATCGCCTTTGCTCCCTCACCGCTATTGACGATCATTGGTGCTTCTATTACTGGATTAGGATTTTCAATGGTATTTCCGGCATTGGGAGTTGAGGCTGTCAAAAGAGCATCCAGCGCAAATAAAGGTGCGGCTTTAGGGGCCTATGGACTATTTATTGATATTTCGCTGGGTGTATCAGGTCCGCTTATCGGCTTAGTGGCCAAGCAATTTGGCATGGACTTTATATTTCCATTCAGTCTATTTTTAGTAGTATTAGGGGTTATTGTCTGTCTTTTATTGATCAGATCAAAGGTAAAATCTCAATAAAAAAAACAGCCATCTATTTAAATTTAATAATTAAATAGATGGCGATAATAAATTGATTTACAAAGATCAAAAGATATCACGAACAGCTAGCTGCCCCTCAAAATACTGTTTTAATATCCGACCGTCTCCATGCAGTGTCCATACTTCCTGAGGTTTGACCTCTTTGATGAAAAATAGGATATCATTCCAGTCCACGTGATCAGAAATGTAGAGGGAAAGATCATTATGCTGCTGAAGTCTCTTCCATCCTGAAGCAAAAGCTCGAACGACTTTAGTAGCACGAATGTAACTATTGAATGTCATGGGCGGAACCATATAGACCTTATTGGGTTCTCCCACCTTCATCTCTCTTCTATTGTACTGCTCATAGGTAAGCTTTTTAAGGCCCATATCATCATAGATACGGTGAAGCGGCAGTATACCATGGTGCACCAATACTCTTCGGTCTGGGCAATGCTTATTGATCAAATCAGTTAAACGCTGGGCTTTCCCTAGTGAGTAAGTTCCCAGTAAGATATTAAAAGGTTGATCATTCAATTTTTTGATTTCATCAATCGGATCTGGATGAATGACTTCCGGATCTGCAAATGTACATTCTGTAATCAAAACATCTGCCTGAACAATTTCAATGCGCTCGCAGGTCTCGTCCTCCTGCAATTTATAATCACCTGTATATAGATACCGAACTCCTTTATATTCCATCAAGATCTGGGCAGATCCGAGTATATGTCCTGCGGGAATAAAAGTCAGTTGCACTGGACCAATCTGAAATGCATGCTGAAAATCTATTGTTCTATAGCTGGACTGCGGTTGTTGGGAATAACGGTATCGCATTATAGCGGCAGTAACTGCTGTACTGTAAATCGTTGTATGTCCAGGTCTTGCATGATCACCATGTCCATGAGACACAACATCTATAGAAACGGGCAGTAGGGCATCAATATAAAAATCTCCATATTGACAATAATAACCTTCTGGTTTTCGAACCAAAAAGTCTGATAATATATTTAACATAAAAAACTATTTCTGAAATCGATGGTGTAATGCCATCACTTGTGGAATTAATGCTTGTATTCCATCGTTAATAATCACAAAATCGGCTAATTTGGCCTTTTCTTCATCAGGTAGCTGATTGTTCATTCGTGCCAGCACCTGTTCTCTTGTGACTTGGTCTCTTGCCATAACTCGCGCTATACGTATTTCGACCGGAGCTGTCACCAAAATCGTATAATCCAATTTTTTGTACGATCCACTTTCAAATAGGATGGAAGCCTCTTTTAATGAATAAGGCGCTGTTTGGGCATCAGCCCAATCTTCTGCAGCTTGTATCACTGCGGGATGGACAATCGCGTTTAGTTTGGCCAATTGGTCAGCATCATTAAAGACTTGAGCAGCTAGAAATTCCCTATTCAATATCCCATTTTGATACGTCTGATCACCAAATGTGGCTATAATTGCTTGTCGAACCTGATCGCTCTTATTCATGATCAACTTTGCCTCTAGATCGGCATTGTAAATTGGCACGCCTAAAACTTTAAAAATATCACATACGATTGTTTTTCCAGACCCAATACCACCTGCTATTCCTACTTTAATTCCCATATTATTTACGCACAAAAAAATCAACATTTTGAGGCTCTACTCTTAGAATAGAACAAAAATCTGGCACCTTGGTCAAGATAACAGGTAAATATTTCACCTTAGCTCCTTCCCAATCATTGATATCGACCACAGCCTCAAAATCTCTTGCTGTATAATTATTATAGTCTTTGACAGACATGAGTACCGTAATGGCAACTTTACTTGGCATTGTTCTTACGGACTTAAAATGTGTATTATTTTCAACCTTCAGAGGCAATTCAATAATTTTTTCGGTCAGTTCACCCACTGGCATCAACACCTCCACAGAGGTCGGGTAGACATTGATATTTGCCTTTTGGTTCTTATTGAGATAAGCTACCGTGCGGAGATCAGTGAATACGTCCTTTCCTCTAATCGTATCCGTCTCCCAATATTCTATATTGGCAACATCTTCATAGGGTCCTGATATCGTGACATATTTGGGACTGACAAGAGTTTCACCGATAAATCCATATTGCTTTCTAAATTGAATATCTGCCATCGCTTTTACGGGAACCTTACGCTGCGTCTGCTTTGAAAAGTCAAAGTATAAGGTATCTGGACTGACGGAAACCACTAATTGTTCATGGGGGAATTGACGATTGATAAAGCCGATCTGGTTGGACAGCACAATCCAATTTTTATTCTTCAGGCCACTGATATCCACATGTACTGTTGGAACTTCAGATTTGACTTTAGAGAACAGCACCTGCCATCCCGTCATTTTCAACTTGATGTTGACCGTATCAGATTGTTGTGGATGAAAGGCACGTTTTTCAGGCAAGTTGACGTATTCTATTCCTGCTTTTACAGTAATGGTATATTCATTTGAAATTGAAAATAATAGCCAAGCAAATAAGGAAATAAGAACACACCGTGTAAATGTGATCAATTTTCTTTTCTGTGATTTACTGATGCGAATAATACTTGCCATATACAAACTTAATCATTTTGCCTTTCATATCCTGACGAAATAAATTGCAAATTGAAGCTCCTTAAATAAAGAAGCCGATCCTATTTTAATAAGATCGGCTTCCTTCAATTTCTATTGTATTATGCTTTAGCGTTCAATGCTTTTGAAGCATCTAATGCAACTGCTGACTTGTCAAAACGAATTTTAACACCAGAACCTACATCTACTAAAAATGTTGTTTCCGAAACCTCAACAATACGACCGTGAATACCCGCATTTGTGACGATTTGAGAATTAACACCTAATTCTTCAATATATTTCTTATGATCTTTTTGTTTCTTCATTTGAGGTCTAATCATAAAGAAATAAAAAACAACCACGATAAGTACCATCGGTAAGAAACTCATTAAACTACTTCCTGAGCCCGCTGCCTGTAAAAAAACTGTATTCATATGTTATCTGTTTTATATTTAATTATTTAGCCGCCAATACTTCGCCTTTTAATTGAACTGTTGTCAGTCCATTTGAAGCATTAGAGTGAATGGTTATGATTTTCTGTTGCTTCCCTACCTGACCTTCACTTTTGAAAGTGACTTTAATGTCTGATGTTTTACCCGGAAGAACAGGGTTTTTTGAAAACTCGGGCTGCGTACATCCACATGAAGCTCTTACTTCTGAAATGATCAAAGGTGCATTGCCCGTATTAGTCAGGGTGAAAACGTGCGTTACCTCTTCCCCTTCTTTGATCTGTCCAAACTCATGTACAGGTTCAGCAAATTCAATTGTTCCAATCGCAGCTGCAGCAGCTTCACGATTGGCAGCAGTATCTTCTGTCGTAACTGTTGGTTCTGCTGTTGTCTTTTCACTTTTAGTGTTGGAGCCACATGAACTCAACGTACAAATGCCTAATGCTAAAAGAAGTGAATAGTTCAATTTTTTCATAAATATCTTTCTAATTATTCAATCCACGACCTTGTTTTTGAATACGGCCATCTTGATTTAAATCACTTAAAATTTTATCTAAAATACCATTAATAAAGGTATTACTCTTAAGTGTACTGAAAACCTTTGAAATTTCAATATATTCATTAATCGTAACCTTTACTGGAATAGAAGGGAAATTCACCAATTCGCAAATAGCCATGCGCATCAATAGCGTATCAATTAAAGCGATACGGTCTGATTCCCAGTTTTTTGTCTTTTCGGTAATCATTTTTTGATATTCATTTGTGTTTCGGATTGTTTTTGCAATCAGATTCAAGATGAAATCTTTATCATCATACCAATTTTGTGTCAGCTCTGCTAGCTTATTTTGTCTAGGCTCTTCGGAGCTAAAATTTTTGAATGTTTTGGCAATCAACGCTTGCAAAACTTCTTTATCGACTGTCCAGTTGATAAATTTTTCTTCAAAAACCTGCTCGATAACCGGAGATTTCAAAATTATTTTTTTGAAAATAAATTTAATGATATCTTTTTCAACAGCGATTGAACGATCTGACGACTGCATATAATAAGCATAGTCTTCAGAATGTTTCAACTGAGCAAATACTGTACGAACAATTTCAGGATCAAAGTTCCAAGAAACACCGTATTTCTTTACTCCTTCTGCGTACTGTGGGTTTTGTCTTAAAGATTCGATAAACGTATTGCTACTTAGTTTTGTGTTATGCGATAAATCTTTTTCCGTTGGCAAAAATTTATTTGCACGACCTTCTGCATCTATTAATGCGTAATCAGCCACTTCATCTAGCAGATTTAATGTCCAAATGTACATTTCGTACACTTCATCCACATTTTGCAATAATGCCTTTTCAAAGGCTTTGATATCTTTATCTTCAGATAAACTGTACGCATAAAGCGTTTGCACTACTTTGACCCTTAGGTGTCTTCTATTTAACATAGTATTTTAAAGAACGATTTGTATATAAGAACGATTGTTTTTTTTGTTGTTTTCTCTATCTTTTGAGTTTTCGAATGTCAAAGATACGCTTTTCTGCGATTTGATTAGCAGCTTGGAATGAAGAAATATTTTCTTGCTTTGATTTTTGGAATACTTCGCGTGTTGCGTTGTAAATATTTTTGATAACAAATTCGGTATGATCAGCACCATATCCCTGTATTTCGGAATAACAGCTGACCAATGCTCCAGCGTTGATTAAATAATCTGGTGCATATAAAATGCCTCTTTCATGGAGAATATTACTTGTGATCAATTCTTCTTTCAATTGATTATTGGCAGCGCCTGCAATAATTTTGCATTGCATTTTAGCAGCGGTCTCGGGATTAACAGTACCTCCAAGTGCACATGGAGCATAGACATCACAATCAAAATCAAAAACTTTGTCAAATGCGATGGTTTCCACTTTATATTTAGCCGCAGTTTTTAACATTCGGTCTTCGGTAATATCACTCACATAGACACGTGAATTTTCGTCCCGCAACATCTCAATCAGACGCTCACCTACACTTCCAATGCCATGTACGATTACTTTGCGTCCTGCTAAACTATCGGAGCCATATAATTCTTTTAAAGAAGCTTTGATACCATAAAGTACACCTTGAGCTGCAAAAACTGAAGTATCACCACCTCCATTAATAGCTTTGGGAAGACCTGCGACGTGCGAAGTCTCAGCAAAGATATGCTCCAAATCACGTTGTCCAATACCCACATCGATCGAAGCAATGAAATTGCCACTGAGACCTTCAATAAATTGTCCGAGACGTCTTAATAATACTTCAGATTTATCGATACGGTGATTTCCCAGGATAACTGCACTTCCACCACCTAGGTTGAGACCTGTGATTGCTGATTTGTAAGTGATCGCTTTGGAAAGACGAAGAGCATCTTCGATTGCTTCTTCTGTACTGGAATAGGGCAACATTCGGACTCCGCCTATTGCTGGACCTAATGTGGTATCATGAATGGCAATAATTGCTTTCAAACCAACTACTTCATCATTACAAAAAAACAAATTCTGGTGACCAAATTGACCCAGTAATTCGAAAATTGGAGTTTGAGATGCTGACATAAAATTCTGCTTCAAGTTTTATTTATGGTAATTTGGAAACAAAAGTAGAAAATATATTTCACACTAAATTTTTCTTTCAAAATAAATACAAAACTTATGAATTGTTTGTGACAGTATAAGTTTGTAAAATACAAAATTTAATGCTGAATAAGTTTTACATTTGTATTATTATATGAAAGAGTTAGCTTATTTAAATAAATATTTTTACAAATACCGCTGGAAGTTGGTTCCAGGTGTTATTTTCGTTATCATCTCCAATTATTTTGGTATTCTTCCTGCTAAGGTAATACGCGAAGCCTTTGATTTAGTACAGGAGAACATTTATTTATATAAACTCTACAGTGGATTTGAAAGACAGGAGCTGATATACAAGGTTTTTGGATCGAGTTTACTTTTCTTCGGTGGAGTGGTCTTACTCCTATCCTTATTACGCGGCATTTTCCTCTTTATGATGCGTCAAACCATTATCTTGACTTCCAGACATATCGAGTATGATCTAAAAAATGAAATCTACCGCCATTACCAGAAGCTCGATTTTGCTTTTTTTAGAAGAAATAATACCGGCGACCTCATGAGCAGAGCGACAGAGGATGTCAATCAGGTACGCAATTATTTAGGCCCCGCGATCATGTATGCGATCAATACGGTTGTTCTTTCTATCATGGTCATCTATGCCATGTACGATGTCAATGCTCGCCTAGCAACATATGCGCTCATCCCGATCCCGATTCTCTCTGTTGTAATCTTGTTTGTCAATAAAATTATTAACAAAAGGAGTGAAAAAATTCAAAAACAATTGGCTCGTCTTGCTTCGTTTGTGCAGGAAAACTTTGCCGGTATCAGGGTGATCAAGACCTACAATCGAGAAAAATATAAAATGGATGCTTTTGAAGACGAGAGCACCATCTATCGCAATACAGCACTGTCGCTGGTAAAGGTGCAAGCTGTTTTTTTTCCTTTGATCTTATTGCTTATAGGTCTAAGTACCATTATCACCATTTATGTGGGTGGCTTGGAAGTCGCGAAAGGTACCATCACAGCTGGAAATATCGCCGAGTTTATTATTTATGTCAATCAATTGACTTTCCCTGCCATGTCTCTGGCTTGGGTTACTTCTTTGGTACAGCGGGCTTCGGCTTCGCAAAAGCGAATCAATGAATTTTTGAATACCAACTCACCTATTATCAATGGCACGACGAAAAAAACACTCAGCGGAGACCTTAAAGTCGAACATATATCATTCACCTATCCTGAAACAGGTATTCAGGCGATCAAAGATCTATCGTTTCATATCCCTGCAGGTCAAACCTTAGCAATCATTGGTAAAACGGGCTCCGGCAAATCGACCTTAGCAAACTTATTGTTGAGGATGTTTGATATTGAAAAAGGCAGTATCAAGTATGATGATGTATCCATTAAGGACTTAGATTATCAAGATCTGAGACAGCAAACGGGGTTTGTACCTCAGGAGGTCTTTTTATTTTCCGACACGATTAGTAATAATATCGCATTTGGACTGGATCATTTTACACAGCAACAAGTTGAGCAAGCGGCGAAGGATGCTGCTGTGTACGAGAATATAATAGGCTTTGATCAAGGTTTTGAAACTTCTGTTGGCGAACGTGGTATTACCTTATCTGGTGGTCAGAAACAGCGGGTGTCTATCGCGCGTGCTTTAATTAAAGAACCTAAAATCTTAATATTCGACGATTGTTTATCAGCCGTCGATACCAAGACTGAAGAACAGATACTCACATCGCTAAGCCGTATCATGAAGGGCAAGACCTGTGTTTTTATCGCGCATCGTGTATCCACAATCAAGAATGCGGATAAAATCATCGTCTTAGATCAGGGAAAAATTGCGGAAGAAGGATCACATGAAGAACTGATGAACTTAAAAGGTCAATATTTTGAATTGCATGAAAAGCAACTTCTGGAAGCAATTTAAGCGCTTCTAAAGTGGTTTTTGCTCAGGCAATTGGACCATAAAAAACGCCCTTCCATATCATGTTGAAGGGCGTTTTATTTTTTAATACCTGATGTTCACCGAAGGAAAAGACAGTCAATTACCCACAGGCTACAGATGCTCAGCAACTTTACAATTACATGTGCACACAAAGCGTAGGTAAGCTCGTCATTTACATGGATGAATCAAAACTTAAGTCCTGCTTAAAAATAGTGCTCAATGCCTTATAAAGTTCAGGATGATGGCTTTTTAAACGATCTGGGTTCTCAAAAAAATACTCCGAAACCACAGCAAAAAATTCAGCTCGATTGGTAATACCATATGGATTGATATCCGATTTGCCATCTTGAATTTTCAAAATTTCTTTTCGTATCATTTCCAACCACGCTAAGGTATAAGTATGATCAACTAAAAATTCGGGTAGACCATCCACCTCACCATCTGTCTTATCCAATAAATGAACGAATTCATGGATAGCGGTATTTTGCCCATCTTTTGTATTAAGAAAACCTGCTTCCAGTGCAGCCTTGGATAAAATCATTTGACCATTCATAGAACCCTCTCCCACCATACCTAAAATTCTTCTTTCCTCATTGCCTTCAAACTGATATTCTTGATTAAAGGTATTGGGATAGAGCAGCACAGTCGTTAGATTGGCATACTCCCATTTCTTAAATGCAAAAACAGGTATGATCGCACTCGCGGCAACTAACATATAATCTTTTAATGAAACTTCGACACCCACACCTTCAACACTGACCTGATCTAAAAAACGTAAACAGCGTTCTTCAAATTCGATTTTATCCGCATCATCGAGATGTTGATAGTATTGTACTTCTTTCAATAAAATAGCTTTTCCCTCTTTACTTAAAACTCGTCTGATGGCTTTACTATTTTTGTGCGTTTTATTTAACAAATAATAAACTAGATAAATAACAGCTGGTACCAATATGATGATAAACAATTTCTCCATATATTTTATTTTACAATTTTCCAATTTGGATCACGCTCTTGCAGATGCTTTAAGAATCCTTTATAGTGCGCGGCCCCAAACATAATCAGAATTTTCTTTTGTGCAGCATCTGCAACTAAAGCTGCTAAATTTTCTTCTCTTCTTTTCATAATGAATTGACGATCAAAAATCCTTTTTAATTTTCCTTTTGCAGCTTTACAGCTGTAGGGTTCATGGAGAGGCGTCTTCCAATCGCATGGCTCCAAAACAATATCTCCGTACGTATATTCAAATTCATCAAGTAGGACATTTTTGGGTATATCGGCTACCACAGCGGTATTATAGTCTACTTTAAAAAACGAATACTCCGGTTGCTGAATGATTCTACTTCCAAGATTTTTATACATAGGGGCCATCAATACTTTGGTTGTATCAGATGTCTTTTCATAGGTTTTGGTACTACCGACTGTATGGCCAACTAATTTTCTAAACTTGCGATCATACAGATCCCGTTGCTGTGCACTATCCACTTGATAAGCGATACTTTCATAAAACACCACAAAACCTTGCTGTTGGAGCGAATCAACTTGACGTTGGATATAATCGTAATAATTACGCTTACCGAGATGACGCATGGGTATATAAATAATCTCCCGATCACCATTTTTCAAATGGTGTACCCGAGCTGCATTCTGCAAAACTCCCGTGGATTGTACCACTAAAGATTCGGCACAGGAAGTGAAAAGAAATAAAAAAGCGATCAGAATAAAATAGTTACGCATACACACAAAAAAACAAATTTAAATAATGAAACTACTTGAACAATTATCATGCAGTCTTTATTAGTAGGCATAAAAAAAACAGTAACCAAATTGATTACTGTTTTTTTATATAACAGTTTGTATCCTACGACACATGTGCACGTAACATCCACGCTAGTTTTTCATGCTGCGCCAGTACGCCTACTAAAAAATCTTCAGTTGCTTGATCACCTGCTTTCTCCACCGCATCCAAGTTTCCTCTTATACTCATGATAATAGACTCATGGTCTGACAACAATTCCTTAAAAAAACCTTTACTATCTGTATGCTCATACTTTGTTTCAGTCAAGTGCGTTAATTCTAAATATTTAGCATATGATCCTACAGCATAGTGTCCGAGTTGACGGATACGCTCAGCGACTTCGTCAATAATCCCAGCTAACTGATCGTATTGAGACTCTAAAAATAAATGTGCTGCATGAAAATCTGGTCCTTCGACATTCCAATGTGCGTTTCTTGTTTTTTGATATACTACACTCTCATCAGCCAATAGATTATTCAAAATAGCGGATACTTTAGCTAAGTCTGCTTCTTTAATACCAATTTTTGCTTTCATAATGAATTATTTTACTATTTACTTTAATAATTAAAATTATCGTTATTTCATATACAATATTAATAAAATACTGGGTTAAAGTCCATGAATTAAGCATTTATATTGTCATAAAAATAACATCATTTTTGTACTTTTGCCTTTATAATGAGAACAACAATAATGATGGATAATTGTTTGAGCAAGGATATATACTTTCATGAATTTGATGAAGAGATCAATGCGATACCCTTGCCTACCCATTTCACTTTTCCTTTCTGCTACGAACCACATTTATTGGCAAAAAAGGCAAGTGAATATGTTCAGCAATATATTCTCACGCAGCAGGAATGGATCCACAACTTTGGTTTGGAACCTAAAATGGAAGGACAAGCTATTGGAAAGATGTTTGGTGTTTTAGTTGTTCAGGATCAGAATAAAAAAATTGGTTTTTTAGCTGGATTTTCGGGAAAATTGGCCGGAAAAAACGACCATCGCTATTTTGTTCCTCCGGTATTTGATATGCTGACTGAAAATTCATTTTTTCTGTTAGAAGAAGATCATTTAAATGACCTCAATAAACAAATAGCTGTATTGGAAGGGAGTGAAAAGGGCATTGAACTCAAACGTGCACTTGAGGAAACTAAAATCAACCTCGACCAGCAATTAATACAATTTAAGGAAAAGCTAAAAACTCAAAAGAAAGAAAGAAAACTTCTTCGAGATCATTCAAAATCGGTTCTATCTGCAGCCTCATACGCATTACTTGAGCAAGATCTGATTAAACAGAGCTTACGAGACAAGTATGAACTCCATGTTTTCCAGAAGCAGTATCAACTGGATATGGCTGCTGCTGAACAGCCTTTACAAGATTACATTGATACCATCGCAGATCTAAAAGAAGAACGTAGAAAACGTTCTTCTCGACTCCAAAATCAATTATTCGCCCAGTATAATTTTCTAAATGCAAATGGCGAAAGTAAAAATGTCATGGACATTTTTAAGGCTTTTAATAAGTTACAGCCACCTGCAGGATCGGGAGAATGTGCTGCCCCAAAATTACTACAATATGCTTATTTAAATCAGTATAAACCGATCGCACTTGCGGAATTCTGGTGGGGCCAATCTCCTTCGGCTGAGGTACGTAGGCATTTACACTATTACCCTGCTTGTCGAAATAAATGTGAACCCATACTTGGATATATGCTACAGGGATTAGTTGTGGATAAAAATCCAATGCTTGAAAACCCAGATGAAAATATAGCGCTTCCTATTATTTATGAAGATGAAAGTTTGGTGATCATCAACAAGCCTGAGGAGTTCTTATCCGTCCCGGGTATCCATGTCCAAGATTCGGTCTACACCCGCATGCTCAAAAAATATCCAGATGCTGGACCGTTAATCGTGCATCGATTGGATATGTCGACATCGGGAATTCTTGTTTTAGCAAAAAATAAAGAGGCGCATAAGATCATACAAAGCCAGTTTATCAACCACACCATCGTCAAACAATATATTGCCTTACTAGACGGCATTATCACCGAAGATGCTGGTATGATATCATTGCCTATACGCGTAGATTTAGACGATAGGCCCCGGCAGCTAGTCTGCTATGAACATGGAAAAAAAGCAGTTACAAGATGGGAGAAAATTGCTGTTGTAGCCGGCAAAACAAAGGTGCGGTATTTTCCGCTCACAGGACGTACGCATCAGCTCCGCCTCCACTCTGCACACCCCAGCGGTATGAATTGCCCCATCGTAGGGGATGATCTTTATGGTCAAAAGGCGAATCGCTTGCACCTACATGCTGCATACATCGCATTCAATCATCCCGTCACGAATGAACGCATTCATTTCTACGTAGAACCAAATTTTTAAAATATCAAACAATTCAACTGACCTTTTTGTTACAATAGTCAAATAAAACAGATATATTCATCTTTAAATTCATCATAAAGAAGTAAAATTACAGTCAATTTATTCTGACAATAAAACAAATTGGCTGAATTTCAATTTGTTAGAAAGTTATCTATAAAAAATAGTCTTGTTAAAAAATTGCAAATGTTTTATTAATTCTTAATTTTTTATTTCTTTTGCATACAACTTATTAGAACATTTAAGTTAAAAAGTCAGAAATTAAGATTGTGTCATAACACGTATTCATAATTTGTGATATCATTAATGTAAAATTATGGAATACCAACGGAGTACCAGCGCAATTACAAAAATACTATTTTTACTTGTTACAGTTATGTTTCTGAGTATAACTGTTGCATTAGGGCAGCTTAAAACTGTACAGGGTATTGTCAAGGATAGTAAAACGAAAGAACCTATAGCTTATGCAACAGTAGCGGTTGTTGGAGCTCCCTCTTCGCCAGGTAGTGCGATGTCTACTCAAGAATCTGGTCGCTTTACTTTAAAATTCCCAATGAGTTACACAAAAATCCGTGTATCGAGCATTGGTTACGACTATAAAGATGTATTTGTGACAAACGACGAGACGCAGCAGATTGAAATATTGATGGAAGCGCAAGACAATACGCTTGATGAGGTCGTTGTCAGAGCAAAAAAGAGAAAATATACAAATAAGGAAAATCCTGCTGTCGCCCTTATCCGCAAGGTAATCGAAAATAAAAACAAAAATAGATTGACAGGACAAGAGTTTGCACAGTATGATCAATATGAAAAAATTTCTTTAGGTCTCAGCAACTTATCTGAAAAATTTGTAAATAAAAAAATATTTAAAAATTATCAGTTCCTTTTTGAACTGGATGATTCTGCAAAAACAGCGAATAAATACTTATTGCCAGCCTTCATGGAAGAGAAACTATCAAAAGTTTACTTTCGTAAAGATCCCAAAAAGACAAAACAATATATAGTTGGTGAACAGCGCGCGCAGTTTGACCCCAAATTTATAGACAATGATGGTCTTAGTGCTTATTTCAATAAATTATACGAATCAGTTGATATTTACGATAACAATATCACGCTGGTGACTAATCAATTTTTAAGTCCTATTGCCAATTCCTCGCCGACCTTCTATAAGTTTTTTATCACGGATACGATCAAAACGCAACAGCCTTGGTTAGTCGAGCTTAGTTTTTTCCCTAGGAATAAAGCTGATATGCTCTTCAAAGGACAACTGTATATCACCTTAGATGGCAATTATGCTGTGCAAGGAGCTAATATGACTGTCCCAGATGATATAAACCTAAACTTTGTTCGAGATATGAATATTGAGCTTAAGTTTGATCAAGATGAAAGCAAAAGATTTTATTTGAGCCAAAGTACATTGGGCATTGACTTTTCCTTAACAGATAAAGGAACAGGTATACGCGGTAATCGGACGGTGAATTATAAAAATTACAAAACAGGAATCGCACAGCCCGATAGTATTTATAGCGGTCCAGAAACGGTAATTGCCTATAATATATCCGACGGAAAGGGTACACGCAAATTATTTGATGCGCAACGCCAGATACCTTTGACTAAAAATGAGCTCAATATTTATCACAATATCGACACCCTGCAACAGATTCCTTCTTTCAAAACCTTTATGGATATTGCAGCTTTAGTTTTTTCAGGATACAAACAAGCTGGACCTGTGGAGATAGGACCTGTGAATACATTTTATAGTTTCAATCCGGTTGAGGGATTTAGACTGCGTGTCGGTGGCCGAACAACAGAATCTTTCAGTAAAAGATTTTATGCCGAATCGTATGCAGCCTATGGTTTTAAAGATGAGAAATGGAAATACTTTCTAAGTGGCACTTATGCATTCAACAATAAATCTGTCTATTCTTTTCCTCAACATTATATCAGAGCTTCTTTCCAGCGGGATACAAAGATTCCGGGGCAAGCCTTAGAATTTATTCAAGAGGACAACTTTTTGCTATCCTTTAAAAGAGGCGATAATGAAAACTATATCTATAATGATGTATATCGTATCGATTATAGAAAAGAATTTGAAAATCGTTTAAGTGTTGGATTAGGCTTCAACGCAACAAAACAATCACCAGCAGGAACATTAAGATATCAGATCATTGATCAAGATGGACAGACAAAAGTATTCAACGAGATCAACTCAACAGAGTTATCGTTAAACGTGCGCTATGCTCCTCATGAACAGTTTTATCAAGGCAAGTTATACCGTACGCCTATTTTCAATAAGTACCCGATATTCAATTTCAATTATACAGCGGGACTTAAAGATGTGTTTAAAGGGGAATACAGTTACCACAACTTTAACGTTGGTGCTTTCAAAAGATTTTATTTAAGTCAATTTGGTTATGCAGATGTAGACGTAGCAGGTACTTATATTGTTGGAAAGGGAATTCCTTTTCCATTCTTAACCATACATCGCGCCAACCAGACGTATGCTTATCAGTTGAACTCTTACAACTTAATGAACTTTTTGGAATTTGTGAGTGATCATCATGTGTCTGCAAATGTTCAATATTATATGAATGGATTCTTATTGAATAAAATTCCAGTGATTAAAAAATTGAAACTTCGTGAAGTGTTTAGTTTCAAAGCAGTTTACGGGGGGTTGCGGGAGGAGAACAATCCAGATCATTCGGATCAGGTATTTGACTTCCAAAAGAATGCAAACAATGAGCAGTCATCGTATACTTTTGGAACTGAACCTTACATGGAAGCAAGTGCAGGATTATCCAATATTTTTAAAATATTGCGTGTTGATTATGTTCGAAGATTAAATTATCTAAATCATCCAGGTGCTCCTAAGTCAGGTATTAGGGCGCGTATTAAATTTGATTTCTAAAAAACAAAAAGAGGCTTTCTAAATTAGAAAGCCTCTTTTTTTAAACTTACGCTATTTACCCTGCAAAGCTGCAATAAATGGAGCGCGGAATTTAGGATCTTTTTCCTGAAACTCTACTGATTTCTTGTACGTATCAACATTAAAAAACATCTCCGCCGGCTCTCCTGATTTTTGATCTAAAAAGAGTTTAAAACTATACGTCGCTGTTTTATCAAGATCAACATTTACTTTATTGGAAGAGAATACAGTGGGTACTAATGTGGTGTTTGAAAACGAGCCTGAGGCAGGTATTTCATAAATCGTACCCAAAGCTTTAATAAAATTGTCACTTTCTGCACCTATTGAAGAAATTTTAATTTTTCCTTTTGTGAATCCTACATCATCACTGGGCTGATCATTTATAATTCCCGCAGGGATCAAATTAACGACTTCGACCTTGAATCCAACAGTATCACCCTTAAAAACACTTCGAGCAGTGTAAATACGGCTGGAGTCCGTTTTTACATCATCCACAATACGTAAGAAAAGATGCTTATTATTGGTCACAGGACCATCTATAGTAAGATCTACTATCGGAGTATTATTCTTTTTTGATTGATCACCTCCCTGTTGATTTTGATTCGTGTTACCACATGCTGTTGCAAATGCTAACGCAGACAGAACAGCAATTTGATTTATTTTTCTCATCGTTTTCAGTAATTATGTTTATCAGTAAAAATCGTTTACTAAAATTAGCGATTTTTACTGATAAACATATAAAATAGCAGGTTTGTTTTTACTTAATTAAAGCATCATACAAAATTTCCACAGGATGATAAGAATGGCGCCCTACTCCATCTTTTATCTGGTGCCGACAAGATGTACCAGCTGCCGCAATCCAGGTAGTCGTATCGGTATTGCGTATGGTAGGCAGTAGGACCAATTCTGCAACTTTCATCGAGATTTCATAATGTTCTTTTTCGTACCCAAATGAACCCGCCATACCGCAACAGCCAGAAGGGATGACCTCAACTTTATAATTCATGGGAAATGACAAGACCTTTTCGGTTGTTTCAACCAAATGAAATGCCTTTTGATAGCAATGACCATGAAGCTTGATGATCTTATTCTCAGCACTGAACTGCTCTTTATGAATACGTCCAGCCTGAATCTCTTTTAATAAGAACTCATCAAACATCAGTGCATTTTTTGCAAGTCTTGCCGCATCTTCGTATAATTCAGGTTCAACCAAAGCAAGATATTCATCTCTAAAGGTAATAATACCCGAAGGTTCTATTCCTAATAAAGGGGTCTCTTCAGTAATCAGATCTTTCAAAAAATTAATATTTTTATTCGCTATCTTTTTTGCTTCTTTGACCAATCCTTTTGAAAGATATGTCCTGCCGCTTTGAATATGCTTCGGGATGATCACTTCATACCCCAATGCGGTAAGCAATTTGTAAGCGGTCATACCAATTTCTGCATCGTTGTATTCGGTAAATTCATCAGCAAATAAATACACCTTTCGTTTTAAATGGGTATGCTCAGGTTGCTTTTTCACCCATTGTGACAATGTAGTACCAGCGACCAACGGTAGTGATCTCTTCGGGGCAAAACCAATGGTTTTTTTTACAAGGCCCGCTAAAAAGTCATTTTTGACAACAAAGTTGTATAATGGCGCTACCAGTGATCCTAATTTCTGTGACTCTGTAAAATTTGCAATCACTCTCGCTCGAAAAGGAACACCATGTTCATCGTAATAGTGCTGCAAAAATTCAGCTTTCATCTTAGCGACATCAACACTAGAAGGGCATTCGGTTTTACAGCCTTTACAAGATAGGCACAAGTCCATGACTTCTTTTAATTCTTCATGGTCAAAACGATTGTCTTTGGTTGAGTTTGTCAAAAACTGACGCAGCATATTGGCACGTGCACGTGTCGTATCTTTTTCATCACGTGTGGCCATAAAAGAAGGACACATCGTTCCTCCCGTGATCTCTGTCTTTCGGCAGTCCCCAGAGCCAGAACATTTTTCTGCCAGACGCAGGATACTCTCCTCTTTTGAAAAATCAAAATAAGTCTTAATCTGTGTTGTATTCTTATTATTATCGTAGCGAAGATAGGTATCCATTGGTGGCGTATTCACGATTTTATGAGCATTGAAAACCCCTTTAGGATCAAAAATCTCCTTCACTTCCTCGATCAGGCTGTACACTTTTTTTCCTAAAACTTTCTCAATAAATTCGCCCCTCAATCGACCGTCACCATGCTCACCACTTAAAGAACCATTGTATTTGAGAACTAGATCTGTTGTTTTCTCTAAAATGGAACGAAAAGTTTTGATACCTTCCTCTGTTTTTAGATTGACAAAAGGTTCAATATGGAGCTCCCCCGCTCCGGCATGGGCATAATAAGAGGCATGGACTCCTTCTGCAATCAATAAATCTTGAATATCGGCCACATATGCAGGTAAGTCTTCGGGAGAAACGGCACAATCTTCAATTAAATTGACGGGCTGACTATCTCCAGGAAGGTTACGGATCAAGCCCAATCCAGCTTTACGGACATCCCAAACCAAATTAGTTTGATCTCCGGTGATGTAGGGATATGCATAACCCAATTGCTTTTCCATCAACTCCGCTTTTAATGCCATCGCCTTAGCTTCCACTTCTTCTGGAGTATCTCCTCTAAACTCGACAATAAGTAAAGCTTTGGGATCACCTTCAATAAAAAAGCGATTGTATTGATAAGTTGGGTGCCCAACTGTAAAATCCATGATGTACTTATCGACAAGTTCCGAAGCTTCGGGATAATGTGACAAAGCGATCACATTTCCTTTCATACACGCGATCATATCTTCAAAGTGAATACAAAGAAGACCTAATTCTTTAGGCGGTAATGGCAATAATTGCAGTTTAGCTTCCGTGACTATAGCGAGTGTACCTTCCGAACCGGCGAGCAATCGGCACATATTAAACGGTACCGTTTTATTAGATAGCATATCCAATGCATATCCGGTATTACGTCTTGTGATCGAGCGTTTCGGATATCCTTGTGCTATCGCCTGTATATTTTCTTCTTCCGTCAATAAGGCATTCAGTCTACGATAGATTGATCCTTCCCTATCCTTCTGAATTAATTTCTTGAAATAAGAAGCTTCATCCAAAGCTTCAAATACGACCTCCGACTGATCGTCCAATATCACGTCTGCCGACACTAAATTTTGTCTCGTATCGCCCCATACGATAGAATGTAACCCTGAAGAATTATTGCCAATCATACCACCAATCATCGCTCTACTTGCTGTTGAAGTCTCTGGACCAAACATAAAACCAAACGGTTTGAGATAATGATTAAGATCATCACGAATCACGCCAGGCTGAACCCTCACCCACCGTTCTGCGACATTAAGTTCAAGGATCTTGTTAAAGTGTTTGGAGATATCCATAACAATACCATTTCCAACAACCTGACCAGCCAAAGAGGTGCCTGCTGTCCTTGGAATAATCGTGATGCCGTTTGCAGAAGCAAACTGGAGTAAAATTTTAATGTCTTCGGTATTTTTCGGTATCGCGACAGCTAGTGGCAATTCCTGATAGACGGACGCATCCGTAGAATAGGCAATGCGGATCGTATGGTGATATGCAGAATCATCATAGTACAAGTCTCCTGTCAAAGATTGCGATAATTGATCTAAAGAAATATTTTCCTTCACAGTTGGTATAATTTATATAAACAAAGCTAACTATTTTAAGTAATCAAAAGAATTGATCTTGCAAGAAAATGAAAAAACAATATGAAACACGCATAAAAACGCAATCATAATGTTTTTTGATTCTACAAATAAGATGTACTTTTGCAAAAAAACATATTAAGATGCGTAAAACACTGATGCGATATAGCCTACACTCCGACTTCATCATCTATTTGATCCGTATTTTGATTGGTTTTTCTATTGGCTACTTCTTGTATATCAGCTTTCCTGAATATTCGGCCATATGGACCTTAATTTCCATTGTATTAGTTATATCTCCAGATGATACCGAAGCCACTAAGATTGCTTTTGATAGAACAAAGTCCAATTTTATAGGTTCAGCCACGGGTATACTTTTTTACTTTACCAATCTTCCTCAGATGTGGTCCATGCTTTTGGGGGTGATTACATCTGTCGCGATCTGCAGACTCTTTAATATCTTAAGTGTAGCACGTACAGCGATGGTGGCTATGATTATTGTTGTGGTTCATGAGCATCAGTTAAAATCGTACATTGCGGCCCTCGATCGCTTTGCCTGTGTCACTATCGGTTGTGTGGTAGGCTTGCTCGTCACCCTGAGTACGAGTTATATGATTAAGATATTACGGGAAAAATATTCCATGGAAACCTTTGGCGAATAATGTTCGATGAGATAGCATAATTGCCAAAGATAATTCAAATTAAACATAATCATCTACAAAACAACGTGTTACAATAATAAGTTAGTCCTCCAGCTACCAAAATAGGCTATTTACAAACCAATAGAAAAGATCTTAAATAGAATTATATTCTGATTTTTATCAAATTATTTGAATATAATTCGAAATATACTTACCTTTGCACTCGATATGACAAAAGTAGAATATAATTTAGATCATGTAGATTACAAAATCTTGCGTTTAATGCAGGACAATGCCCGTATCAACAACGCCGATATTGCAAGAGAGCTCAGTATGGCTCCTTCTGCAATTTTAGAGCGTGTTAAAAAATTAGAGCAGAAAAATGTAATCTTACAATATAATGCTAAAATAAATCCAGCGGCAATCGATCAAAAACTATTATCGTTTATATTTATCAAAGCGAACGATATCATTGGAGAGCAGAAAGTTGGGATTCTTCTAGCCGAGATACCTGAAGTGCAGGAAGTCCACGATATCGCTGGAGACGATGGTTACCTGATCAAAGTTAGAACAGCTGATTCTACTGCTTTAGTCGATCTGATGCGTAATACATTGGGTAAAATTGAAGGAATCATTTCAACGCGTACCACCATTGTCTTACAAACAGTAAAAGAAGAACAACAGTTAGTTATACCGGAATAATTTAGGAAAGGAATTTAGAGATGTTAAATAATAAAGTACAGCAAGCAAGCCCTTTCATGGTCATACTCGCATATGCTGTGGTGTATATTGTATGGGGGTCAACTTTTTTCTTTATTGAAAAGGCGCTTCACAGTTTCCCACCATTCATTTTAGGCTCATTTAGGTTTATTACAGCAAGCATATTGTTGATGGGGTATTGTGTATTGAAAGGTTATAAAATATTCAACAAAAGAGCGATCCGCGATTCTATTGTTGTTGGATTTTTACTCTTGTTTATTGATATGGGTGGCCTTATCTGGGCTGAGCAATACGTCTCGGGTGGTGTAGCGGCAATTATTGCGGCAGCGGCTGCAATTTGGTTTGTTATTTTGGATAAACCAAAATGGAAAGAAAATTTTAGCAGCCAATCGACCATTGCGGGTTTGATCTTAGGTTTTTGCGGTGTTATTTTACTCTTTGTAGAGCAGATCATTGCCAGCAAATCATCAGCCAATAAAGAAATAACCGTTATTGCCTTAGTGATTATGGTGCTCGGTTCGATCGCTTGGACGGCAGGTTCTTTATACTCTAAATACCAAAAGAAAAGCCAAAAAGAAGAACAAGAGGATCTACATGTTTCCGTAAAGACGGCATGGCAGATGATTACAGCAGGGGTGCTATTTACAGTTGTAGCTAGCTTAAACGGTGAATTTGCCCGTTTCAGCTTTCAACAGGTCACTCCTATCGATTGGTTCAATATATCGTACTTAATTGTGTTTGGATCGATCTTGGCATTTAGTTCTTACATCTGGTTGCTATCGGTAAGACCTGCGACCGAAGTGAGTACCTATGCATATGTCAATCCTATTGTTGCATTAGTACTAAGTTACTTTTTCAGTAGCCATGCGGTTACTTCGACACAGGTCATAGGTTTGGTGATCATATTGGTTTCCGTTCTGTTGATGAACTGGAAATTATATAAGAACAATAAAATGGTCGCAAAAATCACGAAAACGACAATTGCAGATCGTAGAAAATCGATACGATTGAGAAATCAAAGAGATGCAGTGATCAGAAAAGATATTAAAAAAACAGAAGTTGCCAATTAAAAAAACGCCTTCTTTTGCATACTCATAATAAAAGCTTAACAAAATGTTAGGCTTTTATTATCTACATTTGTACCGAAAACACTTATTACATGATGAAACGAACTTTACATCAACTTCAATATGTAGCCCTCGGGTTTTTAGCTATCCTACTGAGCACATCTTGCAGCAAAAAATTAAGTCCTATCCAAAAGGACTTCAAACAATACGAAATCAATAAAAACACCGTTGATGACAGCACGATCGTAGCGATTTATACGCCCTACAAAAAGCAGATGCAGGCAGAGATGAATCGGATCATTGGATTTTCCGAAGTTGCATTGACAAAAGAAAAAGCTCCTGAAACTTTAATGGGAAATTTCTTTACTCAAGCATTACTAGTGGCTAGTGCAAAAGTTAACAATCAAGCAGACATCGCATTTGCTACTAAAGGAGGCATTCGTAACGAAATAAAGGCTGGAGATATTACCATTGAAAGTGTATTTGAGGTCATGCCTTTTGAAAATCAATTGACCGTAATGGAACTCAATGGAGAACAGATTCAGCAACTGGCCAATTTCATTGCTGCAACTGGTGGACAGCCGGTCACCGGTATAACGTTATCCATACAGGACAAAAAGCCAGTAAATATTCAGGTGCAAGGAAAAGATCTGGATCTTCATAAAATCTATAAAGTCGTTACTTATGATTATTTAGCCAATGGAGGTGACAATTTAGATTTATTTACCCATGCACTTAAAAGAACAGACTACCCACAAAAAGTGAGAGAAAGTCTAATGGAGTATATCGCTAGCTTTACTAAAAAAGGTCAAAAAATTAATATGCAATTAGATGGAAGAGTTAAAGTCATTAAATAGAAGAAGCTTTCTGAAAACAGCAGCTGGTCTTTCCGCTGTTGCCACCTTGGGTGGTTTGCCACTGACCTCGCTTGCAGGTTCTAAAAAAATAAAATTGACCATTCTACATACCAATGATGTGCATAGTAGAATAGAACCGTTTCCAATGGATGGCGGAAGATATCAGGGTCTAGCAGGAGTTGCACGCAGAAGCACACTTATCAAAAAAGTCAGAGCTGAGGAAGCTCATGTCTTATTGCTGGATGCTGGCGATATGTTTCAAGGTACCCCCTATTTCAACTTATTTGGTGGAAAATTAGAACTTGACCTCATGACTAAATTAGGGTATGATGCGGGTACTTTTGGTAATCATGAATTTGATAATGGTTTAAACGGACTGGTCAAATATCTGGACCATGCTAAATTTCCTTTCTTAACGGCAAACTATGACTTTACGGGTACTGTTTTGGAAGGGAAAACTAAAGATTATACGCTATTTAAGAAAGCAGGTGTCAAAATAGGTGTATTTGGTCTTGGTGTGGATATTGAAGGACTGGTCGATCCCAACAATTTCAAAGGGATGAAATATCTCGATCCGATAGCCGTTGCCAATCGGGTGGTCAAAGAGCTTAAGGAAAAGCATAAATGTGATCTGGTTATCTGTTTATCGCACTTGGGCTACCAGTATGAGAGTGATAAGGTATCGGATCTGGTGCTAGCAGCTCAAACAAGCGATATTGATGTGATCATTGGTGGGCATACGCATACCTTCTTGAAAGAACCTACTTTTGTAACCAACTTAAAGGGAACAAAAACAGCGGTCAATCAGGTTGGCTTTGCAGGTATCAACTTGGGACGAATCGATATTATTTTTGAACCTTCGACGGGCAAAAAGAACCTCATCGCTTCCACGTATGAAGTCAATGATACGATAGCAGCATCACAATTGGTATAACATAACTATTTTTTAAACTAGCCAAAGGGATACGTTGTATTCTTTTGGCTTTTTACATATTCAATTGAAAAAACTTTTATCTATATACATCGGATCCTTTAAAGGACTATCCCGCTCCGCATGGCTGCTCGCCATCGTGATGTTGATCAATAGAATGGGAAGTATGGTGATCCCATTTTTAGGGATCTATATGACCCAAGCTCTTCATTTTAATATCAAACAAGTGGGTCTTGTGCTGATGTGTTTCGGTTTTGGATCTGTGTGTGGCTCTTATGTGGGCGGCTGGCTCACAGATCGATTTGGTAGCTTCAAAGTCCAACTGTTCAGTTTAACCTTAGCAGCTCCTTTGTTTCTGATCACACCCTATTTTAAAACTGTAGAGTCCTTAGGCATCATGATTTTTGTATTGAGTGCCGTCTTTGATGCGTTTAGGCCTGCCAACTCAGTTTCTGTAGCCAGTTATGCTAAACCCGAAAATATAACGCGAGCGTTCTCTTTAAATCGATTGGCCGTTAACCTTGGCTTTTCGATCGGTCCTGCTGTAGGAGGTTTTTTGGCAGGTATATCTTTTGATTGGATATTCTATGGAAATGCCATGGCAGCAGCGGCGGCGGCTATTGTATTTTTCCTCTTCTTTTATAAGAAAGAAAAAAACAACCTAAAGGCTTTGAGAGCTGCACCGATCACGACTACATCACACAATAAAAAAGAACGAAACCCTTATCAAGATGGGCCCTTTATTATCTTCAATATCTTGTGCTGTATATTTTCGTTATGCTTTTTCCAACTGATATCCACTCTTCCTATCTTCTATCGTGAAGTCCATCACCTCAATGAACATGAGATCGGATTTTTGATGGGATGGAGCGGTTTGATTATCGTATTATTGGAGATGTTTATCGTACATATTGCAGAACACAAATTAACGATTACCAAAACATTAGTTATCGGGACACTTTTTTGTTCCATTTCTTATGCCATGTTCAATATACATGCTGGGTTATTCATGCTTTATGTTACATTCTTTGTATTTGGCATCGGTGAAATGCTGACCTTGCCTTTTATGGCGACAGCCACTATCAATCGATCAACACCCAAAACGCAGGGTGCTTACATGGGATTCAATTCATTGGCTTTCTCTGCTGCAAATATTTTTTCGCCGCTCTTAGGAACCAATATTGTAGGCTCTTTTGGCTTCACAACCCTTTGGTGGGCTACCTCAGCAGTACTAGCCTGTACTGCAGCTGGATTCTTCTTTATTTTAAAACGTATGTAAAAAAGATCTATATAAAAACAAGAAAGGCTGATATCCTAGGATATCAGCCTTTCTTGTTTTTATATACAAAGCTTATTAACTACTGAAGTAAGCTCTTACATTTTTACCTTCTACCCAGTTCATGAAAGCCTTATTAACAACTTTATTACCTCCTGGTGTTGGGTAATTACCTGAGAAATACCAATCTCCTTTATGATCAGGACATGCAATATGCAAGTTGTCCAATGTCTGGAAAATGACTTTTACTTCTGCTTTTAAGTGATGAGGTGTAATGATTCTTGCAATCTCATTTGAAATCTCTTCATCAGTAAAAGGTTCGTAAATTTCTTTAACGTAATTGTCTATATCATCAATATCAGCTGTTATGGAAACCAAACATTTCTGATAGACTTCATCAATTATATGTGCCAATCCACGTTTTCTTAATAAAGAAACTGCAGCCTCAAATGCGACAAACTCGCCCATTCTAGACATATCGATACCATAACAATCTGGATAACGGATTTGCGGCGCCGAAGATACGATAACAATCTTTTTAGGATTCAGACGATCTAAAATCGTTAAGATACTTTGTTTTAAGGTTGTTCCTCTTACAATGGAATCATCAATCGCTACGATAGTATCTTCATGATCTTTCACAATACCATAGGTCGTATCATACACATGCTGTACCATATCTGTACGATCGGCATCTTGTGTAATGAAAGTGCGCAGTTTGGCATCCTTGACATTCAGTTTCTCAAAACGAGGGTGAATGCTTAAAATATCTTCCAATTCGCCATCTTCAATTTTATCCGCTCTATTGAGTAGTGCATCTTTTTGAAAATCTCTTACGTAAGTATTGATACCATCCATCAAACCATAGTAGGAAACTTCAGCTGTATTAGGGATGAAAGAAAATACGGTATTCTTAATATTATTGTCAATTGCGCTTAGCACCTGTGGACACAAAAGACGTCCCAGTTGCTTACGTTCTTTGTAAATATCTGCATCAGAACCTCTAGAGAAATAAATACGTTCGAAAGAACATGATTTTTGTTCAACAGGCTCTCTAAACATTTCCTCGGTCACGGTACCATCTTTCTTGGCGATTAAGGCATGACCAGGTTTAATTTCCTGAACTTTATCGATTGAGATATTAAATGCTGTCTGAATAACCGGTCTTTCCGAAGCAACGACAAGTACCTCATCATCTTTATAATAAAAAGCTGGACGGATACCCGCTGGATCACGCATGACAAATGCATCTCCATGTCCAAATATACCGGCAATCGTGTAGCCACCATCCCAAGTTTTTGCCGAACGAGTTAAAATTTTCGGAACATCTAAATTTTGAGCAATTAGCGAACTGATTTCAATATTTGAATACCCTTCTTGCTTAAACTTATCGAATAAGTCTTGGTTTTCATCATCTAAGAAATGTCCGATTTTTTCTAGCACAGTGACTGTATCTGCTTTTTCTTTGGGATGCTGACCCAATTCATACAATTGTTGCAATAACTCGTCAACATTTGTCATATTAAAGTTTCCAGCAACAACCAAATTGCGAGACATCCAGTTATTTTGTCTTAAAAAAGGATGACAGCTTTCAATGCTATTTTTTCCATGAGTACCATAACGCAAGTGGCCTAGCAATACCTCTCCGGTAAAACTAACATTATCTTTTAACCATTGCGTATCCTTAGATTGCTCTGGATAAGCCTTTTGCACCGAAGCAAACTTCTTTTGTACATATTCGAAGATATCAGCTACAGCACTGGATCCCATCGCTCTGTAACGAGAAATGTATCGATTTCCTGGCTTGACATCGAATTTAATGGTTGCAATACCCGCGCCATCTTGACCACGGTTGTGCTGTTTTTCCATCAATAAGTACAATTTGTTTATGCCGTAGTAAGGCGTACCGTATTTTTCCTGGTAATAAGAAAGGGGCTTTAACAGTCGAATAAGTGCTATACCGCACTCGTGTTTAATTGAGTCGCTCATATCTTGATTTGATGTCGCAAAAATAGCAAATAATTATAATTAGTTGTATCAAAAAAAGACTCCTGTTTTTAAAAATTACAACTAGAAGACAAGCAAAACTATCTGGCTAGCTGTTGCAAAGCGACTTGCAACACTTTAACATCATCTACACCATCTAAATGTTTCAATAATTTTTTTGTTTTGGCGTCATAGATATAAAGTGAAGGGGTCTGTGTGGGCTTGAACAAAGAGATAAATTGCCCGTCGGGATCCCTAATAAAAGATACTTTGGACTCTGGTTTCAACTTCTTAGCAAACATATTGATAAATCCATCGACATATTCACGGTCATTCATGGCGACGAAGTAAAATTTAATACGCTTAAAAGTGCTCATCTGCTCTGCGATCCCGGCTCCCATTTTTTGACAATGACTGCATCCAGTATCATAATAATTAAACACAATAAGACCATCTTTGGGTAGATCTGCAGGTTTAAAATCCTTTCCTGTATATAACTCCTGCAGGGAAAAATTAGGTATCTGATGCGGTGCCTGAGCGCTGGCATGCTGTGCTGATAATACTAAAAATGTAATGAATAGAAATGTAAATGTCCTCATGAGATCAAAAAATAAAATGCTATTGAATCAGGTTAAATATACGAGACAAATTGTACACATGACACCATTATGTTAGTTTATTTACAAAAAATAACGTAAGTTTGATTGATTAAATTTTTTTAGAACGTCACTTAACACAATTAAACTGTGAAAAAACGTATTGCCATATTTGCTTCAGGTTCTGGTTCCAACGCCCAAAAAATAATGGAGTATTTTAAATATTCTGAAGATGCCGAGATCGCTATTGTATTGAGTAATAATGCCGATGCTTATGTCATCCAGAGAGCTGACAATTTTGAAATACCTGTACATGTATTTGACCGTGAAGAGTTTTTCAAATCGGACGAAATTGTTAAAATGCTAAAAAATTTAAACATCGACTTAATTGTACTTGCAGGATTCCTTTGGTTAGTTCCACCCCATTTATTACAAGCTTTTCCCAATAAGATCATCAATATACATCCAGCGCTATTACCTAAATACGGTGGCAAAGGTATGTATGGCGATCATGTCCATAAAGCTGTATTGGCAAACAAGGAAACAGAGCATGGTATAACCATTCATTTTGCTAATGAGCATTTTGATGAAGGGGAAGTCATTTATCAAGGGCGATTTAAAGTAGAACCGCAAGATACCTTAGAGGTTATTAAGTTCAAAGGACAGCAACTGGAGCATCAGCAGTACCCTAAAGTCATCGACAACTTACTTAAAAAAATGTAATTTAACACTTTTTTATTTAGACTGCTTATAAATAATATGTATCTTTGCGCTATGGATACTTTAGAATTGCAAGGATTAGGATTTCAAGATACGCTTTCAAAGGAGAAAATGGATTTTTGTGCAGATACAAAAGCATCAAGTCCATTCTCTCCTTTTTCATGTGCATGTTTTAAAAAATGTTGTAAGAAATATAAAAAAGGTAATCGATGCAGTAAATGTCCAAAACGTTAATCTATACTACTCTTCCAGATAGTTTAGATCTTTATCAAAACTTTCTTCCAGTTGTGTTAGCGCATAGATGGCGATTCCTGAAAGGAAAAAGACCATGACAAAAGCCGCAATGATAATCCCCCATTGATTGACAAGAATCCCATACAACATGGTCGAAGGGATCAGCGCGCCACGGACAAAATTAGGTGCAGTGGTCGCAACTGTGGCTCTCAAATTGGTACCGAACTGTTCTGCGGAGATCGTTACAAAAGTAGCCCAATATCCAATCCCCAGCCCCATAAAAAAGCATAACCAGACAAATCTGGTTTCCGATAAACCATCACTTAGCAGATACCAGGATGCACTGATCAAAATCACCATTTGACATATTAATACCACTTTTTTTCGAGATTTTAATACTTGCGCCAATAAACCGGCCAGCAGATCACCCAACGAAATACCAAGATAAGTAAACAATACCCCTTTTCCAGCGCTCAATGTTGCGGGAGCGTGCAGCGCTTTTCCGATCTCCGGAGCTTGGGTGACTAATACACCTACGACAAACCAAATGGGCAATCCGATACATAAGCAGTATAGATATCTCTTAAATCTGTGTTTATCCGTAAAAAGCATACTGAACTTGCCTTTAACGACCGTCTTACTTTCTGCTGTTTTAAACAAACCAGATTCCAGCGCTCCTACGCGCATTAGTAAGAGCAACAGCCCCATCCCACCACCGACAAAATAGGCCGTACGCCAATCATACTGTTCAGATATGAAATATCCAAGTACCGCACCCAGTACACCTACTGTTGCCACCAACATAGTTCCGTAACCACGTTTTGACTTGTGCATACTTTCACTGACCAATGTAATTCCGGCACCTAATTCACCTGCCAATCCGATACCCGCAACAAAACGAATAATACCGTATGTCATCACATCCTGAACAAAACCATTATAGATATTGGCCAAGGAGTATAATAAAATAGAACCAAATAAAACTTTCAGTCGACCAAACTTATCCCCTATAATTCCCCATATCACACCACCAATCAATAAGCCCCCCATCTGCATATTCAATACAAACTCACCTTCGGCACGCATATCTTGGGGTGATACACCTATTTCTTCAAATGATTTGACCCGTACAATCGAAAAAATAATCAGATCGTAGATATCCACAAAATACCCCAACGATGCCACAAGAACAATGATCCAAACATTCCTGTTTGTGTGCGAATTTGATTGGTTAGTCATAATTCAATTTTTTATAAAAGTATCATTGTACAAGCATTTTTACAAGTTAAATAGCAAACGATTTTTAATTTATTGTATTACCTTTGCGCGATGTTGTATAGTCCGAAATCTCTAAAATGGTTATTGAGAATCTACCCTCCTTTTTTATTCCAGCGGATATGGGTTCAACGAATTTATCCTGATTTTCAAGGTGTCGACGTTAAAATCATCAAAAGTATTTTTAACAAAAACACTAACAATACCATATTTGGTGGAACGATATTTTCAGCAGTCGATCCCTTTTATGCCATACTAATCGACCAGCGACTGCAGGCTCATGGCTTTAAAAAAACTGTAGCTTGGCTCAAATCAGCATCTATTGAATATAAAAAGCCTGGCTTGACCAATCTTAAATTTTCGATCAAAATCGATGACTCTGATTTCAATGCTTGTATGGATACCTTAAAAAGTAGAGGAAGGATGATCAAAACGTTTTCTGTCGAAATTGTCAACGATCAAAATGAAATATGTGCCATAGCCAAGAATGAAATCTACATTCGTGACTTGAATTTTACATACACAAGGGTATAATTAGCTATTATCTTCCTGATCTATTTGGTATCTTTGTCTATAACAGACAAAATATTTCGATATGAAAAAATTAGCTTTCTTAATTGCATCAGCTTTTGCGATTACTTCATGTAACAATAGCTCAAACACCAATAACCAAAATGATTTAGCTAAAACGCAAGAAGAAACCATGAAAATTCATGATGAGATCATGCCACAAGTAAGCGTATTTGACAAAGATGCTGTTACGATCGACTCTATCTTAACGCATCTTAAAGCAATCAAAACAGCTAAGCCGGCGCTTGATACAACTCAAACTCGTCAAGAGTTAACCCAGTTAAAAAAGAATCTTGAAGAAGCTACAGATCACATGATGGACTGGATGAAAGGGTACAGTGCAGATTCTACCACAGTAGATTACGCCAATCGCGAATTAACTAAAGTTAAAGATATGAAAGCTGTATTTGATCGTGTATCAAAAGAAAAACAAGAAATCTTAAACAAGTATTAGTATGATCAAATCATTTCATATTCGTGCTTCATTCTTCTTAGCACTTGCGGCATTGGGAATTTCTAGCTGCCAATCCAATACAGCTACTCTTCCGATCTATGGTCAACGTGAACCTGTTGAAAAAATTGTTGATGGTAAAACCATTACGGATACGCTTTATCATACCATACCCGCGTTTAAATTTTTAAATCAAGATAGTACTTATATCACGGACAAGAATTACGATAATAAAGTATATATCGCGAATTTCTTTTTCACACACTGTCCAAGTATCTGCCCTACCATGAATAGAAATCTGTTGAAGGTCTATGAGCAATATAAAGATAGTGATCAAGTTTATTTCCTCTCCCATAGCATTGATTTTAAATATGACCAACCTCATGTATTAAAAGAATATGCTCATAAATTGGGCGTTAGCAACGATCACTGGAATTTTGTGACAGGCTCAAAGGCGGACATCTATGGAATCGCTAATCAGTATCTCGTTTATACTGCTGAAGACAAAAATGCTCCAGGAGGTTACGATCATCAAGGCTATCTGGTCTTAATCGATAAACAAAAACGTATCCGTGGTGCATATGATGGAACAAATGACGAGCAAGTGGCCAAATTACAAAAAGAGCTTGCGATCCTATTACAAGAAAAGTAAAATGACCAAAATATATAGTTTAGGTGTACTAATTTCCATCTATATTTTTAGTGCCATGAGCGGCTGTCAATCTGGTGAGGACATTAAAACTGCACAATATGCTGTGAATGGACAAAAAATATATATCAATCACTGTAAAAATTGTCATGGGGATAAGGGTGAAGGTCTAGGGCTTTTATATCCCCCCTTAACGGATGTTGATTTTTTAACGAAAAATAGGGAACGTCTATCCTGTATCGTCAGAAATGGTTTACAGGAAGAAATAACTGTTGCAGGAAAAACCTTTAATACGATTATGCCTGCAAACGAAACGTTAACAGATATTGATATTGCTTATGTTTTGACTTACATAACCACTAATTTTGCAAAACAAGATAAAATATTCAGTCTTGAAGAAGTACAAGAAGATTTGAAAAATTGTAAGTAAGTACGTTAAATATCTATAAAGAAGCTTAGTTTTTATAAACTAGGCTTTTTTTATGGCTAAAAATAAAAAAAGAAAGGTTTTCAAACGGGGAGAATGAAAACCTTTACTAACCAATTATAAACCTAAATTATGATGTGCAAATATAGATCATACAAAATGATTAGCAAACTAACTGATGTTAAATTTACGTTAACATTTCCTGCATCGCGATGGAGATGGCTATAATGAATAAAATTCATCTTTTCATTACATTATTTTGACAGATAGATCTAATTAAAATTTCTACATTTGGAACCGAATGAACGTTCAATACACAAAAAATAATTCAAAAGTGATTTCCATATTTGAGACCACCTTAAGGTTGATCAAAGATCATGGTTTTCATGGCACAGCAATGAGTAAAATCGCTCAAGATGCTGATGTCGCAATCGGCACCATATACCATTACTTTCCTTCAAAAGATGATTTGATCGTCAGCTTGTTTCAATATTGCGGAGACGCACTCCATGAATCAATTTTTGAGTCCATCCAGGAGGAATTAACGTATAAGGAAACTTTTTTTCACATATGGAAGGGGTTTGTCAAATTTTATCGAGAAAACGTAGAAATGTTTAGTTTTTTTGAACAATTTTACTCTTCTCCATATTATAAAGTGAACAGTTACGAAACGAACGAATCGATTAGTGGTCAGAGCAGTATCCTCAAATTTTTAACAGAAGGTATTAAAATAGGTGAACTTAAAAACACCAATGTTGAAGTACTCGCTTGTATATTCTTTGGAACTGCTGTATCAGCAATTAAAGGAGTAAAGCACAATAAATTAAAATCAAATGAAAGTATCTCGGATGTTGTAGAAATCATTTGGGATGGAGTTAAAAATAAATAATTATATGAAGTTTAGACAAATAGCCTTCTCTTTGGCAGCCCTAACGACCGTATGGAATGTTAGTTATGCCCAACAAACAGGCAATGAGGCATTACCTGCTAGAGCAAATTTGCAGCAACTTATTGACTATGCCCTTAATAATAAGATTAGTCTTAAGCAGGCTGCAATTGATGAAGAAATTGGCGAAAAAGATATTGACATTGCCTTATCTGGCTGGTTGCCTCAGGTCAATGCGAATGGTTCTTATAACTACAATGTAAAGGTACCAACTTCTTTTATAGGTGGTCAAAACATTGCGCTAGGACAAAAAAATGCGAGTGCCCTGACCCTGCAGGCTGATCAACAGATTTTGAATCCTGCATTGATGCAAGCTTCAAAAGCAGCGACACTCATCCGTCAATCCAATAAACAAAATACAGAAAATCAAAAGATCAATACGGTCGTTGAAGTGAGTAAAGCGTATTATGATATCTTGACGAGTGAAGAGCAGATCAAAATCGTACGTGAAAATATTACTCGACTTCAAAAGCAATATAACGATGCCAAAGTACGGTACGAAGTGGGGATGGTTGATAAAACCGATTTCAAGAGAGCACAGATTGCATTAAGCAATGCCAATGCTGACGAGAAACGTACCATTGAACTGCGCCGCTACAAATACGATTATTTAAAGAATTTGTTAGCCGTGGATCACCAAGCTGACATTACTTTATCTTTTGAGAATGCCGATATGGAAAACCAGATTTTGATTGACACGACTTCATCAGCAAGCGTGACCAACAGAATCGAATTCCAACAATTGCAAACGTCTAAAAAAATGCAGGCATTGGAAACTCAATATTATAAATGGACTTACTTACCAAATGTAAGTGCATTTTACAATTATGCTTTCAATTATAGAGACAACAAATTTAAAGATCTATATAAAGACAATTTCCCAAGTTCTGTGGCGGGGTTATCGGTCTCAATCCCAATCTTTCAAGGATTTAAGAGAAAACATCAGATCTATCAATCAAAACTTCGCGAGAGTAGAATTGATTTAAGCATGGAGGATTTGAAAAACCAAATCAATACGGAATATGCGCTTGCTACAGCATCCTACAATGCTAATTTAATTGACTGGAAAACGTCAAAAGATAATGTCGATCTATCTAAAGAAGTATACGACACCATTAAGTTGCAATATGACGAAGGGATCAAAACTTATTTGGACTTAATGACAGCGGAGACTGATCTCAAGACGAGTCAATTGAATTATTTAAATGCGCTTTATGCACTTCTTTCCAGCAAGTTAGATGTTCAAAAAGCTTTAGGAACTGTAGATACAAAATAAACAACATTTAGAAACCAAGAATATCATGAATAAAAAACATTTATTAGCCGCTTTTTTTATTGGAACTACGCTAATTTGGCAGTCATGTGGCAATAAAGATGCGCAGAAACAACAGGCTGCGCAGCAAGCAGAGCGTGTTGTACCTGTATCACTTGCTACAGCCACTGAAGAGATCGTTACGGGCAACCAAACTTATCCAGCTACTGTAAAACCTTTGAATGAAGCCGAATTATTTGCTGAAGTTTCTGGTTATGTAACAAAAATATTTGTCACTGATGGAGCGTCTGTCTCCAAAGGTCAAAAACTATATGAAATAGATGGCACACGCTATACCGCAGCTTTAGATCAGGCGAGAGCCAATCTGAGAATTGCGCAATCCAATTTGGATCGTGTACAAACAGATTTAAACCGCTACCAAGCATTAGCAGACAAAGATGCGATCGCGAAACAAACATTGGACTACGCGAAAACAGATGTGGCCAATCAAAAAGCCCAAATTTTGGGCGTTCAAGCCGCGGTAACAACAGCTCAAACAAATTTAAATCGTTCGACCATCCGTGCTCCTTTTGCGGGTATTGTCGGTATATCGGAAGTACGTCTTGGAGCTTTGGTCAATCCTGGTACTACGCGTCTAAATACGCTATCATCTGTCAACCCAGTTGCAGTAGAAATTCAAGTAAGCGAGCGTGATATTCCGCAATTTGTCAATTTACAAAAATCAGGGTCTGCAGCTCAGATCAATGCTGTATTGCCAGATGGTACTGAATACGCTTCTTCTGGTCGAATCACAACGATTGACCGCGCTGTAGACCCACAGACAGGAACAATTAAAGTACGTGCTAATTTTGACAATGCAAGCAATATTTTGAGAGCAGGCATGAATCTTTCGTTAAACGTTAAAACGAATTCTGCTACAGAAGAAGTGGTTATTCCATATAAAGCTATTCAAGATCAATTAGGTGTATTTAATGTATACGTAGTTGGCGATAGCAGTAAAGCGGAACAACGTAAAGTGGAGTTAGGTATAAAACTAGGCGATAAAGTAGTCGTAAAATCAGGACTTAAAGTCGGTGAAAAAATTGTTGTTGACGGTATTATGAATGTGCAAACAGGAGTAAAAGTTGCTGAAGCTCCTGCTGGAGCGCCAGATGCAAGTGCTGCAAAAAAATAATTTTCACAGATTTTATAAGATATACAAAAACATATGATTTCAGAAGTTTTTATAAAAAGACCCGTCACAGCCATTGTTATTTCCCTATTGATTTTGATCGTAGGAGGAATTTCAATTGTGTCTTTGCCGATCAGTCAGTATCCATCCGTAGCGCCGCCAACCGTATCGGTCACAGCGAACTATACGGGAGCGGATGCCCAAACTGTCGAACAGACAGTAACGACACCAATCGAGAGTCAAATTAATGGTACTCCAGGCATGCTTTACATGTCTTCTAATAGTACATCAAATGGTCAATCACAGATTACAGTAACCTTTGAAGTAGGTACTGATATTGATATTGCGACACTGGATGTACAAAACCGTGTCGGTATTGCCGAACCTGCACTACCTGAAGCCGTTAAACGTCTAGGAGTTACAACGCGTAAAGCAAATACCGATATCTTGATGTTGGTTTCTCTGGTATCTCCAAAGGGTACACGTGATGCAAAATTTTTAGATAACTATGCCAATTTATACATTAAAGATGCATTATTACGTGTCAATGGTGTTGGTGAGGTGACCGCATTTGGGCAACCATTCTCCATGCGTGTGTGGTTAGATGCAAATAAATTAACAAGTTTAAGACTAACTCCTGCTGATGTATCTGCAGCTATTGGTGAACAAAACTTAAGAATCCCGGGAGGATCAGTAGGTTCTTCTCCTCAAAAATCGGATCAGGTATTTGAATATCCAGTGATCACAGATTCAGATTTATCTTCAGTAGAAGATTTTGAAGATATTATTGTGAAATCAAATACGGATGGATCGATTGTTTTATTAAAAGATGTAGCCCGAGTTGAATTAGGTCAATTTAGTTATGCGACCAGTACACGTGTAAATGGGATGACATCTTCGGGTATGATGGTATCTCAAACGCCAGGAGGTAATGCTGTTCAATCGGCAGAAGGTATCTATTCCGCATTGGAACGTTTGAAAAAATCATTTCCTGATGATGTTGATTATGTCGTAGGTTATGAAACCATTTCCGTTGTAAATGCTTCTATCGAATCCGTTATCCATACCTTGATCGAAGCCTTACTATTGGTAACATTAGTGGTATTTTTCTTCCTACAATCATGGAGAGCAACTCTAATTCCGGTATTAGCGATCCCTGTATCTATTGTAGGTACTTTTATTTTCTTCTTATTGTTTGGTTTCTCGATCAATAACTTGACTTTACTGGCATTCGTACTTGCAATTGGTATTGTGGTGGATGACGCGATTGTCGTCGTCGAGGCGGTACAGCATTATATTGACCATTATAAAATGTCAGCAGCAGATGCAACACGTCGCGCCATGAAAGACATTACAGCTCCTGTTATTGCGATTGCATTGATTCTTTCGGCTGTATTCGTACCCGTAGGGTTTATCCCGGGTATGGTGGGACAATTGTACCAACAATTCTCCATTACCATTGCTGTATCGGTCATGTTATCGGCATTTATTGCCTTATCATTGACTCCAGCTTTATGTTCGATCATGTTAAGACCAACAGCAGTTCATGCTGAAGCTAAGGGGCTCAACAAGTTCTTTTACAAGTTTAACATCTGGTTTGAAAGGGTAACGAACAAATATTCACGCGGTGTAAAATATTGTATCAAAAAAGCACCTATGGCGCTTATCATTTTACTCTGTATCTTCATCGGTACAGGATATATGTTCAACAAAAAGCCAACTGGATTTATCCCTGGTGAAGACAATGGTATGTTCTTCGCTGGTATCACGCTTCCAGAGGGATCCTCTTCAACTCGTACAAAAGAAATTCTACATGAAGTAGAACAAGAGTTACGTAAAGATTATCCGGAGATAAAAGATATTACCGCCATTGCAGGTATTAATATTTTGAACCGTGCTTTCCAACCAAACGTAGCAACGGTCTTCGTTTCGTTAAAACCTTGGGGTGAAAGAGCACGTACAGCAAATCAAATTACAGGTGGTATCATGGGTAAATATGCAGGTTATACCAAAGCTCGCGTACTTGCTGTAACTCCTCCTGCTATTCCAGGATTAGGTACATCCGGTGGTTTCAGTTTAATGATTCAGGATCAACAAACCGTAGATATCAAAGTTTTTGAAGGCGTTGTTGGTAAATTTTTAGCTGCAGCTAATCAAAGACCAGAGATTGGAATGGCTTATACCCTATTTAACACAAAAACTCCAAATTACAAGTTATCTGTTAATAGAGAGCAAGCTAAAAAAATGGGCGTTCCGGTTTCGACCATCTACTCCACTATATCGGCCTACTTGGGATCATCGTATATCAATGATTTTACCAGATATGGACGTAACTTTAGGGTAGTATCACAGGCGGATCAAAATTACCGCATGAATATTGAAGATATCAACAAACTATATGTCAACAATAGTCGTGGAGAATCCGTTCCTTTAGGTTCATTGGTTACTTGGAATTTGGTACAAAACCCTGCTATTATCAATCACTATAATATCTTTAGAAGTATCGAGGTGAGTGGTAGTGCAGCTCCAGGTTATTCTTCTGGTGATGCTATTAGAGCTCTTCAGGAGGTTGCTGCAGAAACATTACCAAACGGATATTCGTATGATTTCTCAGGATTGGCTTTACAAGAGACCAAATCTGGAAATATGACGATTATGATTTTCGGTCTTTGTATTTTGTTTGTATTCTTATTATTGGCTGCACTCTACGAAAGTTGGTCAGTGCCATTCTCGATTTTACTATCGGTACCTCTAGGGGTGTTTGGAGCGATTTTAACGTTAACTTTGATTCCTGCGTTGGATAATAATATCTATGCTCAAATTGGTTTAGTTGCCATCATTGGTTTGGCCGCTAAAAATGCCATTTTGATCGTGGAGTTTGCCAAGGAACGTGTCGATATCGGTATGAACTTGTACGACGCAACGCTTGATGCGGTTAAACTTCGTCTTCGTCCGATTATCATGACATCATTTGCGTTTATATTAGGTATCATACCCTTAATGCTCTCAAAAGGTGCTGGAGCGATTTCACGTCAGACGATTGGCTGGACCGTATTTGGTGGTATGACTGCAGCGACTGTATTAGCGATATTTATCGTTCCTGTATTGTTCGTTGTGATCACACGATTAGCTTATGGTAAGAAAAAATTAGCAGAATTAGAGGCTAATTTTGATGAAGAAAAAGCGAAAAACTTGTCTGCTCACTAGACATTAAAACAAACTCAACAGGACAAAGAAAGCCTTTCAATTCAATTTGAAAGGCTTTCTTTTTTTTATTTCGCGTATCCAAACTTTACCTTACTCTATCATCACAACATTCTTACATGGTAACCTTGATATTGATACTAACAAATCTGTAATTTAGCTCATTAAACCTAATCAAAATCATGAAATTAAAATTTCTCACGTTGCTATTGCTTACTGGAGCAATGACAACAACACTACATGCCCAATCTGCTAAAGATTATGCAGATGCGTATCAAGATTTACAAGTATTTGAAAGCCCCTTAGCGCTTAAGCTCAGAAAAGGAATTAAAAAAAATGATCTCAACAAAATCAAAAATCCGCAAGTCAAAGAGGTCGCGATTGCCATACTTAAAAATCAATACGATCAAACTTATAGGTTTGCTGAATACAAAGCTATTCTCAGCCCCTCAACATTGGGACATAGCTTAATGATTGGTGATGGTTATAGCAAATATGAAAACATGACCGGCATCTATCTTCCTGTAGGACGTCATATTATATCGGCAGACCATATTTCTGCTGATCATGATGTTAAATTGATCATTCCGAATTGGAACCGCAGAGCTCCTGAAGGAATGGATCCGACCAAAGATCCCAAAGGATGGGGCATTGTTAAGCAAGAATTCAAACTCAAGAATGGTGTCAACATCATTGATGTCAAAGATTTTGATGGTTTGGCCTATATCGACTATTTCTCTGAAGATCCTAAAAATGAGAAAGCAATCCAAGTACATTTTATGGGTAGCGCAGTCAATGGTTACTTTGATATTACGAAAAACAACGATGAAGATTGGAACAGATTAGTAGATCAAGCTGTGTATCCGATTATAGATGCCAAAGGTCGCCACATTCAGATCGCCTACCCTACTGCCGATATCAAAAAATATGCTTATGGAAAAGGTGTCGAATTGATCAGTAATTATGATTCCTTGATTTACAGGCAGCACCGGATTATGGGACTTATTAAATATAACAAAGTCCCTGAAAACAAAATTCTATCGCGCGTAAACTATAATTATTATATGTTTCGTGATGGTGATGGGGTCGCTTATATGGGTACAGACCCGGGCAATGCGATGCCACTAGTTGTAGATCCGGCCCGAGTGATCAAAGGAGATCCATGTTGGGGTTTTTCACACGAAGTAGGACACGTGCATCAATTAAGACCTTACTTAAATTGGGGAGGATTGGGCGAAGTGAGCAACAATATTTTCTCTCTGTATGTCACCACTTCTTATGGCAATAAAAGCCGTCTTTCGGCACAAAATAATTACAAAAAATCAAGAGAAAGTATTATCAATCGCAAGATCAGTTACCTACAAGATCCGGATGTATTCAATCGTTTAGTTCCTTTCTGGCAACTTCAATTGTACTTCGCAAATCAAGGTCATAATCCTAATTTTTATCCCGATCTATTTGAAGCTTTTCGCCAACAGAATCCAGAACGTAGAAGCAGACGGGGTGGCGGTCAAGTCATGGGCGATCGCGGAAACAACCCTGCAATACATCAATTGAATTTTGTAAAAACAGCATCAAAGGTTGCAAAACTTGATCTATCCGATTTCTTTGACCTGTATGGCTTCTTCTATGTCGGAAAATTTACTTATGATGATTATGGCAACTATACTTATGAAATGACTCAGGAAATGGTCGATAAGTGTAAACAGGAAATTAAACAGTTGAACCTTCCCAAACCAAGTATGGATATATCTAAGTTAACGGATTAATCTTATCTTATTCAAAAATATATTGCTAACTGTAAATTCTATATTTCTTTACATACTAAATCTGAATGTAAATAATTCACATTTATCATCTAATGCGGAATTATTTAGACACGTACCTCACAAACACATAGGAGAAGTAGCAATCATTTCAAATAAAAAGCCCGATAATATATCGGGCTTTAGATGATTAGTTGACGCTAGTTTTGTTTTTATTATTGATTTTGAACTCTTCAAACTCTTTGAACAATCTTAAAAGTTTAAACGTTGAGCTTATCAGCTCGTTTGTCTCTAACAAAATAGAGAAGTACAATTTACTGTTCTTCGGACTATTTTCAGTCGTCCGGATGTGGTCAATCTGCTTGTCTAAAAGATTGTTAATGACTTTCTGTAGCTGATCGCGTTGCTTCATCGTTGAATCAAGCTTTAAGAAGTCACGGCGCTTATATAGATTATATACTTCGGCATACCAGTTACCAAGCTCATTGGCAACCTGCCTCAGATCATTGCCTTGATATTCCTTAAGCAGTTTATGGTTATTATCGACATGATTGTGTGCATTGCCCGCAATAACGTAAAGGTTCTCCACGATATCTTGTAGGTAGCCTAAGGAAATAATGTAGAACCGACTCCCTTTTACCGATGTATCATCTAGGTTGCGAATGAAGTTGTAGAGATTGTCGTTAGTCGAGTCCAAATCGCGCAAGAATCTCTTAATCATTTTTTTGTTCATGGAAAGACTTGTCAAATCGTTTTTGATCAGGCCGTCCACAATTTCTTTATAGAAGATATTTGACTTGGCAAAAACTTCGCTTATCTGATCGGCACTAGCATCGGAAACCTGCTGCAGGGTATAGATATCTTCTCTGCCGAGTTTCAGTTTGCGCTCTGCTTGTACCGCAACTTTCTTTTTGTGGCTTTTAGCGTTATATACCAAGAGCACCGCTAAGAAGATTAATGCACCTACAAAGGTAATGATACCACCAATTTTAAGTAGGTAAGCGATCATAAATGCACCAGCAAAAGCTGTAGCAGCAGTAAGGAACCATCCTCCTATAACGTGGAATACACCAGATACACGATATACCGCACTTTCTCTATCCCAGGCTCTATCGGCAAAAGCCGTACCCATAGCGACCATAAATGTAACATAGGTCGTAGATAATGGGAGTTTCATGGATGTACCTAAAGCGATAAGACTACTGGCCACCATCAGGTTGACAGAGGCGCGCACCATATCAAACATCGGCTCTTCTTCCTTATTCTTTTTGCCTAAGGAAGTATTTTCGAAACGGCTATCTAAACGTGATCGTAGTGTACGTGGCATCAGATAGCTGATCGCTCCTCCAATATTTACAAAGCCGCGTACTATCCAACGTGATAAGGTATTAGGCTCAAATTTTTCGGAACCGCCGTCTTGACTGCTTAAACTCATCTCCGTTTCGATAACGGTCTTTGCTTTTTTGGAAGTCCATAGCGTAATCATCATGATAGCTCCTGCGATAAATAAAATCCAAGCTGGGGCAACGATATCTGCAGAAGCTAATTCTGACATCATATAGGTGTCCGGATTGCCGCCAGATGCCTGAAAGAAACCGATGGCCTGAATAGCTGCTACCGGTACGCCGATAAAGTTGACCAGATCATTCCCCGCAAAAGATAGCGCTAAGGCGAATGTACCAATACCGATGATAACTTTAAGAATGTTAATCTTTAACCTGATCAGGATAAAACTAAAAATAGTGAACAGCACAAAGCTTCCCAATATTAAATGGAGCTCGTGTGTGTTAATCCACTCCTTTGTTGCTTTGTCAATGAAAGAAACTGTCTTCATTCCTTTTATAAGGATAAAGTAACTAATTGAAGCCAAGGCGATACCACCAAATATACCACCAAAGGATTTGATTTTATGTTCGTATTGAAAAGTGAATATGAGTCGAGAAAGATACTGAACCGCCATACCTACAGTAAAAGACAATAATACGGATAAGAGGATACTGACGACAATTTCTGATGCTTTCTCTGTATTAATATACTGTGACAGAGTTGACCAATCGCCCGAAGTGGTTGCAATTTTATAGAGTCCAAGACAGACAGCAGCTCCTAAGAGTTCAAAAACAATCGACACGGTTGTAGAGGTAGGGAGACCAAAATAGTTGAATACATCCAAGAGTATGATGTCTGTAATCATGACCGCTAGGAAGATAACTATGACATCATTAAAACTGAACATACCTGGAACATAAATTCCACTTCGTGCAATCTCCATCATTCCACTTGAAAAAACCGCCCCAGACAATATACCCGCACTAGCGAGAATCATAATCAGGCGGAAAGAAATAGCTTTGGAGCCAATGGCCGAATTTAAGAAATTGACAGCATCATTGGTTACGCCGACCATGAGGTCGATAATCCCTAAAGTGATCAGCGTAATAATTACGAGATATAAATAATTGTCCATAGTTATTATTTTTGCAAAGGTATGAACAAAAGATGACCCGTATATTAATTTAATGTTAAGTATCGTTTTTATTAACAACACATATAGTTAACGACATTAACAAACAAATTATATATTTCAGACGTACTTATATTGTCCTAGAGAAGATTTATATATAATTAAATTTTATGAAAAATTTTTGATTAAAGTTGTCAAAAGTATATAGATAACAATACCTATCACGGAATGTTTGTAAAAAATCAATATTAAGATAATAGACATCAGTTTATGATAAATGAGGTATGGCTCCATAAAAAAGTGTATTTGAAAAAATTAGGGTATAATATTCAATCCAGAATGGAAAACTTTTTATCTTTTCTACTTTTGGGCAAACTTAAGCCAGATGATTAGATATTTAATTGCACTTTACTTTCTATTAACAGTTCAATTTGGAATTGCCCAGAGCATAAAGCTTTCCGGTCAGGTTAAAGACTCCTTGTCAAACAGTCCAATACCTTATGCCAGTATCGGTCTACTCGATGTCGACAACAAAGTAATCGATGGAATGATGACAGATTCACTTGGAGCTTTTCGATTTTCCAATATCAAGAAGGGAAAATACAAAATCAATGTCAAATTCATCGGTTACAAACAAATACACCGGTCTATTGAAATCAAGGACCAAAAGAAAATCCATATTGGAACTCTATTACTGGCTGCAGCTGGACAAAATCTTCAAGAAGTAACCATTATTGCTAATACAGCAACACAAAAACACAGTAGTGATAGACAGGCGTATATGGCAAGTCAATACAAAAATGCCACTGGTGGCACTGCATTGGATATTGTAAAAAATTTACCTTCTGCATCGGTTGATGCGAGTGGCCATATCAGTATGCGTGGTAATACGGGTGTCATTGTATTAATAAATGGGAAACCCTCTTTCCTGGATCCTGCAACTATCTTAAATCAAATAGCGGCCAACGATGTCACCGAAGTAGAATATATCACCAGTCCCACCGCCCAGTTTGATCCGGATGGCAAAGGTGGCATCATCAATCTAAAAACAAAAAAATCTACTGTCGCTGGATTTTCCTGGTTAGTCAATCTTCAAGCCGGTTTACCGAGTATAGATGACTATAATAATCGTGAACCGCAAAAGCGTTTTGGAGGCGACATTGGTTTCCAATACAATAAGAAAAAATTAGCATTAAATGCTGCTGCAAATTATCTCAGAAATGACAATGCTGGATTTCGGGAAGGTGATGTCAATACAGTCATTGGAGACCGTCAGACCTTTTTCCCTTCAAAAGGTGAAAGAAGTTTTGATAAATACAACTTTGGCATTAGGTTGAATGGTACTTATGATCTATCCGACAAACATGCTGTGAGCTTAGGTATACTAGCTTCCCGAAAATTTCAAGATCGACTTGCCGATATTTACTATAATAACAGGACCATCCGTCCATCTACCGGAGAGGAAATAGCACGAACAGACTATTTCAATTCTAATCTCCAGAATAAACAAGGAGAATTTTACATGTTTGATTTTAATTATGAATATAAAATCAACACCGCTAATTCCCTTCAAATGGGTGTTATCTACGAATATGCTCATATTTATGGCTCAACCAAAAATGGAAATATCGAACGTGATGTAGATACAGTACAGTGGATCCACAATAAGTATAAAAATCCACTTCATGGATTAAGACTTTCCCTACAGCACACCTGGAAATCTGATCATCAGGAATTATCGACCGGTTACCAGCTAAGAAACGATAACCAAAAAGGGAGTTTCGACTATTACGCTTCTCAAAATGGTAGCAGCAACCAACAATTAGTTCCAGAATTTACCGGTAAACTAACCGCGACCAACCGTGTACATGCTATTTTCACACAGTATAATCAGCAATTTTCAGCAACCCAGTTATCCCTAGGTCTGCGGTACGAATATTACCAACGCGATTTATATTTACTGCATAACAATCAGAAATATCCATATGCTATCCATCAATTATACCCAACCTTTAATTTAATGCACGATTTGGGATCCGGTTGGTCATGGAAAGTAGCAGCATCCAGACGGGTGCAACGTAACAATAACTTTGAACTGAATCCTATTCCAGAACGGGAACATTCCGAAACTCTAGAACAAGGCGATCCGGAATTATTACCGGAGTTCACTGTAAATACTGAAACTGGACTGATCAAAAAACTAAAAACAGGAAGTGTTTTTTTGAACGGTTATTACCAAAACACTAAAAATCCGATCCAAAGAGTAAATTCCGTATATGCAGATACCATTCTCCACCGTGTTTTTACCAATGCCGATTATGCCTCTCGATATGGTGCAGAGATCGGTGGCGAAATTCGATTGATCTCTTGGCTGAAACTAAATGGCGGACTTAATGTATATCACTACAAAATTTCTGGACAGGTATTAAATGATCAAGATACCAGAACAAATCAGGACTGGGTATATTCCATTAATGCCGGCATTCAAGCTGATTTCTTAAAAAACTGGAGTACAGGACTGCAGATCAATTATTTATCAGAAAAACCCACGGTACAGGGTATGGATTCCCGATTTATCGTACCGAACTTTAATTTAAGTAAAGCTTTTTGGAAGGGAGCACTCACGGCTCAATTGCAATGGCAATTTATTGAACTCGGTGACTGGGGTGTAAACGAACAACGGATTACCACCTACTCCCATGACTTCTATACCACGACAAACTACATTTATGAAAAAAATATAGTTTTGCTTAATCTAAGCTTCAATATGCATAAACTGAATAAGTTATTTAAACTTCCGAAAAGCGAATTTGGAGAAAAAGAATTCTAGTTTTCTTGTTTTTTGAATTCAGAAGGAGTCATACCTGCATAACGCTTAAAGTACTTAGAAAAATTTGATTTATCAGAAAAACCTAAGTCAAATGCTACCTCTGATATCGAATTTGCCGTGTAGAACAACAGTCTTTTGGCTTCCTTGATGATATATCCTGCTAATACCTGCGAAGCCGTTAGATCAGCATTGGTCTTACAGTTAGCACTGAGGTTTTGTGGGCTCGTATTCAACTGAGAAGCGTAGTAAGCGACGTGGTTTACCACTCTGATCTCCTTGTTGAGTAAGTCACAGAATCGGTCATAAAGATTTTGCTGCGTAGATTTGGCCTGTTTTGAACTGGCTTTATATTCTAATACTTTTGCCAAGAAAGCTTTAAACAAGCCTTCTTGGCAAATTTTATTATCCTCCACAGCTAAAATTCTTAAGAGATTTTCAAAAATATCAGGTTTATCAAAGTATATCGTATCATATCGACCAATAGTATTGACCAATCTATTGATTTCAAGATCCAAACTTTGGCTCACAAAAGTATCTTTTACCAAGAGTACAAAACCCTTTACTGGATTGACCAACTCCCAATGATGTACGTTATCCTTCTGAATGATGAGTAAGCATGGTGTCTCTATAATGGATTCTCGACCATCTACGACATGTTTACCTGATGTCGACGATAGAAAGACCAGTTCCAGGTATCCATTATGCTTGTGCGGTCTGGTTATATTTTTGGAAAAGTCAAAATCGACAACTTTTATTAACCGTTGAACTTCCAATTTATCTTTTATCTCGATCTTTTTTCTATCCTTCATCGTTCTGCAATTATAGTAAACAATATTGTAAAATAGCACAATTACAATCCACTTAATCATGTCACGTAATGACACCGTAATCCAAAATCAATGAACCGCTATCAGAAACAGTATAGAAATCTTCTAGTAAATCTATTTCAAATCAACCAAATTTTAAAGTATTTAGAAAGGCTCAATATAATCCATATTTGTGATGATCATAACTTCCTAAATACTACTATGAAAATTTAATGGGAATCAGAACCATTAAAAACAACAAGTGCAAAATAGGAGTTCCTATTTTATATCTCTACCTTTAAGCTCTATTATATATAAAATACTCACTTAAAATACATTTATGGTCTTTGGATTGTTTGAAACATTAGCTTGTGCATGCTTAGTATTGCTTTTAGGATTTTTTATCGTTAAGAAGGTAAGTTTTTTCAGAAACTATAATATTCCTGAACCAGTTGTTGGAGGATTTTTTGTTGCTATTATTCTCTACATCTTACATGTAACTATGGATCTTAGCTTTTCATTTGAATCCTCACTTCAAACAACCATGATGCTGTTTTTCTTTACTTCGATTGGTTTAAGTGCCGAATTTGAGAAACTAAAAAAAGGTGGAAAACCGTTATTAATATTTGTGGTTCTGACAGGGGCTTTTATAGTTGTTCAAAATATTTTTGGGATATCTATAGCTTCAATGCTAGGTATAAACCCGAGCTATGGACTGATCGCTGGTTCAATAACGCTAACTGGAGGTCATGGAACAGGCGCAGCATGGGCACAAAATCTAACGGATACTTTCCATATAAGTGGAGCAATGGAGCTTGCTATGGCCTGTGCAACCTATGGATTGGTGATGGGAGGACTCATAGGTGGACCTGTTGCAAAAGTGCTATTAAAGAAGAAAAATATAAATCCTACAAATGAAGTTCAAGAAAAGGAACTTCCTATAGAAATGTTTGAAAGTCCAGCTTCAAAAAGAAGAATCAATGTGCGGAATATGATTGAAACATTAACCATGTTTGCCATTTGCTTGACATTGGGTCAAATTCTCTATGAATATGGAAAAGGCTCTTGGATTGAACTACCTAATTTTGTTTGGTGCTTGTTTGTTGGGGTTGTCATTCGGAATACCATTAATAGAACATCAACATATGTAGTCAATGATCATGCTGTGGATGTACTTGGAAATACAGGCTTATACCTTTTCTTAACCATTGCGCTGATGTCTCTACAATTATGGCAGTTACAGGGATTAGCTTCGCAAGTACTGATCATTTTAGTACTACAAACTGTTTTGTTGGTCTTCTTTGCGATGTTTATTACTTTTAAAGTGATGGGAAGTGATTATGATGCAATAGTATTAAGTGCGGGACATTGTGGATTTGGATTAGGGGCTACGCCAACCGCTGTAGCGAATATGCAATCAATAACAGATAAATATGGTCCATCACATAAAGCATTTCTAATTGTTCCTATGGTAGGCGCTTTCTTTGTTGATATATTAAACAACTTATTTATAAAACTATTTGTAAGTTATATATCATAGGGTAGTATACATAGTTTACTTCTATACGCAATACATGAAGTCAATAATTTGGCTCTAACGCCCAATTATTGACTTAAGTAGCTAAATATTAAGAATAAAAAAACGCATAGGTAATGACTGTAATTCCTACTGTAAAGCAATAAATAGCAAAATAGGTCAGTTTAGCTTTTTTCACAATATTAATCATCCATGTACATGCAATCAACCCGGAAACAAATGCAGCAATAAATCCAAATAACAAGGAAAATGGTTTAATCGTTAAAGATGCTAAAGATTGATATTCAATATTTAAATCTAATACCATCTTGGCTGAAGCTCCAAGTATCAAGGGCAAAACCATGAGGAAAGAAAAACGTGCGGCTGCAGATTTATCAACTCCCAATAAGATGGATGTTGAAATAGTAGAGCCAGACCTAGATAAACCAGGAAGTAATGCAGCACACGATTGAGCAAGTCCTATGATGATAGCCTCTTTAGTACCTATCGACTTACTCGTATTTTTAGCTCTATTTGCAAAATATAGGAGACAACTCGTAACTAAAAGCATCATGCCCACAATTAATAAATTGGAGAAGAGTTCTTCTAGCGTATCTTTTAGAAAAAAACCTACAAACGTGGCAGGAATCATTGAAAGTACGATATACCAAGAATATTTTGTTTCCTCATTCCATTTAAACTGAAATATTCCTTTGATTATTTTCAAAATGTCCTTCCTAAAAATTACAATAGTACTCAAAGCTGTAGCTAAATGTAAAACAATAGCAAACAATAAATTTTCCTCAGGATCGAATTGAAGACCTAGTAACTGTTGAGCAATAACGATATGCCCAGAAGATGAAACGGGTAAAAATTCAGTTAATCCTTGTACAATTCCAACAATAATAGCTTTGATCGATTCACTCATTATGTAATTCTTTTTAAATTAAGGTTCCAATGTAACCATATTTTTTCAAGTATCATAAATATCGATTTATCTAAGTTGGTCTGGTCCAATTTCAAGAAACATGCTAAAGATTAATACACTGAATAACAGATTGTATTAAGCGAACAAAAATTAATGTATAATACTCTTATTACTGATCATTTTAGTAGAACAAACCTTGTTAAAATATACATTAGATATTCCCTTATGGGTATGATTATTGCTATAAAATAAGTATTAAATACCCCACCTTGTCAAAGTAATCTAACAATAGATTGAAACGTATAAATATGCCAATAAAATTATTAAATCGAATCAAAAAAAATGAGCTTAGTCAAAGACAACATTCTTTAAACGACAGCTTACTTTCTAAAAATTGCTCTAATAAATACATATTAGGAACTTATGTATTTCCATGTAAAGATCTAGAAAAAAACCAGCCCCTGTTCAATGATGGTATTCCTTCGCTTATTTTTATGCCTAGCTTGTCGAATGAAACTATATTAAGAAAAAAGGGTGACCTGATCAAATTAAAATCCGTTTGGTTATGTTGCGGAATAATTAAAGATATGCAGTGGGAAATACCAGATGGTTTAGCATATATTATAGTCATTCGTTTTAATCCGGCCTCATTTTATTCCATCTTTAATATCAATAGCACTGCGCTAACAAATAATACCGTATGCAGTTTTGAAGATGTCGTCGATACGAAATGGTCTTCTATCATTAAAGAGATGTATACCAAGAATAATATAGAAGATAAACTTCACGTCTGGAATAGCGCGCTTGAACAATTAAAAATAAATGATTTTTTACCTCCTATTCTGAAATCTTCAATAACGGTTATAGACACATATAAAGGCAATCTAACGGTTTCTCAACTGGTGATGTTATTAGGTGAAAATGTAAATCAAAAATGGTTACAAAGAAATTTCCTTCGATATCTCGGCATTACACCAAAGAAGTATATTTCACTTCAACGCTTCATATACACCTATGAAATGTATGAAAGAGAAATGCCTACTCCATTAAATATGGCACCTTTTGAGGGAGGCTATTACGATTACAATCATTTTTTTAAAGATTTCAAACAATATTTAGGTGTTTCTCCGAAACACTATTCCTGGAACTGATTCACTAAATTAAGAATCGCTAGGGTGTATTTATGTCTCTTTTTTACTAGTTGGAGGTTCCAATGATTTGTATTTTTGTACTGAACTTTTACAATTGAAATTATGGAAAAAGGAATTAATCTAAATGTTTTTAAAGATTTTTTCAAATCTAGTAATGCTGGCGGAATACTATTATTTATCTGTGTCATTATTTCATTAATCATTGCAAACACATCACTCGGATCATCTCTTCAGGCGCTTTTAGATTGGGAATTGGGATATGAATCAACTGCTGTCCATTTAAAATATAGCGTGCTCCTTTGGATTAATGATGGTTTAATGGCAATCTTCTTCTTGCTGGTAGGCTTAGAAATTAAAAGAGAGATTGTAGAAGGCGAATTGTCCTCTCCTAAGAAGGCTTCATTACCTATCCTCTGCGCAATAGGTGGAGCAGTTATTCCTGCGCTGATTTATTTGAGTATAAACGCAGGAAAAGACACTGCTTCTGGTTGGGGCATTCCGATGGCTACAGATATTGCATTTGCTTTGGCTGTTATAACGCTTCTTGGAAACAAAATACCAGCAAGCTTAAAAATCTTCTTAGCCGCTCTGGCGATTGTGGACGATTTGATCGCAATTTTAGTAATTGCATTATTTTACTCATCTGGTATTGAAATTACTTATCTGATATATGCCGGAATTGGTCTTACTATTCTAGTCATTATGAATAGATTAAATATCTTAAATCCCTACTTGTACCTTATTCCCGGTGTATTTATTTGGTATTTCATACACCATTCAGGTATTCACGCTACTGTTGCGGGCGTATTGGTTGCCATGACGATACCAACTAACGATACGGCAATCGAATCACCATTAGAGCGATTAGAGCATGCTCTGGTAAAACCTGTCAATTTTTTAATTATTCCCATATTTGCCTTTGCAAACACCAATATTACCATTGAAAGCGAAATGATTCATGGCTTAATAGCTCCGTTGGGTCTCGGTATCAGCCTTGGACTTTTACTAGGAAAACCTTTAGGGATATTTTTGATGGCCTTCATCTGCTCTAAATTAAAAATTAGCAGCCTACCGGAAGGTAGTAATTTAAAACATATAATAGGAATTGGATTATTAGCCGGTATTGGTTTTACAATGTCTATCTTTATTTCCATATTATCTTATGAAAATCCTTTGTATGTTAATGAAGCGAAGTTATCTATTCTGATTTCTTCAGTTTTAGCTGGATTAATTGGATATTTTTTATTGAAAAGTTTCGGTAATAAAAGATCAACTGAACAGCTTTAATAAAAGATCTGACTGAGACGATACTTTTTAAAAAATAATTTTGAAACATACACTTCATAAAATAAAGAACTACTGGCTTTCTGATGCTAGTTTCGTAACCTTGGTGGTTATGTTGATGTTTATGGTATTTGTCATGCCTATTCTACTGGAACAAGGTTTTGCAAATATCATCATACTAAATGTTTTATTTTTGGTATTGTATTTTATTGGAATTTTTTCCAGTAAAGAAAGGTGGAGTATTTATCTATCATCACTCTTGTTTTTTGCTCATTTAATCCTACAGCTGATCAGATTTGACGATACACCAAAAGAATACTACCTGATCGAACGACTGGCAGGGCTTATCAATATGAGTCAATTTATACTTATTAATATTCGATTACTTTTCAGGGACACCAATACGAATAAGTACCGAATCATCGGTGCTATAAATGTGTATTTGTTATTTGCTTTGATGGGAGCTTTTGCTTTTGAAATTTTAAACATACACACAGGAAAATCGATTACCGGAAATGTGCTGTTAGCAAACAATGACATGGATTATTCCGTATATATTTACTACAGTTTAGTTTCCCTTACAACAGTAGGATATGGCGATATCTATCCGGACGGAATGTCGGCCCGAATGCTATCAGTGATGTTGTCCGTAATTGGAATATTATACCCAGCAGTAGTCATAGCGAGATTAGTCTCTAATAATGGCAAATCAAATCAGGTATAATATACCTTATAGGGTCGCTCTCGTATCCAAAGCGGCAGCATTTAATACTGTCTCTAAGGAACCAACATCAATATGGGCACTCGGGTGTGAACAGCCAACTTTTTAGAAGCACTTTTACGAAATAAAGTGGCTAAAAAGCCTAATTTCCGAGGTGCTGTAACTAAGAGGTCTATGTGATGATCTTCTACATAGGTGTTAATTTTCGAAACGATATCCTCTCCTTCCAGATAGGAATAAATAGGCTCAAGACTGTCTAAACTTGAATGTAAAAATGACTGCTCTTCTATAAGTTGAGCAGCAGACTGCTGACCTAGGACACTAACATTGACGACATGCCATTCTAAACTCAAGAGCTCCTGCATCTGAAATATCGTTTTTACAGGTAGCCTTTCATGCAAATGTGATAAATCTACAGCTAAAAGTGCTTTTTTATAAAGATGTGCCGGATTCATTTCTGGAACCAGCAATAGATTAAAGGCATGTGATTCGATGAGATCAATGGTTGTCGATCCTACACTATTTTTCCCCCCATCGCCACTTCCACGCAAACCAACCACTATCAGATCAATTTTGTCATTTTCAGAAATTCGAAAGACTCCATCCATCACGGTCAGTAAGTCGTAATGTGCGCTCACATCTGTTAGTGGAGAGACATTTAATAGCTCCCGCTTTAAATGACGCAATTGTCCCCTTACTTCATCTATTTCAACATCATCTATTAAAGGAGGCGGCAGCATGAAGTCTCCACTACCATAAAAACTGCTATTATAATACGCAAGCGAGTGGTATATAATGACATTTTTAATTTCTGTCCGTTTAGCGATAGTCAATAACTGATTGAAGGCATGTCGAGCAGTAACAGAAAAGTCAGTTAAAAAAACAATTGTTTCCATGTTCTTGAAATCTATAATCGGTTCATTAAAGATGTGTTATCATTTTTTAAACAATCGTACCCTCGTATTGTTTAAAAAAATGAAAACTTAGCTCACACATTTGTCCCAGCAAATGGAATTAGAAAACCTTTTTTACATCGCATTTTTCCATTGTAGTCTATAGTTTGCTTTTCCATAATTAAAGATTCAAAAGTAATTTTGAAAAGAGAAAAACAGATGCAAAATACTGAATATTAAACACTTATTTAAAAAATTTAGAATGATCAATAGGAGTTTTAAAACGCTACTATTTATTTTTCGTACATTTGTTTGTTAATATGGAAAAAGCAAACATCATTAACATTACCGAAAAAACAACAAGTTCAATTTATCAATGGACATTCAATCTCGTGGAATCAATAGGAGTTCACGACAAAAATGCACACATCTTAAGTGCTACCTTTCTCATAATCGCAACTTTTATACTCTTACTATTTTTAGATTATATTTTGCGTTTTTTTTTCAATTCAATCGTTACCGGATTTATTAAAAAAAGTAAAAACAACTGGGATGACAAGTTACTTGAAAATAAGGTACAGATCCATTTAAGCCGTTTGATACTAATAGCAATAGCTCAACAGTTGCTACCCTATATTTTTATTGGGTTCCCTTCATTCATCGATATCATTACCAAACTGCTCGGAATACTGATGATTTTTGCTATCTACGGTGTAGCAAATGCGCTATTAAAAACTTTGAGAGATATATTGCGTTCTTCAAAAGCATTTTTGGATAAGCCTGTTGATAGTTATCTCCAAGTATTGCAGATCTTCCTAATCTTTGTCGTTGGAACTCTTATTGTTTCTGCAGTTACAGGCAACTCTCCTTGGTCATTTCTGGTCTCTCTCGGAGCTGCATCTGCTATATTGATGTTGGTTTTTAAAGACACCATACTCGGATTCGTAGCGAGCATACAGGTGTCAGCAAACGATTCGGTTCGCGTGGGAGACTGGATAGAAATGCCAAAATATGGGGTCGATGGCGATATCCTACAAATAAATCTGAACAATGTCCGCGTACAAAACTGGGATAAAACGATCGTCACGATACCGACCTATACATTACTCAGTGATTCCTTCAAAAACTACAGGGGTATGCAAGAAAGTGGCGGTCGGAGGATCAAGAGATCTATCAACATCAAAATATCGACGATTCGTTATCTCAGCAATGAAGAAATCCAAGAGCTTAAAAAAATTGGACTTTTAGCTCCTTATATAGAAAAAAGGGAAAAAGAAATAAAAGAGTACAACGAACAAAACAAAGTAGACCCCACGGTTCTTGTAAATGGTAGAAGGATGACCAATATTGGATTATTCAGAGCCTACATTAAAGCTTATGCCGTGCAAAATCCAGATATTCATCAGCAGTTGACATTATTGGTTCGTCAATTAGCTCCCAATGAACATGGACTTCCCTTGGAACTTTATATGTTTACAAAAGGAACACAATGGTCATTTTTTGAGGATACCATGTCCGATATTTTCGATCATCTATTTGCCGCTATTAAGTATTTTGATCTAGAGGTTTTTGAACTGCCTGCATCAGATGATCTTCGGAAGCATTTAAATCAGAAGCATTCTCCATCAATGTTAAAACCATAGCATAATGCAACTATTGATTTTTTTATCGTGAGAAAATTATATTAAGTAGTCCTTCATCTGTAGAAATTGAAATAAAACACGATGCTATGACTGATTTTCAATGTGGGGTCGGTAGCCAACTTGAAGAAATATCAGACTTCTTACTTGAGGAAAAAAATGCACCAGAAATCGGTACAATGAAAACCCATGTTCCTATGACTTATTTTGGAGATGAACGTCAGGGATATGATATTCAATATTTTACCAAAAATGAGATTATTAGTGATTTTCTCAAACAATATCAACGTTTTCTATCCTTATCATCACATGAAAAAAACGAGATTTTCATAGGTAGCAATCTAAAAGATCAGGATTAACAATAGCATCAGTTCGCATCGTCTTTTTTTAGAACAGAAGTAAAATGTGCCATATAGATTTAACCAATATGTAAATAACAAATTTAGAAAAGGTGACTAAACATTCGATTTAAAAATTGTCTCTACAGTACTCGTCCAGTAGTTGATACTGGACGAGTACTTTCAATGCTACACTCCCTTCAATATCTTAATATCGGAACCTTTAATTTTGATGTTCAACCAATTTTTAAGTTTTGCGAGCTCTTTACTATCTAGTTTTTCTTTGCTATTATAAAATAATATCGTTTCCATTTTGGTACTATCAACGGTATTCACCGCTAGCTGCTTTCCGATCGAAAAAGGAGTTAACGTTGGAAATAACGTTGTTATTTCCTGAATTAATTCCTGATCATCAAACTTATAAGTTGCAAGTTCTTTTCGAAGATTTTGAATAGCGATATCTTTTTCCGATACATTTTCCGAACGCCTACTGATTTCAGCTAATATATCACGCTTCAAATCAGTACTATCTTGACGGATCAGCAATTCTGTATTATTAATGTGATATAGATCGAGTTTACTTTTGAGTTCAACTAGCTCAGATTTTGAAAATTTCTTATCCAAAAAAGCGAGTTCGATTTTTTTGGGACGACTGTTAAACTGTGTTTTTTCATAAATCAAGGTATATCCCTTTTCTACAAGTTCATTTTGGATAAAACTATTGACTTGTTGTGTAAACTTCTTCTGTTGCAATAAAGCATATGCCAAATAAAAACTAGGAATGATCATCACCAAAATTAACAAGGTAATCGTTCTTGTAATACGCTTTTTCTTCCCTTCATTTAAAAAACTGACGCTAGGGTATTTTAGAAATTTGACAATAAGAAAAGTCGATATACAGATAAAAAAGCAATTGATCATATAGAGATACATAGCACCTCCGAAATAAGATAGACTGCCGATGGCCAGCCCATAACCTGCTGTACACAGCGGTGGCATCAATGCAGTCGCAATAGCTACGCCAGGTATCGGATTTCCTTTCTCTACCCTAGTGATTGCGATAACCCCCACCATACCTCCAAAAAATGCAATCAATACATCGTATATATTAGGAGATGTCCGCGCAAGTAACTCGGATTGAGCTTCTTTAAAAGGACTAAGAGAAAAATATATAAACGACACTATTAAACTAACTAGCGTCGCTATGATTAAGTTTTTTAAGGATTTTTTTAATAATCCAAAATCATATGTTCCCAAAGCAAAACCGGCACCAACTATAGGTCCCATGAGCGGTGATATCAACATTGCTCCAATAATAACCGCTGTAGAATTGACATTTAACCCTACTGATGCAATCACAATAGCACATGCCAATATCCATAAATTAGCTCCACGAAAAGAAATATTAGCCGTTACATTCTCTAAGACCTTATCCTTCTGATCCTCTCCTTGATGCAGATTTAAAAACTCTTGTAATTTATTCAAAATATATGTTTTTTATGACCTTACGTACCTTATAAAAAGGATTATTTTGAATACAATATAACATATTCTGTAAACTTTATAACCATGTAAATAGAAATAAAAGTATTCACTTTACAGCAACTCTTTATATTCTAAAAAAGAAAAGTATAATTGGACATAATTTTATAGATTTGTGACTGATTTCCTCCAAATTCTTGAAATGAAGCACTCTTATTTGAAACGATCCACTTTAACCCCTACCCAGCTTTTTATATTAAGTTTTATGATGTTAATCCTTGGTGGAACAATATTGTTAATGCTGCCCATTTCACTCAATAAGGATCTTTCTTTCATAGATGCCCTATTTACATCTACTAGCGCAGTGTGTGTTACAGGACTAATTGTTGTGGACACCAGCAGTCATTTTACGCTATTTGGACAGATCATTATCTTGATGCTCATACAGGCTGGAGGATTGGGTATACTTACTTTTTCCAGTTATTTCAGTTTTTTTTTCAAAGGGGGTTCTTCTTATGAAAATCAATTAGCAACCAAAGACTTTATGAATGCCGAGCGAGTCGGAGAAGTATTTACGATGCTAAAACGAATATTATTGATCACCTTTATCGTGGAAGGAGTTGGAGCTCTATTGATTTATACAACATTGGATAGTACGCTGATACCACAATGGGAGCACCGTATTTTCTTTGCGGTATTTCACTCCATTTCATCTTTCTGCAATGCAGGCTTTTCGACATTACCATTGGGGATGATGGAAACTCCTTATCTCTATAACTATCCACTACAAGTAATTATAATCCTATTATTCGTATTTGGTGGTCTTGGGTTTCCGATCGTTATTAATGTAGTCAAATACTTAAAACATCTTCTTAACCGAATGATCATGTGGATCACAAAAAAACAAGATCATTACATTCCTCGGGTACTAACGATTAATAGTAAAGTGAATCTGATTACTACTTTTTTACTTATCGTAATTGGTACTTTAATTCTATATATTAAAGAATATGATCATGTACTAGCTGCACATCATGGAGTGGGCAAAATCGTAACGGCCCTTTTTACCGCAACGACTCCACGGACAGCTGGCTACAATTCCATTAATTTTCATGAGCTGTACTTTTCTTCCACCCTATTGATCATTTTGTTAATGTGGATCGGAGCTTCTCCAAATTCTACGGGAGGTGGTATCAAAACAAGTACCTTTGCATTGGCAATCTTTAACTTTATATCATTAGCAAAAGGCAGAGATAGAATTGAGGTATTTCAACGCGAAATATCAGAAAGCACTATTAGAAGAGCTTTTGCTGCCATGACGCTTTCTTTATTGGTCATTGGTATTGGCGTATTTCTAATTGCAACTTTCGATCCTAAACTGAATCTTTTAGATATTGCTTTTGAATGTTTTTCAGCTTATAGTACCGTCGGTCTAACTTTGGGGATCACAGCGGGGCTAAGTACAGCAAGTAAGTTGGTCATCATTACGATTATGTTTATCGGAAGAGTAACCATGCTGTCGATACTGGTATCAGTATTCAAAAAGATTAAATTTACAAATTACCGTTATCCAACGGAAGAAATGACTATTATATAATATATGAAATTTATCGTAATCGGATTAGGAAGTTTTGGCGCATCTCTAGCAGAGAAATTAACAATACAAGGCAATGAGGTCATGGGTGTTGACAACCGTATGGAAAAGGTCAATATGCTAAAAGATAAGATCACCAATACCATCTGTATTGATGCAACAGACGAAACTGCATTTACAAGTCTCCCGCTGAAAAATACGGATATAGTAATCGTGGCAATTGGGGAAAACGAAGGGGCTAATATAATGGTAACTGCACTATGTAAAAATCATTTTGTAAAACGCCTTATTAGTAGAGCGATCAATCCACTTCATGAAAAAGTTCTTACCGCTATTGGCGTTAGCGAAATTGTGCATCCAGAAGAAGAAACCGCCGAACGATGGGCAAAAAAATTATGTTTGAACGGACTTATCGAATCCTTTGAGCTGAATGCAAATTATAGTATCATTGAAGCGGTGGCGCCTAAAAAATATGTAGGTAGAAATATTTTGGAAATTGGATTTAGAGAAAAGTTCAGTATACTGGTCCTGACCATTATTAAGAAAACCGAACAAAAAAATATATTCGGAGAAAATAAAATGGTTTCCACTGTCTTACACGGTATACCAGATCCTAAAACAATCATTCAAGACGGTGATATATTGGCGTTATATGGAAACAACGAAGACCTCAAGAAATTCTTAAAATAAACGCTCCAAAAATAAAATAAACTCCTTCCCTTACTGTTTTAACGAATGTGGAAATAGTGGCATACACTAAAAGCAGAGAGCCTT